>DATFRY010000388.1:0-15917 GCA_035262925.1 Kofleriaceae bacterium | reverse complement strand
GGTCGCGTCCGGCTCGCCCAGCTCCGCCATCGCCCCGTCGCCCGGCGACGCGCCGCGAAGGAGCAATCCGCCCCACACCAGGCCCGCCGCCAGCACGCCCACCGCCGCGGCCCGCCGCGCCGCCCACACGAAGCGCTCCTCGAAGCTCGGCGCCGCCCGGCTCGCCGCCATCGCGGCCAGCACCGCGCGCCAGATCCCGTCGGCCGCACCGTCGGGCGGCTCGGGCCGGCGCGCCCGCATCGCGCGCAGCGCGCTCGACGGCACCTCCCAGCGCACCAGCTCCGCCCGGCAGGCGGCGCACCCGGCCAGGTGCCGCTCGAGCTCCTGCCACTCGCCCTCGCTCAGCCGGTCGTCGAGATGGCGGCTGAACAGTCGCTGCGAATGCCTGCACTTCATGGCGTGACCTCTCCTGGCGCCAGGCGCTTCAGCCGGCGGGCCAGCGCCGCGCGCGCCCGGTGCAGGCGCGACTCGACGGTGCCGACCGCGACGCCGAGCGCCTCGGCGATCTCGTCGTAGCTCATGCCGTCCGCCTCGCGAAGCAGCAGCACCACGCGGTGCTTGTCGGGCAGCGCGGCCACCGCGCGCGCCACCGCGGCGCCGGTCTCGGCCGCGGCCAGCTGCTCGTCGGCCAGCGGCGCGCTGTCGGCCTGTTGCACCAGCCGGGCCAGCGGCAGCGCCGCCTCGTCGAACGACTCGCGCGGTCGCCGCTTCCACCAGCGCAGCCGGTCGCGCGCCGCGTTGCGCGCCACGCGCGACAGCCAGCCCATCACCGCCGCCGGATCGCGCAGCTCCTCGAGGCTGCCCCACGCGCGAATGTATGTCTCCTGCACCACGTCGTCCGCCTCATCCGGGTCGCCGAGCACGCGCAGCGCCAGCCGGTAGATGCGCGGCGAGGTGCGCTCGATGAGCTCGCGGAACGCATCGCGCTCGCCCGCGCGCGCACGCTCCGCGACCGGGGCGAGCTCGCCCCCGTCCGCCTCCGATGTGGGCAGCGCCTGCCGGGTCACCGCTTGCTCCGCCTGCTCCGCGGAACGTCTCCCGGCGCCATCTTCTCATCGCCAGTCTCGCCTTCCCAGCGCCCGCAGCAGCTGAGCCCGCGCCGCCGCCAGATCGTGGTCGACGCGCACTCGCTGCGCGGACGCGGTGGCCAGCTCCAGCTGGGCGTCGGACAGCTCCAGCGAGTTGCCCACGCCGGCCGCGTAGCGCTCCTCGGCCAGGCGCAGGAGCTCGCGCGCCGAGGTGACCGCCTGCTCGGCCGACTCCAGCTCTGCGCGCGCCGACGCCACGCCGATGCGCGCCTGCTCGACCTCCAGCCACAGCTGCTGCTCGACGCCGGTCAGCCGGGCCTCCTGGATGACCAGCTGCGAGCGCGCGGCGTCGGTCGCCGCCGGCGAGGCCAGCCCGTCGAACAGGTTCCAGTTCAGGGTCACGCCGACCGACGCACCCCAGGTCGGATCGCCGAAGTCCTGTCCCGAGTAGCTCGCATCCGCGCCCAGCCGCAGGGACGGCAGGAACCACACCCGCGCCGCGCGCACGCCGGCCTCCTGCCCGCGCACCGACGCCCGCGCCGACACGTACTCGGGGCGGTTGGCGACCGCGACCGCGTAGAGCTGCGCGGTGTCCTGGCTCTCCGCCTCGAGCGCGGGCAGCTTCGGCGCCGCCACCTCGTAGTCGAGCGATCGCTTGACGCCCATCGTCCGGTTCAAGGTGGACTTGGCGCTCAGGTGATCGTTCTCGGCGCGGATGAGCGCCGCGCGCGCCGCCGCCACCTGGGTGCGAAGCCTGGCCAGGTCGATCTCCGGGTGCGTGCCGATGCGCACGAACTCCTCGGTCTGCGACAGGTGCCGCTCCTGGTTGGCCAGGGTCTCGCGCGCCACGTCGATGAGCTGGCGCGTCTCGAGCGCGTCGAAGAACGCCACCCGCGCGTTGAGCACGATGCTCTGGCGCACCGAGTCGGCATCTCCCGCCGCCGCGTCCGACGCGGCCACCGCCGAACGCCACCGGTTGACCGTCTGCCCGAAGTCCCACAGGAGCAGCCCGCCCGACAGCGACGCGTTGTACGAATCGCCGCTCCTGCCGCTACCGAAACCGCCGCCGGTGCCGCCGTCGCCGTCGTCGATCACCCCGTCACCGCCGCCGATGTCGGTCCATGAGTAGCCGTAGCGCCCGGTCGCGTCGAGGGTGGGCAGGAGCGGGGCGCGGGCCTGACGCGCCTGCGCGTGGGCGACGTCGCTCTGGGCTCCGGCCGCCACCGCATCCGGGTGGTGGGCGATCGCGGAGCCGACCGCATCGTCGATGGTCACCGTCGCGGTCGCGGTCGGAGTCGCGGCCGCGATCTGCAGGGGGAACAGAAGGGCCAGGAAGGGCATGTCACTCGTACCTCAGGGCCTGGATCGGATCCAGGCGAGAAGCCTTGTAGGCGGGATAGAGACCGAACCCGATGCCGACCACGCCGCTGAAGACGACCGCGATGATCATCATGTCGACCTGGAGCAGCATGGGCCAGTCGAAGCGGGCCACGAGATAGGAGGCGGCGCCGATGCCGGCGCCCACGCCGATCAGGCCGCCGATGACCGAGAGCGTGACCGCCTCGACCATGAACTGGACGAGGATGCTGCGCGGCTTGGCGCCGATGGCCATGCGCAGGCCGATCTCGCGCGTCCGCTCGGTGACGCTGACCAGCATGATGTTCATGATGCCGATGCCGCCGACGATGAGGCTCACCAGCGCGATGCCGGCCAGGAGCGACGTCATGGTGGCGGCTCCCTCCTGCTGTGCCTCGGCGATGTCGGACAGGTTGCGCACCTGGAAGTCGTCGTCGCTGCCCTCGGCGAGGCGGTGGCGCCGGCGCAGGAGCTCCTCGATCTGGGTCTGGGCCAGGTCGGTCGTCTCCTTTGTGGCCGCCTGCACGTTCACGCTGCCGCTGATGTACTGGCGCAGCTCACCCTGCAGCTTGGAGCGGTAGGTCGTCTGCGGCACGAACACGACGTCGTCGTTGTCCTGGCCGAACGCCGACTGCCCCTTGCTGCCCGCGACGCCGATGACCTCGAACGGGACGTTGTTGACCCGCACGATCTGGCCGATCGGATCGGCGTAGGGGCCGAACAGGTTGTCGACCACGGTCTTGCCCAGCACCGCGACCTTCGCGCTGGTCGCCACCTCCTGGTCGCTGAACAGGACGCCGCTGGCCACCGGCCACTCGCGGATGATGAAGTACTCGGGCGTGGTGCCCTGCACCTGGGTGTTCCAGTTCTGGCCCTCGGCCATCACCTGCGCCCGCGTCTGCAGCACCGGGGCCACGTGCGCGACCGTCGGCACCTCCTCGCTGATCGCGCGCATGTCGTCCCACGTGATGGTCGGCTGGCTGCCGGCCCCCCCGCGCACGCCGCCCGAGCGCGACGAGCCGGAGCGGACGACCAGCATGCGGCTGCCCATCGACTCGAAGGTCTTCTCGACGCGCGCCTTGGCGCCGGCGCCGATCGCGGTCATCGCGATGACCGCCCCGACGCCGATGATGAC
The DNA here is from genome assembly GCA_035262925.1 of Kofleriaceae bacterium. Taxonomy (GTDB): domain Bacteria; phylum Myxococcota_A; class Polyangia; order Haliangiales; family Haliangiaceae; genus DATFRY01. The sequence continues at coordinate 12,398 of DATFRY010000388.1, read as the reverse complement.
GCCGAGCGTGGTCAGGAACGATCGCATCTTGTTGCGCAGGAGCGCCCGCGCCGCGACCGAAGCGATCTGCAATGGGTTCATAGCGGAAACCTCTCGTCGTCGACGTCGTTCAGGTCGGGCACGTCGCCGTGGCGGTCGCGGTCGGACAGGCCCGCCGCGTCGCCGTCATCGGAATCGTCGGCGGGCCGCGGGACCGCCGGCACCGGCGCGTGGACCTGGTCGGACGTGACCTTGCCGTCGCGCATCTCGATCACACGCGCGGCATGCGCGGCGATGTCCGGCTCGTGGGTGACCAGGATGAGCGTGATGCCGCTCGCGACCAGCTCCTGGAACAGCGCCATGATCTCGATGCTGGTGCGCGAGTCGAGGTTGCCGGTCGGCTCGTCGGCCAGGATGATCTTGGGCTGGCCGACCAGTGCGCGCGCGATGGCCACGCGCTGCTGCTGCCCGCCCGAGAGCTGGTTGGGCGTGTGGTCGAGGCGCGCGCCGAGGCCGACCCGGTCGAGCGCGACGGTGGCGCGGCGCCGGCGCTCGCGTCCCGACACGCCCGCGTAGACCAGCGGCAGCTCCACGTTCTCGACCGCGCTGGTGCGCGCCAGCAGGTTGAAGCTCTGGAACACGAAGCCGAGCGTGCGGTTGCGGATCTCGGCCAGGCGGTTGCGGTCGAGCGCGCCGACGTCCTCGCCGTCCATCCGGTAGTGCCCGCGGGTGGGTCGATCCAGGCAGCCGAGGATGTTCATCAGCGTCGACTTGCCCGAGCCGGAGCTGCCCATGATGGCCACCGACTCGCCGGACGCGATGTTCATGGTCACGCCGCGCAGCGCGTGCACCTGCACATCGCCGCTGTCGTAGGTCTTGTGGAGGTCTTCGATCTCGATGAGTGCCATGACGTCCTCTAGAGGAATCGGCCCATGCCGCCGCGCCGGCCGCCGCCGCCGCCGCCGCGCTGACCCGGTGTGTTGCCGCCGCCCTGCGACTGGTCGGCCTGCGAGGCCCCCGCGCCGACCACGCCGGTGATGATCTGGTCGCCCTCGTCGAGACCCTTGACGATCTCGGTCTGGCGTCCGTCGCTGATGCCGATCTGCACCATGGCCGGCTTCGGCGCACCGTCCTCGCCGAGCGTCCAGACCAGGCGGCGGTTGGCGCGATCCGCCCCGCCGCGCCCGCGCCGCGCGCCGTCGGCGCTGCGCGCAGCCGCGCCGCCCGCCCCCGCCGCCGCGCCGCCGGACAGGATCTCACTGCCATTGCCATTGCCACTGCCATTGCCGCTGCCGCTGCCGCTGCCATTGCCACGGCTGCCCGTGGCCGGGGCGCTCGCAGCGCCGCCCGCGCCGGCCGGCGGATCGCTCGTCGCCACGGAGCGCGCGCCGACCTGGGCGCCCCGGCCGTCGCCACCCTGCGGGCCCTTCCAGCCGATCCGGGCCAGCACGTCGGGCGGAGGCCGGAAGCGCAGCGCCGCGTTCGGGACCATGAGCGCGTTGTCGCGCTTCTCGACCAGGAACGTGACGTCGGCGGTCATGCCCGGGCGCAGCTTGAGCTCGCGGTTGTCGACCGACACCACCGCGTCGTAGGTGACGACGTTCTGCACCGTGGTCGGCGAGTAGCGCACTTCCTTGACCGTCGCGTGAAAGCGGTCGGACGGGTACGCGTCGACCGTGAACTCGACGTCCATGCCCTGGCTCAGCCGGCCGACGTCGGACTCGGCCACGCTGGTGTGGACCTCCATCTTGGCCAGGTCCTCGGCCAGGGTGAACAGCGTGGGCGCCTGCAGCGAGGCGGCCACCGTCTGCCCGACGTTCACGTCGCGCGAGATGACGACCCCGTCGATCGGCGAGACGATGGTGGTGTAGGCCAGGTTCGTCTCCGACTGAGTGAGGGCGGCGCGCGCCTGCGACAGGCTCGCCTTGGCCGCGTCGACCTGCGCATCGGCCGCCTTCAGCGCGGCCAGCGCGTTGTCCGCGTCGGCCTGCGCGACCAGGCTCTTGGCGGCGAGGGCCTTCTGGCGATCGTTGTTCAGCTTGGCCTGGCTGCGGTCCGCCTCCGCGTGGGTGACCGCGGCCCGCGCCGCCGCGAGATTTGCGCGCGCCTTCGTGACATCCGATTGGATGAGCTCCGGGTCGATCTTGGCGAGGACCTGGCCCTTGTGCACGCGCGCGTTGAAATCTGCAAAGAGGTCCTTGATGCGCCCCGAGACCTGGCTGCCGACCTGGACGGTCACCAGCGGCGACAGGGTGCCGCTGGCCGTCACCTGCGAGGCCAGCTCTCCGCGCGCGACCGGCGCGACTTGATACTGAACGTCGCCCTCTTCGCGCGCCTTGTAGGCGCGATAACCCCAGATGCCTCCGACCAGGACGACGAGGCCGGCGATGATGGAAATCACTCTTCGATTTGTGGGTCGCTTCACGGCTGCTCCGGTGTTCTGTCACTGCCCGAGACGATGGCCCCACCGCCCGGCTTCCATTTTTTTTTGCTCCCCCACCTTCCCAGATCTTGCCGCGTCCGGATTCGAGTTCGACCGTTGCTCGGAATGAAGGCTCAGTGAATGGTTGTTCAGTGGAGTGAAACGTGGCTAAACCGAGCAAGCGCCCCCGGTGGGTGTGACCCGGAGGCGGCCGCCCGCGTGCTGATGGGCGGCTGCCACGGGTTCGGGCCGCGCCGCCACAGCGGCCGTCCCGCTCCGCACCACGCCGCTGCGCGCAACCGCGCATCCCAGTTCCTGATGGAGGCTTCAGCGTGAACGAAACCGGAACCCTGGTCCAGACCCTGCTCGATCTGCCCGTGTTCGAGTCGGAGTGGGTGCTCTGGCTGCTGCTCGGCCTGTCGATGGTGTCGATCGCCGTCATCATCGACCGCGTGATCTTCTACGCGCGCCACCGGGTGAACGCCGACGTCGTGCGCGGCGAGCTGGCCCGCGCCCTCGACAAGGGCGACTACCACGCGGCGGCCCAGGTGCTGCGCCGCCACGACTCGCTGGAGACCAACTCGGTCCTGGCCGGCCTCCTCTCCTACGACAAGGGACCGGAGTCGGTCGAGGATCTCATCTCGGGCGCGCTCGGCCGCGAGCGCGCCCGCTACGAGCGGCGGCTCGGCTTCCTCGCCACCCTGGCCAGCAACGCGCCCTACATCGGCCTGTTCGGCACCGTGCTGGGCATCATCCGATCGTTCCGCGACCTGTCGACCAACATGGCCGAGGCCAGCGGCGCGGTCATGGCGGGCATCGCCGAGGCGCTGCTGGCCACGGCGGTCGGCCTGCTGGTCGCGATCCCGGCGGTCATCGCCTACAACGTGTTCAAGGCGCGGGTCAAGCACAGCGCGACCGGGTGCGAGATGCTGGCCCGCGTGGTCCTGTCGAACCTCAAGTCGGTCGAGCCGTCGCGGGGCGACGAGTAGCGCGCCGGATGGATCGACGATGAAGAGCCTCAGTCGAGAGAGCGAGGACGAGGGCATCCTCGCCTCGATCAACGTCATCCCGTTCGTGGACATCGTGCTGGTGCTGCTGGTCATCTTCATGCTGACCTCCGCCGCCATCATGCGGGCGCAGATCAAGGTGGAGCTGCCCAAGGCGGCCAGCGCCGGCAGCGCGATCGAGTCCACCATCAACCTCGTCTACACCAGGAGCCACGACCTCTCGCTCAACGGCAAGAAGACCACCTTCGCCGAGGCGGCGCGCTTCATTCGCCAGCAGGCGCGCGCCAACCCCAAGACGCAGGCGGTCATCTCGGCCGACGAGGGGGTCGCGTACGGCGAGGTGGTCGACGTCATCGACCTGGTGAAGAAGAACGGCGTCGGGGCGTTCGCGCTCGACGTGGAGCGGCGCAAGTCCGCCCCGGGGCAGTGAGCCGGGAGATGGCATGAGCTCGTCTGCGTCATCGGGGCGGGGCCGCCCGCCCGGGCAGTCGCCGCGCGCGCCGCTGGGGCAGCGCCTGCTGGCCCAGCGGCACGCCGCGCGCGCCCGCGTCGAGGCGCGCACCGTGCGCCCGCTCTCGCCCGAGCAGCGCGCGTTCGACCCGCTGGCGCGCGGCCAGCTCGGTAGCGGGGCCAGGCTCCTCGTCGCGGCCGGCGTCATCGTCCTCGCCGCCGGCGTCCACGCCGGGGTGTACGGCGTCGGCTCGCTGTTCGGCCTCGGGCACGACCGCGAGCGCAAGCGCGACGTGGTCGCGGTCGAGGTCCACGAGCACGAGCGCCTGCCCGACAAGACGCCGCCGGTGCCGCCGCCGCCGGAGCGGATCGAGAAGCCGCGGCCCGAGCCCCGGCGCCGCGAGATCCAGCCGCCGCCGGACCGGCCGCCGCCGGACCGCAGCGACAAGCCGCCGCCGCGCGTGGTCGGGCTCAACCTCGACTCCACCAGCCAGGGCGGAGGCGGGCCCTCGTTCGGCGTCGGCAACACGCGAGACGGCGAGACCGAGAAGCGCGCGGCCGATCCGAAGAAGGTCGCGCGGGTCGCGCCGCCGAAGTCGGTCAACCAGGTCGCGTCGCGCCTCCCGACCGCCGGGGCAAAGTACGTCCTGCCCAAACGCAAGCGGCCGGCCAGGCCGCCCTATCCCAGGCAGCTCCTTGCCCAGGGCGTCGAGGCGTCGGTCACCGTCATGGTCAGCCTCGACGCCGACGGGAAAGTGAAGAGCGTGAAGATCATCAGGAGCGCCGGCTACCCCGAGTTCGACGAGTCGGCGCGCAAGACGGCGCTGGCGGAGGAGTTCTCGCCCGCCACCCGCGACGGCACGCCGATCCCATACACCCTCAGCTACACCTACCGCTTCACCATCGACAACCCGTGACCAACTCGCCACGCGCACACGCCGCATCGGGCCTCGGTGCGCTGGCCGCCGCCCTGATCGCTGTCACAGGGCTGTCGGCCGGCTGCTCCGAGGACTTCGATCCCTTCAACCGCCTGGTCACGCCGCGCGTGCTCGCCATCCGAAGCGAGCCGGTGGCGCCGGCCACCGGCGAGACCACCGCGCTCGACGCGCTGCTCTACCTGCCGCAGGACGATTCGGTGGCGAGCATGAGCTGGAGCTGGTGTCCGTTCGCCGGGGCGGCCAACCAGGGCTACCCGTGCCTCATCTCCGAGGAGGATCTGGCCGCGCTGGGCGGAGCCTCGGCGGCGGACATCCCGCCGTACGACCTCGGCGACGGGAAGACGGCGAGCTTCGAGAACACCCTCGACCCGGCGATCCTCGCGAGCGTCTGCGAGGGCGTCGCCGACCAGCCGGAGCTGTTCGACTGCAACGGCGGCTTCCCGGCCCAGGTCAAGCTCACGCTGCGAACCGAGGACGGGCGGGAGATCGACAGCGTGCGCACGCTGCGCCTCCGGTTCCGCGACACCGACGACCCCAACCAGAACCCGAGCGTGGACGGGCTCAGCGCGGAGGTGGGCGACGAGGAGCAGGACATCGGCGACGAGCCGACCGTCACGCTGCCGCGCCACGACGAGACGGTCGTGCGGGTCGCGATCCCGCCCGACGTCGTCGAGCGATACACCGGTGTCGATGACCAGGGCGATCCGGCGGAGGTGTCGGAGCGGCTCACCGTGTCCTGGTTCGTGGAGAGCGGGGACGTGAAGTTCCAGCACACGGTGTTCATCGACGGTGTGGAGCCGCTCGATGACGCCCGCGAGAACGAATGGACGCCGGACAGCACGACCGACTATGCGCCCGACACGTCGGAGGTGATGGTGGTCGTGCGCGACGATCGCGAGGGCGTGGCGTGGACCAGCGGCGTGGTCGCCCTGGAGGATTCGCCGTGAGGGCCGGGTCGCGCGCGCTGGCAGTGGCCGCGCTCGTCCTCGGCGCCCGCGCGGCCTCGGCCCAGCCACCGCCCGGCGCCGGCACCAGGCAGGGCCCGCAGGGACAGCCAGGCCAGGGACAGCAGGGCCAGGGGAAGCAGGGCCAGGGGCAGATCGAGGCCGGCAAGCTGAGCAAGGTGCCGAAGCAGACGAAGTTCGTGGAGGCGGAGTACCCGAAGGACGCCTTCGACAAGGGCATCGAGGCGGACGTGGTGCTGCTCCTCGACATCGGCGCCGACGGCAAGGTCGAGTCGGTCGGCATCGCGCAGCCGGCCGATCCGCCCGGCATGGGCTTCGACGAGGCGGCCATGGCGGCGGCGCAGGAGTGGCTGTTCACCCCGGCCGAGCTCGACGGCAAGGCCATCGCCGTCCAGATCACCTACCGCTACCACTTCACGATCAAGAACCGCGCCGAGGCGGTGCCGCCGGCCGAGCCAGCCCCGGGCGCGGGCACGGCCGAGAAACCGGCCGGGCCGGCCCGCCAGCCCGCCGTGAACTTCTCCGGTGTGCTCGTCGAGCGCGGCACGCGTCTGCCGCTGGCCGGCGTGGTCGTCACCGTGTTCCGCGACGACGGCGGCCAGGAGACCGAGAAGCCGCGCGAGAAGGCGCCCGCGCCGGGCCCCTCACCGAGCGCGGGCGGGCAGCCGAGCGGCTTCGAGGCCAGCACCGACGCGACCGGCCGCTTCACCTTCTACGACCTGTCGCCCGGCCGGTGGAAGGTGGTGGCCGAGCCGCCCGGTTACTACCCGTACCGCACGACCGAGTCGATCGCCTCCGGCCTGCGCGTCAACGCCACCTACTACGTCGAGAAGGCGTCGTACAACCCGTACGACGTCACGGTGACCGCGTCGCGCCCGCGCAAGGAGGTGAGCCGGACGGTCATCTCCGCCGCCGAGCTCGACAAGGTGCCCGGCGGCTTCGGCGATCCGGTCAACGTGGTGCAGAACTTCGCGGGCGTCGCGCGCAACCTGCAGGGCCTCCTCATCGTGCGCGGGTCTGCCCCGGAGGACTCGATGTTCATGCTCGACGGCATGGAGATCCCCAACATCTATCACTTCGGCGGCCTGAAGAGCGTCTTTCCGGTCTCCATCATGGATGCGATCGAGTTCTATCCGGGCAACTTCTCGACCATGTACGGGCGCCGCACGGGCGGCGTCGTCGACATCCGCCTCAAGGAGCTCAAGCCCAGGAAGGTGGGCGGCTACGCCGACGTCAGCCTGATCGACACGGGCGTCTTCCTCGAGGCGCCGCTCGGCAACAAGGGGGGCATCGCCGTGGCCGGCCGCCGCAGCTACATCGACGGCGTCCTCAACCTGGCCGTCCCGTCCGACGCGCCGGTCAGCCTGGAGACCGCGCCGGTCTACTACGACGCCCACCTCCTCGCCAACTACCGGCCGACACCCGCCCACGACCTGCGCAGCTACTTCCTGTTCTCCGACGACCGGCTCAAGCTCCTGTTCGACAACCCGGCCGACATCGACCCGGAGTTCACCGGCAACACGATCAGGAACTCGACCACCTTCTACCGCGGCCTGCTCACCTACCACTACGTGCCCGGCGAGAGCTTCGAGAACACCGTCCGCGTCTCGGCGGGACGCGACAAGTTCTTCATCGCCGGCGGCCAGCTGCTCCTCGACTACTCGATCGGCAGCGCACAGCTCAGGAACACCACGACGGTTCATCTCGGCAAGCCGCTCGCGCTGTCGGTCGGCGCCGACGTCGAGTTCACCCAGACCGACGCTCACATCGCGCTTCCGCCGCCGCCCGACGAGGGGACGCCGCAGAACGACTTCGATATCGACGACATCCTGCGCACCGACATCGAGAACCAGAACGACTTCTACCCGGGCGCCTTCCTCGAGGCGGAGGTCCGGCCCTTCGAGGGGCTCCTGCTCCTGCCGGGCGTGCGGATCGACCACTTCGGCCGCACCGACGAGACCATCGTGCAGCCGCGCGCCACCGCCCGCTGGACGCTCTCGCCCCGGTGGACCGTGAAGGGCGGCGTGGGCCTGTTCGTGGAGGAGCCGCAGATCCACGAGACCAGCGACGTGTTCGGCAACCCTGACCTGGACAACGAGCGGGCGCTGCACGTGTCGGCCGGCGTCGAGTACAAGCCGCTCTCCTTCCTGACCCTCGACGTGACCGGCTTCTACAAGAACCTGTGGCACCTGGTCAGCCCGACCGACCGCCTGGTGATGGACGGCGACAGCGACACGATGGAGCCGCTCCAGTACGACAACGGCGGCACCGGCGAGGTGTGGGGCGGGGAGCTGGTCGTCCGCCACGAGTTCAACGCCAACCTGACCGGCTGGCTGACCTACACGCTGTCGCGCGCCGAGCGGCTCGACACCGACGCGACCGAGAAGCGCCTGTTCGACTTCGACCAGACGCACATCCTCAACCTGACCGCGAGCTACCTCCTGCCGCGCAACTGGGAGGTGGGCGCGCGCTTCCGCCTGGTGTCGGGCAACCCGAACACGCCCATCGTCGGCGCGGTCTACAACGCCAGCGAGGATCGCTACGACCCCACCTACGGGGAGGCCAACACCGGGCGCGACCGCACGTTCCAGCAGCTCGACCTGCGCATCGACAAGCGCTGGATCTACCGCAACTGGATCTTCAACGCGTACCTCGACATCCAGAACGTCTACAACTACGACAACGCCGAGGGCGTCTCGTACAACTACGACTACACCGAGTCGGAGCCGAACAGCGGGCTGCCGCTCCTGACGGTCTTCGGCCTCAAGGCGGAGTTCTGAGCCTCATGCGAGTCAGGCACGGCGTCTCTCTCCTCCTGGCAGCGGCCGCGACGCTGGGCGCCGCCGCCGGCGCTCGCGCGCAGCACCTCGACGAACCGCGCGCCCGCCAGGGCTACTTCGTCGCCGCCGGGCTGCACGCGGCGGTGACCATGAACAACAACGACGGCGACGAGCTCGGACCGTGGACCGGCTACGGCACCACGATCCGGGTGGGCCAGATGCTGACGCCGCGGCTCGGGCTCGGCCTCAACCTCGACATCGCCGGGGCCAAGGGCGACGGCCAGACCGCCAGCATCGTCGGGCTCGGCGTGGCCGGGCAGGTCGAGATCGTGCGCAACGTGGCGCTCCACGCCGGCATCGGCTTCGGCGTGACCAGCATCGACGACCCGGAGCTCGACGAGCTCGATGGCGGCTACGGCGCCGCCTACTCGCTCGCGCTCACCTACGACTGGTTCATGGGGCACCGACTGTCGGGCGGATGGGCCGTCACGCCGGGCATCCGGGCGCGCGCGATGCCGAGCGACACGATCGATTCGTACACGGTGCTGGCCGGGGTCGAGATCAGCTACTGGAGCGGGCTGCCCCGCAACCAGCTCTCGCTGCCGGAGAGCGAGGCCTACAAGGGCGACTGACCGCGCCGCCTCGCCGTCGGTGGACCCCGCCGCGGCCGCGCCGGCTCCAGCCGCGCCGCGGGCGGGCGGCCCTCGAGCGCGAGGTCGATCGCCTGCGCGATGGTCGCCGCGTAGTGGACCTCGAGGCCCTCGCGCAGGTGCTCGGGGACGTCCTCCAGGAGGTTGGGGCGGTTGTCGCTCGGCAGGATGAGCTCGTGCACGCCGCTGCGCCGGGCCGCGAGCACCTTCTCCTTGATGCCGCCGATCGGCAGCAGCACGCCGCTCAGGGTGATCTCGCCGGTCATGGCCACGAACGGGCGCACCGGCCGGGCGGTCAGGAGGGACGCCAGCGACACCGCCATGACCACGCCGGCCGAGGGGCCGTCCTTGGGCACCGCGCCCGACGGGACGTGGACGTGGAGGTCGTGGCTGCGGAACGCGCGCTCCTCGATCCCGTACGCGTCGGCGTGGGCCCGCAGCCAGCTGAGCGCGGTGCGCGCCGACTCCTGCATGACGTCGCCGAGCTGGCCGGTCAGGGTGAAGTCGCCCTTGCCCTGCGGCAGCCGCGTGCTCTCGACGAACAGGACGTCGCCTCCGTACGGGGTCCAGGCCAGGGCCACCGCCACGCCGGGGCGCTGCGTGCGCTCCTCCAGCTGCGACTCGATGCGGTGGCGCGGTGCGCCCAGCATCTCGCCGACCACCGCCGGCGTGACGGTCAGGCTGCCGTCCTCGCCGCGCACCACCTGGCGCGCGCGCTTGCGGCAGATCGCGGCGACGTGCTGCTCCAGCTTGCGCACCCCGGCCTCGTGGGTGTGGCTGCGGATGACCTCCATGATCGCGCCGTGCTCGAAGCGGAGGTGCCGGTCGGGGCTCAGGCCGTGCGCCTCGATCTGCTTGGGGACGAGGTAGCGCAGGGCGATCTCGAGCTTCTCCTCGTCGATGTAGCCCGGCAGCTCGATCACCTCCATGCGGTCGCGCAGCGCCGCCGGGATCGGGTCCATCAGGTTGGCGGTGGCGATGAAGAACACGCGTGACAGGTCGAAGGGCACGTCGAGGTAGTGATCGCGGAAGGCGAAGTTCTGCTCCGGGTCGAGCACCTCGAGCAGCGCCGCCGACGGGTCGCCGCGGAAGTCCTTGCCGAGCTTGTCGACCTCGTCGAGCATGAACACCGGGTCGCAGGTGCCGGCGCGGCGCAGCCCGCGGATGATCTGACCCGGCAGCGCGCCGACGTAGGTGCGGCGGTGGCCGCGGATCTCCGCCTCGTCGTGGGTGCCGCCGAGCGACAGGCGGATGAACTCGCGGCCGGTGGCGCGCGCGATCGAGCGGCCCACCGACGTCTTGCCGACCCCGGGCGGGCCGACGAAGCAGAGGATCGGGCCCTTGAGCTCCTGCTTGAGCCGCTGCACGGCCAGGTGCTCGAGGATGCGCTCCTTGACCTTGGCGAGGTCGTAGTGGTCCTCGTCCAGGATGGCGGCCGACCGGTCGAGGTCGGCGACGGTGGCGCCGGTCCGGTTCCACGGCAGCGCGGCCAGCCAGTCGAGATAGGTCCGGACCATCGAGTGCTCGGGCGAGCCGGGCGGGATGTGCTGCAGGCGGCGCAGCTCGCGCTCCGCCTCCACTCGCGCCTCGTCGGGCAGGTCGGTGTCGTCGATGCGGCCGCGCAGCTCGTCCAGCTCCTCTTCCTCGCCCTGCTCGTCGCCCAGTTCCTGCCGGATGGCCTTGAGCTGCTCGCGCAGGATGTACTCGCGCTGGGTGCCGGCGATCTTCTGCGCCACCTGGTCGCGGATGCGCTCGCCGACCAGCAGGCTCTCGCGCTCGCGGACGAGGATCTCGACCAGCCGCTCCATGCGGCGGCGCACGTCGAGCGAGGCGAGCAGGGCCTGCCGCGATGACGCCGCCACCTCGACCAGCGCCGAGGCGACCACATCGGCCAGCGCGCTGTCGTCGGTGATGTTGCGCGCGAGCACGACGAGGTCGTCGGGCAGGCCCGGCGAGCTCTTCACCACCTCCTCGAACAGATCGAGGACGTTCCGGTGGAGGGCGGTATAGACGGTGTCGCCGGCGCCGCCCAGATCGCTGGCCAGGCGCCGGACACGCACGCGCGGAAAGGGCTCGGCCTGCAGCTCGTCGACGATCGCGATCCGCTCGAGGCCCTCGAGGACCAGCATGGCGGCCTCGCGCCCGTCGCCCAGGTGGGTCAGCTTTCGCACGATCGCCCCCGTCCCGATCTGGTAGAGCTCGCTCGCGCTCGGCCGGTCCTCTTCCGGATCGAGCTGCGTGATGACCGCGACCAGGCCATCCTCGCCGACCGCCTCGACCGCGCCCAGGACCGACGGACGGCTCACCGTGATCGGGAGCGCCGCGTGCGGGAAGAGGACGAGCGAGCGGAGCGGCAGGACCGGGAGCTCGGTCTCGGCGGGAAACTCGGTGCGCGGGGCCATGGCATGCGATCCAGCAACCGCTGTACCGGGCGAGCATGTGTCACGCCCGGGTCGTCGGCGGGACGGCGGTGGCGTGGCGGTGGCGTGGCGACACGGTGCACGCCCTGGTGGGCGCGCGCGCTCGCTGTGGCTGCGTCACGCGCCCCGTATCACCCCGGCGCGGCGACCGGGAGCGGCCACGCCCCGGCGGCGGCGCCTGGCATCGCGGTTGCTCCTCGTGGGCGTTGCGTCGCTTCGCATCGGCGTGGCGGGCCGATCGGCGGCCCGGTCGAGCCGCCAGGCGCCTCGTCCATGAAGCAGCGGACGAGTGGCCGAGGCGGCTCGCCCGGGCCGCCGATCGCATGACGATCTGAAGCCTCGATCAGAGCCAGGCGCTGCGCAGGCGTGCCGCGTAGCGCCGGCTCATCGGCAGCGGCCGGTCCGCGCCGCGCACGAACACCTGGAAGCTCTCGTCGCCGTCGGGCTCGACGCGGACGACGTGGTCGAGGTTGACGATGGCGCCGCGGTGGATGCGCACGAAGCTGCGCGGCGGCAGGCGCGCCTCCCACTCGCGCAGCGGCCTGGGCGAGAGGAGCTGCTGGCCGTCGTCGAGCGCGACCTCGGCGTAGTCGTCGGCGCCGCGCAGGCAGGCGATGCTGCCCACGCGCACGAAGCGGGCGGCGCGGCCGTGGTTGAGGAACAGGTGATCGTCGAGCTCGAGGCCCATGGTGGCGGGCGGCGGCGCTCCGGCCGCCCGGGTGAGGCGCGCGACGGTGAGCGCGAGGCGATCCGGGTGGACCGGCTTGAGCAGGTAGTCGAGCGCGTT
>DATFRY010000387.1:0-5893 GCA_035262925.1 Kofleriaceae bacterium | reverse complement strand
CGACCGGCCACAGGAGCGCGGCGTGGGCGCCGGTGAAGCGCTCGGCCGCGCGCGCGAAGCCGATCGCCACCGACGAGGCCATGCCGCGGTCCGGATCCGGGTTGTCGGCGACGTCGAGGCCGAGACGGCGCGCCTCGAGCGCCACGGGCCCGGCGTGCGGCGGGCCGACCACCACGAGCGCGCGGCCGGCGCCGGCCCGCGCCGCGGTGGCCGCGATGCGGGCGAGGAACGTCTCGCTCGCCTCGCTTCCAGGCCGCGGCAGCTCGAGCAGCGCCTTGGCCGCGCCGCCCAGCCGGCGACCCGCCCCGGCGGCCAGGATCACCGCGATGACCTCGCCGCTCACCCGGCGCGCTCCGCGCCGTTTCGCACCTGGATGAGCTCGGCGGCCACCGAGATCGCGATCTCGGCCGGGGTCTCGGCGGCGATGTCGAGACCGATCGGCCCGCGCAGCCGCGCCCATCGCTCCGGCGTGGCCACCCCTTTGGCCACCAGCCGCTTGTGGAAGCGGCCGATCTTGCCGCGGCTGCCGATCACGCCGAGGTAGGCCAGCGCGGGGAGCGACTCGTGGACCAGCGCCTGCTCGAGGATGCGCTGATCGACCGCGTGGTCGCGCGTCATGATGATGAGGTAGTCGGCCGGCCCGATCGGGCCGACCTCGCGCACGACGTCGCCGAGCTCGAACGAGGTCACGACCCGCGCGGCCCACGGCGGCGGAGCCTGGTCGAGCGCACCGGTCTCGTTGTCGTCGCACACCACCATCTCGAACCCGAGCCCGGCCAGGACCGGGCCGGTCGCGCGCGCCACGTGGCCGAGCCCGAACAGCAGCACCCGGTCTCCCGGCCACAGCGGCTCGACGAAGCGATCGCCGTCGAGGACCGGCCGGCGCGCGCGGTGCTCGCCCACCTCCTCGACCTCCATGGGGGCGCCGTCGAGGTGCGTGACCAGCCGCGCCGGGCGCCGCGCCCGCCACAGGTCAAGCGCCGCCGCGATGGCGCCGGCGCTCGGCGCGACCGGCTGGACGTACAGCTCCATCGACCCGCCGCAGCACATGGCCAGGTCGCGCACGAGGTGGTGGCGCACTCGCTCGGCCGGCGCGCCGCGCGCCACCGCCGTCGCGCGCGCGACCGCCTCCATCTCCACCCTGCCGCCGCCGATGGTGCCGGAGGCGACGCCGTCGCCGTCCACCACCATCCTCGCGCCGGCGTGGCGCGGGGTCGAGCCGGAGGTGAGGACGACCGTGACCAGCGCCTGGGGTCCTCGAGCGCGCGCCCGCTCCAGGGCCTCCCGGAGCACTTGCATGTCCGTTAGACTAGCCGCAACCACTTCGATCGGGAACATTGGAGCCGGTCTTCGCGCCGCGTGCGGGGGACAAGGGGGCAGCGATGAGCTTTCTTCGCGAGATGTTCAGCGGCGACGTGACGGTCGAGGATCCGCGCCGCTTCATCATCGAGGCGATGCTCGCCGCCATGGAGGCGGACAGCGACGTCACCGAGGACGAGATGGACGCGTTCGAGGCGGCGCTCGAGGAGCACGAGCTGTTCGCCGGGCTCACCTCCGACGAGCGCTCGCGGCTCATCGACATCGCCGCCGACGCGATCCGCGAGGCCGGCGGCGGGCGCCGCCGCATCGAGTCGATCGCGCGCGGGCTGCCCAGCCGCGGCCACCGCCTGACCGCGTACGCCATGGCGGCCGAGGTCTGCGTGTCCGACGCCGATCTGCCGGAGACCGAGATCGCCTACCTGGACGCGCTGCAGGGCGCGCTGGCCCTCGGCGACGAGGAGGCGCGCGCGCTGTTCGAGGGCGCGCGGGCGCGGACCGGCCTCAAGACCGTCGAGGAGCGGGCGGCGGCCATGCGCAAGCTCATGCCGCGCTTCGTCGACTGCATGGCGCTCCTGGCCGCCGCCGACGGCGTGGTGCAGCCGGAGGAGCGGGCCGGGGTGCGCGCGGTCCTGCGCAACATCCCGGACATGGCGGTCCTCACCCGCGAGGAGCTGGACGGGGCCATGGAGGACTCGTTCGAGCGGGTCGAGGGCGTGGACGTCGACTCCGCGCTCGCCACCATCGCCGGCGCGATCCGCGAGCAGTCCGATCGCTACTGGACCACGGTCTACATGATGATCATCGGCCGCGCCGACGGCCGTGCCGACTGGCGCGAGGTCAAGTGCCTCCAGCTGGCCCGCAAGCACTTCGGCCTGTCCGACTCGCAGATGGACCACGCGATGGAGACGGCCTGCCAGTTCCCGGCGGTCGATCTGGGCGGCGTCGCGCCGGAGGCGTGACCGGCCGGGGTGCGCGGCCGGCGGCGGCCGCCGCGACGGCTACCGCGTGAGCGACAGGACGTGCTCCACCACCTCGCGCAGGCCGGCGCCCTCCTCGCCCTGGGTGATGAAGCGCGGCTTGTGGGTCAGCTCTTCCCACCAGCGGCGGATGTTGGCCACGCCGATGGAGTTCTCGAAGCCGGCGAACATGGGCGCGTCGTTGAGCGCGTCGCCCACGTAGACGTAGGGCGAGAGATCGGCCGGGTCGCCGTCGAGGACCTTGGCCACGACGACCTTGCAGGCGGACAGCTTGTCGAACGTGGGCGGGCAGAAGTTGATGTGCACCGACGAGCGGACCGCGGTGAAGCCGCGATGGCGCAGCATCTCGACCACGTGCTCGGCGTCCTCGCGCGAGAGGCGCGCCTCCTCGTTCCAGTCGATGGCCAGGTCGACCTCGCGGTAGCTGCTGTCGGTCGACATGCGCGCGCCCGGCACCTCGCTCATCACCTCCATCGCCGCCGTCTGCATGCGCCGCCGCCACTCGGGCAGCGACGCGGCCGGCACCCCGTAGACCTTGCGCATCGACGTCCCGTAGCGGAAGAAGGTGACGCCGCCGTTCTCGGCTACCACCGCGGCGAACGGGACCAGCGCGGCCATCGCCTGGGCCCAGCCGGCCGGGCGGCCGGTCACCAGGATGATCGGGATCCCGGCGTCGCCGAGCCGCTCGAGCGCCACGTACGTCGATCCTTCGACGCGCCCCTTGGTCGACAGCGTTCCATCGAGATCACTGAAGAGGGCGCGGACCGGGCCGGTGAGCTCGGCAAGGGGCTGCGACATCGCCGGTCCCTATAGCACAGGGCCGTGGCGGCGTCGCGACCCGACAACTCGCGCGACGCGCCTTTCCGGCGATGAGGACTTCAGGCGATGAGCTTGAGGTTGACCTCGGTGCGCTCGCGAGTCTCGGGCGCGACCGGGACGGGTGTCAGGCTGCGCTCGCGCTGACGCATCAGCCAGTCGGCGAGGTCGTCGCCGTTGAGTCGAACAATGCCTCCGACCTTGAACACCGGGAGAGGATCGTGCGCGCGCTGGGCCATGTAGCGGCACCATCTCTCGGAGCGTCCGAGTGCGTGGGCGATTCCCTTCCAGGTTTCGACGTAGGTGCTCATCCGACTTCTCCTCTGTCGCCGTGGAGCGGCCTTGGAGCAGAACTGTCTGCAGTCCGCGTGCCGCCTCCTGCCAGATCGACAAATCGATGCAATTCTAAATAGTTGTGGCCCGTTCCTGTCAGGCTTTTGCCAGATTCCCCGTCTACTCTCCAACACCACATCGTGACTCTGGCGTCACGCTTCTGGCGGGCGGAGGCGATCCTGGCGGCATCGCTCGGTTCTCGCTATTCTGGTGGTCTATATGGGTGGGAAGACGGTCCTGGTTGCGCTCCTGGCGGGTGCCCTGGCGCTTCTTCTTGGAGCGGGCCAGGAACGGCGAGCTCATGCGTCGCCCGGCACCCGCGCCAGCGGCGTTAGCATCGGGTCGGTCGAGATCTTTCCCCTGGCCAAGGTCCGCCGCGGCCAGACGGGGTACGGACTCACGACCATGCAGGGCACCACGCCCGAGCGCTTCGAGTTCGAAGTGGTCGGCGTGACGCGCAACTTCCTGCCGAAGATGGACATCATCCTCGTCAAGTCGAAGGACAAGAAACTGGAAGTGACCGGTTTCTGGCAGGGGATGTCGGGCAGCCCGCTCTTCATTGATGGGAAGCTGGCTTGCGCTTTCTCGTACGGCTTCCGCTTCAACAAGGTCGCGATCGGCGGCTGCACGCCGATCGAGTACATGAAGGCCGAGGGCTTCAGGATCCCGCGCAACGTGCACCAGCAGGCGATGCGCCGCGACCACGGCCACTCGCGCATCCCGGCGGCGCGGCAGGCCAGCGCGGGCCGCCCGTTGCCGCAGGCGACCCAGCCGCAGTCGGTGCTGCCGCAATCGGTCGCCAGCCGCGACGAGTGGTTGCGTGTCGCTCCGGGCGGCCAGGTCGGCGCCGCGATGGACCGCATGGGTCCGCCGCGCAGCCCGTGGCTGCTCAGCACCCCGCTCCCGCGCGCGACGCGGCCGAGCCCCGCCTCCGAGGGCAGCGGGGAGCTCGGCGCCGAGCGCGGCATGACGGCGGCGGCGGTGCCGATGGCGATGTCGGGCTTCAGCGCGCCCGCCTTCGAACAGGCGCGCCAGCTCATGTCGAGCTACCCGATCGAGCCGATGCAGGCGGGAGGCACGGGCGACGCCAGCGGCGGCCCGGCCGAGTTCACGCTGGGCGGCGCGATCGCGGTGCAGCTGGTGCGCGGCGACATGTCCGCGGCCGCCACCGGCACCGTCTCGTTCCTGCAGGGGGACGGGGTGCTGGCGTTCGGCCACCCGCTGTTCCAGGCCGGCGAGCTGTACGCGCCGGTCGCCGCCGCCGAGATCCACACGGTCATCCCGTCGGCGATGAGCGCCTTCATCGTGTCGTCGCCGATGCGCGAGCTGGGCACGCTGGTCCAGGACCGCCAGTCCACCATCTCGGCCGACGTCGGGCTGAAGACGCGGATGATCCCGGTCGACATCTACATCGACGCGGGGGCGGGCGCCGGACACGAGCAGGGCGAGTTCCACGTCGAGATCCTCGACAACCGGTTCTTCACCGCGCAGCTGGCCGCCATCGCCACCACCAACGCGGTGTCGCTGTACCTGCCCGACCGCGACCACGTCACCGCCACGATGCGCTCGAAGGTGAAGATCAAGGGGTACGAGCCGCTCCAGTTCGTGGACTACCTCTACTCGCCGGGCGGTGCGGCCGGGGTGGTCGACGGGGCGCGCGGGCTGCGCGCGCTGGTGCCGCTGCTCATGAACCCGTTCGCGCCGGTCGAGGTCGAGCGGGTCGAGCTGCGGGTGAACCTGCGCTACGACACCAACTTCGGCGAGATCCGCGAGATCCGCCTGCCCAGCCGCGAGCTGGAGCCGGGCGAGAAGCAGACGGTCGACGTCGAGCTGCGCCGGTTCGACGGGCAGCCGATCATCGAGCGCGTGCCGTTCTACGTGCCGCCCAGCCTGGCCGGGTCGATCGTGAGGCTCGAGGTCAGCGCCGGCGACGCGGCCGCGCTGGACGCGGCGCCGCCCGAGTCGGTGAGCGACCTGGTCGCGGTGTTCCGCAAGCTCCTGCCCGGCAACGTGTACGCCGTGACGCTGTTCACGGCCGACGAGGGCGCCGCCATCGACGGCAAGATCGTCCGCGATCTCCCGTCGAGCGCGCTCGACAAGCTGCACTCGGGCTCCGGCACGCAGCGCGTGGAGTCGTACCGCGCCATCGCGCGCTCGACGTCGCGGGCCAGCCGGGTGATCAACGGCAAGCAATCCATTCTGGTCAAGATCGCCGACAAGAAGCCCAGGTGACGGGCCCGGCGAGGAGGGACGCTCCGTGACGAAAGATGTGGCGCGCCGCCCGCGGGCGGCATGGCTCGGATCTGCTCTGCTCGCGGCCGCGGCGCTCGCCCTGCCGCAGAGGGACGCCGGGGCGGGGGCGACCGCCCGCTGGTCGGTCGACAGCTACGAGGAGTGGGACGAGGGGGACGCGGAGTCTGCCTTCATCACGTCGGTGGGCGCGGTCA
>DATFRY010000386.1:0-10243 GCA_035262925.1 Kofleriaceae bacterium | reverse complement strand
GCACCTGCTCGTAGACTCGTGCGCTGGTCGATCGCTTGCCGGGCCGGAGCGGCGAGGCGCGGTGAGCCGTCGCCGTGTCGTCGTGGTGGTGGTCGCGGCTTCGCTTCATCGAAGCCGGCGCGGTGCATCGGCCGTGCCCGCGCACCGCACGAAGCTCCAGGCCAGCTTTCGCGGAATTCGATCCTGCGGACGGCACCGCGGCGCGCCGTCGCTACACCTGACACTGGATGCGCCACAGTGCCGGACGCGAACACGCCGTCAGGGAGCATCGGTCACCGGAATGGCAATCTCGGCGTGGCCGGCAACCGTCCCCGGGAGAGCCGGCGCGAAAGGTCCGACCAGGAGCAGAGCCGGCAGGAACGCTCTTTCGAACGATCGCGTCACCTTGACCCTCACGTGGTGAGTCGTCGGTCGGTGGCGCGCTGGTCGACGCCCCCGCCAGGTATGACGCGGCGCTCGCGAACAGCCTGCGAAACCTGTGGGCCAACGTCCCGCTGGGGCCCTCCATCCAGCCGTTTCCCGGCGCATCGCACATTCCCTCACGCCCGTTTCGTCTGGAGCTATTCGCGCCCGTCCCTCAGGATGGGTGACGGCACGAGGGCCGGGTTGCTAGGATGGCCGGCCCCTCAAGTAGCGCCATGGCGCGTCACCAGTGTTCCAGGTGATGGCGAGCTCGCCGAGTGGCGTCGAGCTCTCGCGCGAGTATCTCCCCCCTCAACGGACAGGTGGCCATGAAGCTCTCGGACTACGTCACGTTCAACGACAAGAGGCTCGCGCGGCGATACGCCGATGCGCCGATCAAGATGTCTCATCTGTACGAGGCCTACTTCGACGGTGATATCGACATTCCGGGCGACATCTTCGGCCTCCTGCGCAACCGCAACGCCTTCGTCGAGTTCAAGCTGACGTGGCAGCACCTGAGATGGGCGGTCACCAACTTCGTCTGGGAGGCCAGCATCCATTCGAAGAAGCAGGACACGCGCATCGTTCGTGAGCACTACGATCGCGGCAACGACTTCTTCGGCTGGTTCCTGGGCGAGCGCATGGTCTACACCTCCGGCTTCTTCGAGCAGCCCGGTGAATCCCTCGAGGAGGCCCAGGACAACAAGATGAACCTGGTGTGCCAGAAGCTCAAGCTGGCGCCGGGCGACCGCATGCTCGACATCGGCTGCGGCTGGGGCACGCTGGCGCGCCACGCGGCCCGCTACTACGGCGTCGACGCCACCGGCGTGACGCTGTCGAAGGAGCAGACCTCGTTCGCCAACCAGCGCATGGCGGACTGGGGCGTCCAGGAGCGCGCGCGCGTGCTCTGCCTCGACTATCGCGACTCACCGCAGGAGAAGTACGACAAGATCGTCAGTCTCGAGATGGTCGAGCACGTCGGCGTCAAGAACTTGAAGAAGTTCTACACGCTCGTGAACGATCGGCTGGCCGACGACGGCATCTTCGTCCTGCAGTGGACCGGCCTGCGCCGCGGACTCCGCCCCGAGGACCTCATCTGGGGCCTCTTCATGAACAAGTACGTCTTCCCCGGCGCCGACGCGAGCCTGTGCCCCTCGCGCATGCTCAAGGTGATGGAGAAGGCCGGGTTCGAGTTCCACAGCATCGAGAACCTCACGATCCACTACTCGTGGACCATCCAGCGCTGGTTCGACAACTGGGTGAGCAACAAGGACGCCATCCTCGCCGCCTATGGCGAGCGCTGGTTCCGGATCTGGAAGTTCTTCCTGGCCTGGTCGGTCATCATCGGCGAGCAGGGCAACGCGGCCTGCTTCCAGGTGGTGGCCAACAAGAACCTCGACCAGTACAAGCGCCAGCGCTGGATCCTCGACAAGGGGCCGGTGCTGGGCGACCGGGCCGGGCTTCTGGAGGCGCCCTCGCGCCCGATGCGCCCGCCGCTCGTCGAGGTCCCCCAGCCGCGACCGCTGGCCGCGGCAGACTGATCTCGCTCGCGAGTCGCCGGGATATCGGTGGGCTGCCCGGGCAGGGCAGCCCGCCGCGCGGTCACTCGCCCTCGCTGCGCGGGAATCGACGGGCCGGCGTGCGCGTATCATCCGCCCATGCCCAGGCCCATGCACCGCGTTCCCGCCCTGATGGCGGCCTCCGTCCTGCTCGTCATCGCGAGCGCCTGCAACAAGGAGGAGACCCACGCGGGCGCGTCTCCCGCCGCGGCGGAGAAGCCAGCCGCGGCCGCGGCGCCCGCCGCCGACGAGGCGCCCGCCGCCGAGCCGCCCTCCTCCGACAAGGCGCCCGCGGCCGAGCCGCCCGCCGCCGACAAGCCCGCCGCCGAGCCGCCCTCCTCCGACAAGGCACCCGGAGCCGAGCCGCCCGCCGTCGAGCCGACCGCCGCCGACAAGGCGCCGGTGGATCCGGCCACGCTGGTCGGCCAGTTCGGCTTCGACGCCTCCACCGAGGCGCGCGTGAAGTGCAAGAAGGTCGACGCGAAGACGGCAAAGATGCTCGCGAGCAAGGGCTACCAGTGCAGTCACCCGCCGGAGGACAGCTCCTTCGCCGAGGGCGCCGGCGCGTGGACGAGGTGCGCGGCGGGGGACGACAAGGAGTGGGTCGTCTATCCGACCGCCAGGATCTGCAAGGACCAGCTCGAGACCATGGAGGCCAACGGAGACTGAGCCGGGCGACCCGGTAGCAGGCCCGCACGACATGGGGCTCGAGGCGCCCGCGGGCGATGACCTGGGGCGGCGCCGCGCGCTTGCCGCGCGCGAGTTGCAGGCGGCGCACCCCTTGCACCGGCGATGACGGCCGGGAGAAGGAGACAGTCATGGCCATTCGCAGGAAGAGCAGGAGCGAGAACGTGACGGCGCAGCACCCCGCCCCAGGTCGACTGAGCGAGCTCCTCGCCGACGAGCTCGACATCGTCCACGGCGGCATGAGCAACGCCGAGTCCGGCCAGGTCCTCAACATGGACGGCGGCGGCATGGACGGCGGCGGCGAAGGCGACGCGTAGGATGGTGGCGCGGCGAGGCGCGGCGGCGCGCCGCGCCCGCCCGCCCCTTCCCGCGCCCGTCGGCCCGGCGCCTCAGCCCCTGACTGCCACGCAGACGGTGCAGCGGGTGGTCGGCTTGGTCCACGACGGGGGGAGATCCATCAGCTCGAACGGCTCCAGGTGCACGCGCGCGAAGCGGGCCCGCAGGATCTCGAGGCGAGCCGGGCTGGGCTCTCCGCTGGCGAAGAAGGAGAAGCGCCCGCCCGGCCGGAGCCGCCTCGCGCAGACCCGCTCGACGAAGAGCGCGAAGTCGCGGTCGGCCATCCCCTCGGGCGGCCAGGTGTCGTACATGATCGCGTGGTAGCGGCCGAGGCGGCCCGCCACCATCTGCCACGGCGCGGTCACCACGCGGGTGCGCGTGCCGCGCGCCTCGCCGGCGACCAGGGCGGCGAGCACGCGGGCCACGCGCGGGTGCGGCTCGATCGCGGTGTACGAGCGCGGCCGGAGCGGCAGCGCCTCGCGCGCGAACACGCCGAGGCCGCCTCCCACCTCGAGCAGGTCGGCGTCCTCGATGCCCTCGAGCAGGAGCTCCGCGTGCCGCCGCATGAGCCGCGCCTCGGCGTGGAACATCACGTACTGGCCGCCCAGTCGCAGGCCGTCGCGCTCCCACACCGCCGGCAGCGCGGCCAGGCGGGCCAGGTGGGCGCGATGCGCGTCGGTCAAGAGCGCCGGGTCGGGGCTCACGCGGGCCGCTCCAGCGGATGCTCGAAGATGAGGTTGGCCGGCGTGCGGTGGACCAGCGCGTAGCCCTCGGCCGCGAAGGCGGCCCGGATCTCGGCGAAGCTCGAGCGCGGGCGCGTGTCGGCGTACTCGATGATGACGAGCCACGGCCTCACCGTGTGCCGGTCGAGCGACTCCCAGACCGCCAGCTCGTGGCCCTCCACGTCGATGTCGAGGATGTCGATGCGCCCGAGCGCGTACTTCGAGACCAGGTGGTCGAGCGTCACGGTGGGCACCACGATCGGCTCGTACATGACGTCCTCGGACGGCACCAGGCTCGAGCGCGACGGGCGCTGCGGGTGGAGCCAGAACTGCGCCCGGCCGCAGGTGGTCGACGCCGCCGACAGCTCGCACAGGGCGCGCGTCTCGTGCAGCCGCTCGAAGTGGCGCGGGTCGGGCTCGACGCACAGGCACCACCAGCCCCGCTCCTCGAAGTAGAGCGAGTTCGACCCGGTCACGCCGTCGCTGGCGCCGACGTCGACGAACACGCCGCGATCCGGGAGCTGGTAGTGCCCCGCGATCCAGACATCCTCTCCGAACTGCGATCGTCCGCTCTCGATCATGGCGCCATCTCCTCCTCGAACGACCGGTCGGGCTCGACGCCGGTCTCGCCGCCGAGCTCGCGCCGGATCCACGCCTCGCCGTCGACCACGAAGCCGTCCAGGCCGTGCTGCTCGGCGTAGGTCTCGAGCTCCGACATCGCGTTGATGAAGCCGAGGCCCTTGTAGTTGAGCGATGTGTTGCACAGGACCGGCACGCCGGTGCGCTGGCGGAACGCCTCCAGCAGCTCCCACAGCGCCGGCTGGTCGCCGCGATCGACGGTCTGGACGCGCGCGGTGCCGTCGACGTGGGTGACCGCGGCGAGGCGCGCGTCGGTCACCTTCTGGAAGTAGAGCATGTGCGGGCTCGGCCCCTGCCAGTCGAAGTGCTCGTGCACCCGCTCGACCTGGCACACCGGGGCGATCGGCCGGAACCCCTCGCGCTGCTTGATGCGGTTGAGGCGCGCGTGCATCTCGCCCTCGAACGGCGCGGCCAGGATCGATCGATGACCGAGCGCGCGCGGGCCGAGCTCGAAGCGCCCGCTCACCCACGCCAGCACGCAGCCGGCCTCGAGCAGGCGCGCCACGCATGTGGCCGAGGCGGACACGCGCCGCCAGGCGGGGCCCGGCGCCCGATCGGCGGCGAACGCCTCACCGGCGTCGACCCGCCACGAGACGCGCGCGGGGCCGCCCAGCAGCTGCTGCGCGTCGATCGCCGCGCCGATGGCGACGCCGGAGTCGTTGGGGCACGGCGGCACGAACACCTCGGCCCGCCACGCCCGCCGGAAGCGCGTGTTCCACTCGCAGTTGAGCGCGCAGCCGCCCGCCATGACGAGCGGCGCGTCGAGGTCGAGCCGCTGCCCGGCGAACGCCCAGAAGCGATCGAAGATGGCGTCGGTCAGGAGGCGCGCGAACCGCTTCATCGCGTCCGACTCCACGCCGGCGTCGCACAGCGGGTGCGAGGCGAGCGCGCGCTTGCGCAGCCGGTAGGCGCTGGGCGCGCCCAGGACGACCTCGAGGAGCGCCGCCTCCGCCGGGCTCGGCCGCCCCGGATCCTCGCAGTACGCGGCCAGCGCCATCATCTTGCCCGCGTTCTCGAGCAGGAGCGACGGGTCCGCGTCGGCGTCCACCGACGGGTCGGCCAGCGCGTAGGCGAAGATGTAGCGGCTGCCCGGCTCGGCCAGGACCGCGCCGCCGACCGGCGTCACCTCGCCGGCCGCGCTCACCCGGTAGAAGCGGCCGACGTCTCCCTCCCACAGCAGCACCTGGCAGTCCCGGTCGGGGGGAATGGCCGACAGCCCGAGCGAGCAGAAGAGGTGGCTGCGCTCGTGCGAGGTGAAGACCAGCGTCGCGTCGCGACCGAGCAGCCGCGCCGACTGCACGCGCGGGGCGGCGACGCCGTGATACCCGGCGCCGGTGGGGAACGACGCCCCGCCCATGCGCCCCTTCCACCACCCGCTGTGGGCGACGACGTCGGGCACATCGTCCATGGCCAGGAGGCCGCCCATCAGCGCCTCCGCGCCGAGCGGGCTGTGGCGCGCGTGGCTGCCCTTCTCGGCCTCGCGCGCGTGCACCAGGCTGCCTTCCTCGACGACCGCGAGCGCGCCGTCGTGGCCGCCGTTCAGGCCCAGGATCTTCATGCGGGAGCCTCCATCGAATCGAGCACCGTCTCTGCCCAGGGGCGCCACGACAGGCCGGCGGCCAGCGCGCGCGTGGAGTCGAGCATCATCAGCCGGTCGGTGGCCGTCCCGGGCGGCGCCCACAGCGGCACCTCCGACCACGGCACCACGCCTCGCTCGAGGAGCTCCGCCGAGCTGACGGGCGCGACGCGCTGCTCGGACAGGCGAAGGAAGCGGACCAGGAAGCGGACGATGTCGAGCAGGCGCGGCGCGCGCGGGCGCGGCGGTCCGCCCACGTTCAGGACCGACCACGCGGACGATGACCGCCTGGCCAGCTCCGCGGCCAGGAGCTCCGCCAGGTCGCGAGCGTCGACGAACGAGACGATCGCGTCGTCGGGCACGTCGGTGCGATCCGACGAGGCCAGCTGCACGCGCCAGTGGGTGAGCCGCATCGAGCGATCGCCCGGGCCCAGCACGACGCCGAGCCGGAGCGCGGTGACCGCGCAGCGACCCGCCGCCCAGGTGCGCACCGCCTGCTCCAGCTCGACCCGATGACGCTGGCGCTCGAAGGTGGCCGACGACAGCGCGCCCTCGAGCGAGCGCACCAGCGGCGCGTCCTCCCCGGTCGGACCCGAGCCCGGGCCCGCGCCCGGCCGGCGGTGATCGTAGACCGATCCCGACGACATGAAGACGTAGCGATCGCAGCTGACCGCCGACAGCGCCGGCAGGTCGGTCGCGCTCGACAGGCAGCAGTCGACGACCGCCGTGTAGCGGGCGCGCCCGAACAGCGCGCGCAGCGCGTAGGGCTGGCCGCGATCGCACGCCACCACCGGGAAGCGGCACGGGCGCGTCGGCGGGCGGCGCGCCACGCCCTCGACGCGCATGCCTGCCGCCGCCAGCGCGCTCGCGACCGCCCGGCCGACCAGGCCGGTGGCGCCGACGACCAGCGCGCTCCCCCGCTCACTCATGGTCGTGTCCGAAGACGACGAGCCGGCGCGGGCGGCCCGATCGGTTGTCGCGCGAGGCGTGGACCAGACGCGAGTGCCAGAGGAGGAGGCTGCCGGCCGGCACGACGAGCTCGACGGCGTCGGCCTCCGGGGCGGCCCGGTCGGGAACCACCGGGCCGTGCGGGCCGCCGTCCTCGAGCGGTATCGAGCGCCGGTGAGAGCCGGGCCACACGCGCAGCGGCCCGCTGTCGGAGGCGCAGTCGTCGAGCGCGAAGGCCGACGACACGACGTCGCTCGACAGGCCGCGCCTCTCGAAGTAGACGCCGTCGATGTGGCGGTGGACCTCGGGGCCGAGCACCGGCCAGCCGCCGCGCGCGCCGCCGGGAAGGCGCTCCTTGAGCATCAGCTTGTCCTCGACCAGGCGAGGCGCGCCGCGCAGCAGGCGGGCCAGGATGGCGCGCAGGAGCGGGTGGTCGGCCAGCGCGGCGAGGAGCGGCGAGAGGTCGGCGACCGGCTTGACCTTGAAGGCGTAGGCCTCGCCGGTGGGCAGGTTCCAGCCGTGGAGCCGCGACTCCAGGCGAGGCGCGCCCTCGGGCCGCTGCAGCAGCGCGGACACGATCCGCTCGCACTCGCGCCGCAGCCGGGCGCACGACGCCGATGACAGGACACCGGGGGCGGAGGCGTAGCCGCGCGCGCGCACGTGATCGGCCAGGGCATCGGCCGCCGGCGGAGGCGCCTGCCTCACGATGCCAGCTCCACGATCAGCGGGCGGTGATCCGACACCGGCGCCCCGTCGTCCTCGCCCTCGGGGACGACCTCCGCGCTCTTGGGCGCGAGACCGCGCGTCCACAGCTGGTCGATGCGGCCGAACACCTGGGGCGCGTGCGGGGCGCGGAAGCCGTGGGCCTCGCAGGCCCGGGCCCAGCGGTCCCGGGGACGCGTGTCCTCCGGTCCGCGCCGCTCGCGCGCCGACGCCCAGCAGTCGACGAAGCCGCGGCGGCCCAGCCCGCCCAGCTCGTCGCTGCCGGGCAGGCAGTTGAAGTCGCCGCCGATGAGGCACGCCGACGCGCCGGTGAGGAAGCTGTGCCCGGCCAGCGCCTCCAGCTCGTCGCGCCGGCCGGCCGCGTCGCCGCCCCGCCAGGGCAGGTGCGCGGCGGCCACCGCGGTGCCGTCCTCGAGCAGGACCAGCGGCCAGCGGCCCGGCGCCGACGCGACCAGGCGGCTCCGCGCCGCCACGCACAGCCCCACCGGCTGGTCTCCGATGCGCTCGGTCGGCGCGTACTCCCAGCGCCACTCGGCGCCGAGCAGCGCGTCGTCGGGCCACGGACACTCGGTCAAGAGCGCGACGTCGGGGCGCCAGCGCTCGAGGAGGCCGCGGATGCGCCGGGCGCGGGCCGCGAAGTCGCCCGCCCGCCAGAAGACGTTCCACACCAGGACTCGCATGGCTGCGCCTCCGCGCCTCACGCGGTGCAGGCGAGCGCGGCCAGCGCCGCCGGCTCGTCGGGCGCGACCAGATCGGCCGGCCCGGCCAGATCGGCCGGCGAGCGGAACCCGCCGCGGCGGAAGTGGGCGCAGACGTCGAGGTCGAGGAACGACCGCCACATGGTCGGCACCGCCTCGAGGACGCCCTGCACCAGGTCGGCGACGTCGCGGTCGCTGGCCGCCGCGTCGCTCAGCTGGACCGAGGCCAGCCGCGGATTGGTCAGCGGCCGCCCGTTGTCGGTGGCGAGCAGCACCTCGCTGGTGGCGGCGCCGAAGCGCGCCACGCACTCGCCGGCGATGAGCTGCGCGGCGATGGTGTAGAGCTTGCCGACGTGATGGAGCGGGTTCTTGCCCGCCGGCGCCTCGGCGGTCGACGGGCGCAGCACGTTGATGGCGCCGTTGATGCGGTTGCCGCGGCCGACCACGCCGCAGTCGCCCTTGCCCAGCGCGGTCCCGAACGGGCACAGGTAGGCCGACGTGGCCGAGTCCTTCGAGTTGACCACCAGCCGCGGCCGCAGCCCGCGCCGGTCGGCCTCGCGCCACACCGCCTCCTCGAGGAGCGCGCGCGCCATCGCCACCATGTCGTCGTACTCCTCGCGCGAGCGCAGCCGGTCCGAGTGGCCCGGTACGCACACGGTGACCTCGAGCGCGTCGCCGGCGCGGATCGCCACCACCTTCACGTCGGTGCCGACGGCAGGCATCGCGGCGGTCAGCCCGGCGCGCGCATCGGTCACCAGCCCCTCGAGGTGGCGGACCAGGTCGGCCAGGTCGTCGACGGTCGCGTAGGCCGAGCACAGGACGGTGTCGTTGGCCACCGTCTCGCGCCGGCTGGCCTCGCGCACCTCGGCGAGCGATCCGGGGTGGTAGAAGCCGCGCCCGTGGTCGGGCGCGCTGCCGGCGCTGTTCTCGATGTTGAAGCGGACGTGGCGCGCGATCGCGGTCTCGCCCAGCGCGCCGTCGAGCACGGTGCGTGCCGCCTGGCGCAGGATGCGCTCCGCGTCCACGCGCTCGCGCCCGATCCCGTGCGACACCTTGCCGAACAGGTGGACGCTGACCGGCTTGAGGATCTCGAAGCCGCCGAAGCCCACGCGCGCGGCCGAGCCTACCAGGTTGACCTTGTCCACCCAGTGGTTGAGGACCATGCCCCAGCGGTCCAGACACTCCGCCGAGTAGAGGCGGCTGAACTCCTCGGCGATGAGGTCGGCCAGCGAGTCGGGGTGGCCGATGCCCTTGCGCTCCACGGCCTCCACCGGCAGCGCGGCCGCCTGTCGGGTCCGGGCGATCGTCATCCTCATGACAGCACCACCAGCGCGGGGCGGGCCGCGTCGCCGGACGGGACCGGCCGCGGGATCGGCGGCGGTGAGACCAGGTTGGCCAGGCACTGCGAGACCACCAGCACGCGGTTGACGCCGCACGGCGTGGCCGATCGCGCGAGCACCACCGTCCCGTCGTGGAGGTTGCCGAGCGACTCGCCATAGGCGGCGCAGCGGTGGACGTCGCCGGTGACCATGACCTTGATGGAGCGCGACCCGGCGCGACACGGCTCGCCCTTGAAGCGCAGCATGCCGCGCAGGTAGGGCTCGTTGTACGGGTACTCGCCGGCGACCTCGCGGACGATCTCGCGCTCCGCCGGCGTGTAGGCCTCGGGATAGGTCCGGCCGGCCCACCTGCCCTTGAAGACCTTGCCGGCGATGTGGTCGACGCCGAGGCCGCGCAGCCGCGCGAGATCGCCGACCGCGCGCCCGAGGAGCGGCGGGTAGAGGACGTAGAGCGCGAGGACCGGGAAGCCGCGGTCGCGCAGGATCCGGTAGGCGGCGGCGAAGCGCTCCTCGGTCTCGCCCAGCCGCTCGCGCTCGGCGACGTGGAGCGCGGCCGCGATGCGCACCACGCGCTCGGGCGCGAGGCGGGCGGCGAAGTCGGCCACCAGGGGCG
>DATFRY010000385.1:0-24164 GCA_035262925.1 Kofleriaceae bacterium | reverse complement strand
GCGGTCCATCTCCGCCGGATCCGCGTCGGCGCGCTCCACGTCTCTCACAGCCGCGAGCCTCCCGGTCTCCGACTCATCGTCCACGGGCGTCATGCGTCGCTGTGTCGTCTTCATGCCAATGCCTCCTGCGAGTGAACGCTTCACTCCCAGTGCAGCAACCCGCGTGCCTGCCGGCGGACGCCACAATCGGCCGGAACGGCCACGGAGACGCCATGCCCGGGCAAGCGCGAGCGCTCAGCGTGGCGAACGTGCCGGGCCGGCCTCTGAAAGCGGGCCATCCTCAGCGCCCGCTCGCCATGCCCTGGTCAGGAACGAACACCGGCACGCGGACGCGGCCACCATCACGAGGGGGGCTGCTGGCTCGAGTCCATGGTGAGGTAGCCGCCCCGTCATGGACGGCGCGGCGCGACTTCCGCGGCGGCCTTGTTCTTCGCGATCATGTTTGCCGGCAGGAGGCCGCGCCAGCTGACGCCCGGGTACACCATCGCTCGCCGGCCGATGATGCTGCCCGGGTTGAGGACGGCGTTGCAGCCGATCTCCGCGCCATCGCCGACCAGCGCGCCGAACTTGCGGAGCCCGGTGTCGATCGGCCGGCCGTCCACCACCACCGTCACGTTGCCGGGGAGCGACTTCACGTTGGACAGGATGACGCCCGCACCCAGGTGCGCCTTGTGGCCGAGGATCGAGTCACCGACGTAGTTGAAGTGCGGGGCGACGGCGTTGTTGAACAGGACGGCGTTCTTGAGCTCCGTCGAGTTGCCCACCACGCAGCGGTCGCCGACGATGACGTGCTCGCGGATGTACGCGTTGTGTCGAATCTGGCAGTTTCGCCCGATGATGGCGGGCCCCTTGATCATCGCGCCGTCCTCCACCACCGTGCCCTCGCCGATGATGACGTGGTCACCGATCGACGTCATGCCTCCGCCCTCGCGTCGCCGCTCGGGCTGCGCGCGGTTCGCCACATAGCCCTTGATCCGCGCGAGCGCCTCCCACGCGGTGCTGCACCCCTCGAACAGCGCGGCGTGCTCGGTCTGGCTGAGATCGAACAGTTCCTCGGGCGCGATCATGGGTCGAGAGTGTAGCGTGACTCGGGCTGGTCGATCGCCTCGCGGCTCGCCTCGCAGCTCCCCCGCCGGCCGCCGCATCGCGACCGCGTCGGAGTCGAGACGAGGAGAGCGGTGCGACGGGAGCGGCGGCGTCCTACTGCGGTCTGCGCGTGATCGTCGTCGCGACCGGCGGCGCGAAGGTCTGCGCGATGATGGAGCCGCCGTCATCGACGACCAGCTCCCCGGTGACGGTGCCCCCGTCCCGAGCCGTGGCGACCGCGAACACGCGGTGACCGCCGCGATCCGGCTTGCGCTCGATCCGGTGTCGAGCCGTGACGATGCCGATCTCCGGGAAGCTGCCGACCTCGATCGAGGTCAGCGTGCGCCTGGTGCCGCGCTTCATCCCGGCGAGCTTCGCGACGAGCTGGCTCGCTCCGCCGATCCCCGGCCCCGACAGAAACGCCCCGGCGGGAACCGGCTCGCTCCGCGACACCGCCTTGCCGGTCAGGTCGGTGCCCGTGACCACCAGCTTGCCGGCGGCGATCTTCCCGCGGAGCTCGACGGTCATGGTGTGAAAGGTCGAGGCGACCGTCACGGCGTCCGGACCGAGCTCGTACGACGTGTCGGTCCGGCCGCCGAGGTCGGCGATCTGCCCGACGATCGTGCGCACGCCCGCGTCCAGGCCGACCGCGAGCCGCTCCTGGCCCACGGTGGTGCCGCCGGTCGCGATGTCGTAGCGCGCGCGCTGCACCACCTTGCCGCGCGCGGCGAGCGGCGGAGCGTCCTTCCAGGCGTCGTCCGGCGCTGCGCCGTGCCTCGCGATCTCGGCGAGGCGGGCCTCGAGATCGTCGTGTGACAACCAGCGGCCCCGGACCATGACGCCGTCGGGGACCAGCGGCAGCGGTGAGGTGAGCGGATCGCTCGCCACGAGCAGGAGGTCGGCACGAGCGTCGACCTCGACGACGCCGGCCTCGCGCGGCCGGCCGAGGTAGCGCCACGCATCGGCGGTCGCCGCTCGCAGCACCCGCGGCCGCGGCACGCCGGCGGCGACGAGCAGCTCGATCTCGTCGTGCAGCGACTCGCCGGGGACGACGTAGGGGCCGCCGGCGTCGGTGCCGACCAGGATCGGCGCGTTCGCGGCCGCGAGCGCCGCGGCGATCCGGCCCAGCTGCGCGTTGTACTCGCGGAGGGTCGCCGTGTCCTCGGCGGCGTACTGGTTGGCTCCGAAGTCGTGTGCCCAGCTCGCGCGCACCGCGGCCGGCTCGAGGTCGAGCCACTTCACGCGCCGCTCGATCGCCGCGACGTCGTAGAGCTCCGGCACCCGGTCGTACACGATCAGGGTCGGGCAGTTCCACGTCCCGGCGGCGATCGTCCGGTGAACGAGCCCGGGGAGCCGCGAGAGGTCGAGGCCGGACAGGAGCGTGCGCAGCCACGCGACGCTGTCGTCGTCAGGGGGGAGCCGCACGCCGCGACGTATCAGCGCGCGCAGATAGCCGTCGAGGTGTTCGATCGACCGCTGGTGGGCCGAGAGGGCTCCCTCGAGGCCGACCGCGGTCGCGACGTGGCCGGACAGGACCATTCCGTGCCGCTTGCCCGCCGCGGCGAGCGCCTCGTAGGCCGCGCGCGAAAGCCGCCCGACCGGCTTCAGGAAGTCGTAGCCTGCCGCCTTCTGCGCGGTGACGAGCCTGTCCGCGTCCGCCGGGTCGCTGAGCACGATGCTGCCCGGCCACTCCGGCGGGTCGCCGTCGATGAGCCCACCCGCGGTGATGATCGTCGGACCGAGCCGCTGGCCGCGCGCGATCTGCGAGCGCCAGGCGAGGTGTTGCGGGACCCCCCACATGTTGCGGACCGTGGTCACACCGGCGGCGAGGAACATCGTCAGGTCGTCCTCGTACCAGGTGTGGACGTGCATGTCGGCCAGCCCCGGCATCAGCCACTTGCCCTTGCCGTCGACGACGGTGATCCCGTCGGGCAGCCTCACCGCCGCGCTCGGGGCGACGGCGACGATGCGATCGCCGCGGACCACCACCGTGTGGTGCGCCAGGACTCCATCGCTCGACATCGGCACGACGGAGACATCGGTGATCGCGATGTCGCCGGGCCGGACCGCGACCGGCGGCGGTCGTCCGTCGGCGCTACCGGCTCCGGCCGGGGTGGCCGGGCCGACGGGCCCGGCGGTGCAGCTGCATGCGAGGAGGCCGATCCACGACCAGCGCCGAATCATGGGAGAACAGAATATCTCGATTCGCTCGCGTCATCGGTCCCGTCCGGTGCAGGCGTCAGCCCCGCGGGCGAGCGCCCGCGGTGCGCCACATAGATGATCGCGCCGACCGCGAGCGCGATCGCCCCGGCCACCAGGTTTCGCCTGGTCGCGGACGACAGGAAGATGAGGCACACGACCAGCGCGGCGATCGGGATCACGGGCCCGCCCGGCAATCGAACCGTCCGCGCGGTCGCCGGCAGCTTGCGGCGCAGGACCGGCACCGCGGCGGCGGTCCCGATGTAGCTCGCCATGCGCGCGATGACCGACAGCGCCGCGATCTGGGCGAAGGAGCCGCTGAGCGCGAGCGGCACCGCCAGGGCCAGGTGGGTGAGGAGCGCGATCCACGGGGTGCGGAACCGCGGGTGCACGGAGGCGAACACGCGCGGGACACGGCCCCTGGCCGCCAGCGCATAGAGGTAGCGCCCTCCGGCCAGCACCGCGTTGTTGCAGGTGCCGATGACCGAGAGCACGCCGCCGACGGTGAGGAGCCAGATGCCGGACCGACCGACCAGGATGCCGGCCGCGTCGGCGAGCGGCGTCTTCGTGCTCCCCAGCCCCGGCACCACCCCGAGCGCGATCAGCTGGATGAGCGTGTAGATCGCCGTGACGCTGGAGATGGTCAAGATGAGCGCGAACGGGACGTCGCGCCGTGGATTCCGGAACTCGCCGGCCGCCCCGGCGGTGTTCTCGAACCCCGCGTAGGCGAACAGGAGCAGGAGCCCCACCGAGCCGAGCCCTTTCATGTCCGGGCGCGGCACAGCGAAGACCCGGCCCCAGTGGATCGCGAAGATGCCGACCGCGATGAGGAGGAGGAGCGGCAGCAGCTTGCAGACGATCAGGACCACGGCGGTGCGCGCGCCGTGCTTGACCCCGGCCAGGTTGATGGCCGTGAGCCCGCCCAGCACGGCGATGACGACGAGCGCGCGCCCGGCGCCTCCCGCGGCCCCGGGCCACACGCCCGTGATCGCCAGCGCGACGCCGTTGGCGAGCGACGCGGCCGACGCGACCCGGGCGATCCAGGTCATCCAGCCGACCTCGAAGCCGACGAACTCGCCGAACGCCTCGCGCGTGTAGACGTAGCCGCTGCCCGGCTCGTCGAAGAGGCTGCCGGCCTCGGCGAAGCAGAGGACCAGCATGAGCACGAGCGCGCCGGCGGCCAGCACCGCCCACGGGCTCGCGGAACCGAGCGCCGCCGCCGCGACGGCCGGCAGCAGGTAGACGCCGCCGCCGATGACGTCGTTGGCGCCGAGCGACACGACCTGCCAGCGGGACACCGCCCGCGCGAGAGTCGGTTTGCCGGAGGGCGGGCTCAATGCAACGCGATTGTAGTCGAGCGCTCGCGCCGCGCGAGCACGACCTCGCGAGCCGGCCGCGAAACCGGGGGGGGCGCGGCCGCGACCATGGGACATCGCGCGCGTCACACGGCCGCGGCCGCCACGGACCGCGAACAAACCGAGCAGTTCGCGCGTTCGAATCGAAGCGACATCGAGGATCCGGGCAGCCAGGAGGGCTACACATGATCGAGATCGAGAAGAACGGCCGGCTCATCGGCACCGTGGCGATCGCCATCGCCGTGGTCGCCGCCACCACCATCGCCGCGCGCTCGTGGGAGCGGGTGCGGACCAAGCCGCGAGAGCGCGACATGAAGGTGACGGGCTCGGCCAAGCGCCGCATCGTCTCCGATCTCATCGAGTGGAGCGCCGTCGTCTCGGCCCAGAACCCCGACCGCACGGCGGCCTATCGCGCGCTGCACGAGCAGATGGCCAGGACCCACGCCTTCCTGATCGAGAAGGGCATCCAGGAGGATCGGATCTCCATCTCCTCGGCCGCGGTGCAGGAGCTGTTCGACACCGAGGTGGTCGGCACCGGCGAGCAGCGGGTCGAGCGGCGGGTCTTCAAGGCATACGGCATCGCCCAGTCGATCACGATCCGGTCGACCGATGTCGCCAAGGTGGAGAAGGTGTCGCGTCAGATCACCGACCTCCTGGAGCAGGGCGTGTCGATCACGTCGCACGCCCCGTCGTATCTCTACACCAAGCTCGGCGGGCTCAAGATCGAGATGCTGGCCGAGGCGTCCAAGGACGCCCGCACCCGCGCCGAGAAGATGCTCGAGAGCGCCGGAGGCGGCGGGATCAAGCTCCTGCGCGACGCCGACATGGGCGTCATCAACGTCAACCCGGCCAACTCGACCGCGACGTCCTGGGAGGGGAACAACGACACCACCTCTCTGGAGAAGGACATCATCACGATCGTCCACATCACCTACGAGCTCCAGTAGCGCCCGCGCCGATGCGCTACGCTTCTCTGCATGGGCGAGAACATCGGTGCGGCGTTCGAGCGCGTCGCCAGGGTGCTGAGCTTGCGGCCCTCGCTCGGTCGCGACACGGGCATCACCAGGGCGCGCATCCGCGACGGTCTGACCTGTGACATCGAGGCGGGTCGGTGGCGCCTGGTGGCCGACATGCCCGGCCCGGCCGGAGGGGCCGAGGCCGGACCGACGCCGGGTATCTACGGCCGCGCCGCGCTCGCGAGCTGTCTGGCCATCAGCTACGCGATGTACGCGGCGAAGCTCGGCGTGCCGATCCAGTCGCTCGACGTCGAGGTCCAGGCCGACTTCGACGACGGCGC
This sequence comes from Kofleriaceae bacterium, assembly GCA_035262925.1. Classification (GTDB taxonomy): domain Bacteria; phylum Myxococcota_A; class Polyangia; order Haliangiales; family Haliangiaceae; genus DATFRY01. Next base: position 18,227 of record DATFRY010000385.1, on the reverse strand, counting down.
CCTCTATGGCGTGAGCGACTCGCCGCCCGGATATCTCGAGGTGCGCTACGTCGTGACCGTCGAGACCACCGCGCCGGAGGCGGACGTCCTGCGCGTGCTCGACGAGGGGGACGCGCACAGCCCGTACCTCGACGTGTTCGGCCGCGCGCAGAGCTGTCGCCGCGTCGTGCGGATCGTGGGGGCATAGCCGTGGACCCGCGGCTCCAGCGTCGCGTCCAGCGCTACGGCTGGGACAAGGCGGCCTCGCACTACGACCGCGGGTGGCAGCGGCAGCTCGCACCGGCGCAGGCGCGGCTGCTCGCGCTGGCCGACCTTCGCGCCGGCGAGCGCGTGCTCGACATCGCATGCGGGACCGGCGTCGTCACCTTCGCCGCCGCGGCCGCCGTCGGCACCACGGGGAGCGTGCTGGGCACCGATCTCTCCGACGAGATGATCCGGATCGCGCGCGAGCGCAGCCCGGGCGCCCACGTGCGCTTCGAGCGCATGGACGCCGAGCAGCTGGCGGCGGGCGACGCCTCCTTCGACGCCGCCCTGTGCGCGCTCGGCCTCATGTACGTGCCCGATCCGGGGCGGGCCGTCGGCGAGATGAGACGCGTCGCCGGACGCGCGGTGGCCGCGGTCTGGGGCGCGCGCAAGCGCTGCGGATGGGCCGACATCTTCCCGATCGTGGACGCCAGGGTGAGATCCGAGGTGTGTCCGCTCTTCTTCGCCCTCGGCACCGGCGACAGCCTGCGCGCCCTCTTCGAGGAGGCAGGCTTCACCGACCTGGTCGGCGAGCGGATCGACGCCACGCTGGTCTACGACTCGGGCGATGAGGCCTGCGACGCCGCCTTCGCCGGCGGCCCGGTCGCGCTGGCCTACTCGCGCTTCGACGACACGGTCCGGCGCGAGGTGCGCGCCGAGTACCTCGCATCCATCGCGGGCTACCGCGACGGTGAGGGTTACCGCGTGCCGGGCGAGTTCGTGGTCGTGGCCGGGCGCGCCGCGGCGCGATGAGAGTCACCGCCGGCGCGGCGACCGGCGGGCGAGCGACGAGGACCTACTTCATGGCCTCGTGGAGGTCGTGCTCGATCGCATCGAACGTCGTGTCGACGTCGCCGATGTAGTCGTTCCAGGTGGCGGCCATCGCGTCGGCCGGCGCGGCGAGCTTCTGCGCGAGCAGGTCGCGGCGGGCGCGGAGACCGGCCGCCGCGTCCCTGGAGCGCGCGTCGGTCCTGGTCGCCAGGGTGGCGAGCGAGGCGTCCAGCTTGGCGAACCGCTCCTTGATCGCGGCAGCATGGGCCGCGCGCGCCTTGTTCAGGTCCGCCTGCGCCGAGGCGAGCTGCTGTCGCTGCTGCTCGAGGAGCTTCTGCCGGTCTGCGAGCTGCTGCTGCTTGCTGGCGATGTCGCGGGTGGTCTGCTCGATCGCCTCCTGGTTGTCGGCGAGGCTCTTGCTGCGCTCGCCGAGCGCCGCCTGGGCCGCTCGCAGATCCTGGCTGGCCTTGTCGGTGATGGCGGAGTTGTCCTCCTTGCCGCCGCAGCTCGCGACCAGAAGGACCGCACAGACCAGCGTACCTCGGTGAACCGCGCGCATGAGCCTCCTGTCGCGGGTCGCGTCCCGACGCCTGGCGACCCTCTCTGACCCTGGCGCAAGAGTACCGCGCATGACGGCGAAGATCCCGTGCGGGCGGCGGCGCAGATATACTGCGCGACCATGCGTACCTCCTTCGTGGCATGGATCGTCCTGACGCTCGCCTGCTCGCAGCCGCCGCCAGAGCCGGCCTCCCCGGCGGCGCGCGATCGCGGCTGGATCGAGCGCAGCAACCAGAACGCGCAGCTGCTGCTCCGGGTACAGGCGGAGTTCCAGCCGGAGATGGCCGCCCGGATGGGCCTCCCCGGGCTCGACGATCGCATCGCGGATTTCGCCCCGGGCCACGTGCAGCGCCAGCGCGAGGCGACCGGAAAGGTCCAGGCGGAGCTCGAGAAGCGGCTGGCCGCCGAGAAGGACCCGCTGGTCGCACAGGACCTCCAGATCCTCATCGACGCGGCCAGGCGGCAGCAGAAGGGGAGCGCGCTGAAGGAGAAGCTCGAGGTGCCGTACTACAGCCTGCCGCGGCTCGTGTTCGGCAGCCTGCGCTCGCTGCTCGATCCGCAGATCGCGGCGGAGCGGCGGCCGGCGGCGCTGGTGCGGCTGCGCAAGTACCTGGGCATGGAGGGCGGCGGGCCGTCGCTGGTCCAGCTCGCCGAGGCCGAGACCCGCGAGGGCATGCAGAAGGGCTTGCTGGCGCCCGCGCGCCTCGAGCTGGAGAACGACCTCGAGACCTCGGCGCCCCTGCTCGACGGTGTCGACAAGCTGTTCGAGGAGTTCCACATCGCGGGGGCGGAAGCGGCTCTCGCCGAGATGCACAAGCAGCTCGGGGCGTATCTCGAGTTCGTGCGCAGCGAGGTGCTCCCGAAGGCGCGCGACGACTTCCGCCTGCCGCCCGAGCTCTACGCGTTCAACCTCGAGCAGGTCGGCGTCGACATCGCGCCGGCCGAGCTGGCGGCGCGCGCGCACAAGGCGTTCACCGAGATCCAGGACGAGATGCAGGTGACCGCGCGCAAGATCGCGAAGGAGCGCGGCTGGCCCTCGTCCGACTATCGCGACGTGCTCGCGCAGCTGAAGAAGCAGCAGATCCCCGACGATCAGGTGCTCGAGTTCTACAAGAAGCGGCTCGCGCAGATCGAGGACATCATCCGGGCCCGGAGGCTGGTGACGCTGCCGGGTCGACCTGCGCGCATCCGGCTGGGCACCCCGGCGGAGAACGCGCAGCAGCCCGCGCCGCACATGATGCCGCCGCGGCTGATCGGCAACACCGGCGAGCAGGGCGAGTTCGTGCTGCCGCTCTCGGTGCCCGGAAAGACGGCGCAGAAGTACGACGACTTCAACTACGACGCGGCCGCGTGGACCCTGACCGCCCACGAGGCGCGGCCCGGGCACGAGCTGCAGTTCTCGCGGATGGTGGAGACCGGCGTGTCGCTGGCGCGGGCGATCTTCGCCTTCAACAGCGTCAACGTCGAGGGCTGGGGGCTGTACGCGGAGGCGATCTCGCTGCCGTACATGCCGCTCGACGGCCAGCTGGTCAGCCTGCAGCTGCGCTTGCAGCGCGCGGCGCGCGCCTTCCTCGATCCGGAGCTGCAGATACCGGGCAAGTGGACGCCGGAGGCGGCGCGCGCCTTCCTGATGAAGGAGGTCGGCCTGTCGCCGGCGTTCGCGACCGAGGAGGTCGATCGCTTCACCTTCCGCTCACCGGCGCAGGCGACCGCCTATTTCTACGGCTACACCAGATTGCTCGAGCTGCGCGACGCGGCACAGAAGCAGCAGGGCGACAGGTTCGACCCGCTCCGGTTCCACGACCTCATCCTGGCCCAGGGCCTCCTGCCACCGGACCTCATGCGCAAGGCGATCCTGAGCGAGCTGCATTGATACGGGTGGCGTGGTCGGCGGCTCAGGCGGGAGGCACGTCCTCGAGCGAGCGAAACACCGGCTTGCCGGCGAGCGCGAACCGCTCGGCCTCGTCGTCCGCTCCGCGCGAGGGGCCGCCGACGCGCAGGCAGGCGTCGCAGCGGTCGGCCAGGGCCAGCGAGAGCGGCATCATGATCTCGTCGAAGCGCGACGGGCCGGCCGCCTCGATCATCGGCAGGGCCATGTTGACGCCGATGACCGGCAGGTGACCGCGCTCGAACAGCGCGACGGCGGCGCGGTTCATCGCGGCCAGATTCTCGGCCCGCCGCGCCGCATCGGCGCCGCCGGCGGTGTACGGACCGGAGACCATGATCCAGAGCCTGGGCACGCGCGCAGCGTAGCGCGGAAGCGCCGCGCGGGGATGTGTACAATCTCGGTCGAGGGGGAACGGCAATGACCAACCTGGACCGAGCGAGGAGCATGCTGCGCGCGCTGGAGACCCGCGACGGCACGGCGCTGAGCCACTACGCGAGCGACGTGGTGCAGCGCGAGTTTCCCAACCGGCTGGTCCCGGACGGCGCGACCCGCGACCTGGCGGCGCTCCGCGCCGGCTCCGAGGCCGGCAAGCGCGCGGTCTCCGAGGAGCGCTACGAGGTCGTGAGCGGCATCGAGCAGGGGGAGGAGGTCGCCCTCGAGGTGATCTGGACCGCTCGCCTCAACGTGCCGATCGGCAACCTCGCCCCCGGCGACACCATGCGCGCCCACTTCGGCGTCTTCCTGACCTTCCGGGACGGCCTCATCACCTCGCAGCGCAACTACGACTGCTTCGATCCGTTCTGACCGTCGGAGCCGCCCACGCCGACCTGGTGGAAGCGCCATGACCGGCGACTCGCCGTCGACCTGTCTGCGCCGATACGTTTCAGGGTGCCTCCGCCGGCCAGGAGGTCGCTCTGGCCCCACTCCCTGAACGGCATATCGGTCGTTAGCCTTGACCATGAGCTGCAGCGCTTCCCCGGTTCGTCTCGTCGTCGTCGTCGTGCTCCTCGCGCTGATCGCCGGCTGTGACGGGGCGCCGCCTCCGTCGGCGGAGCTGGACCTCGCTGCCTCGCCGGCGTCGGCGTCGAGCTGCTCGCTCACCGCGGGGGACGGGGTCGCCGCCGCGTGCACCGACGACTCGGTGCCGTTCGTGATGAGCCCGCGCGCGGCGCCCACGCCCGTCGCGATCCAGGCCTCGGTGAGCTACGGCCTGCACCTCCGCAAGGAGAGGGGGCGCAACGGGGGCGCGATCCGCTTCGTGGCGGCGACGACCGGCGAGCACATCCTCTATCTCGGGACGCCGAACGTGCCGCTCGCGATCACCGGACCCGACGGCCCGGTCGCGATGACCTGCTCGTCGCCGCTCTCGGCGCCGGACTGCGTGCACATGCGCCGCGGCATCGGCCTCGACCTGACGGCCGGAGAGACCTATCGCATCGAGCTCGGGCCCATCTCGCCGCAGCGCTGGGTGCGGCTGCGCGTCGAGCCGAGGCAGCAGGCGTCGTCGTCGTCGCTCCTGGTGGCGACCGCGCTGGGCGGTCCGTCGATCGATCTCTACGCGGTCGATCCGGAGACCGGCGCGACCACGCTGGTCGTCGGCTCGGGCGGCGACGAGACGCAGCCGCGCTGGTCGCCCGACCGCTCGCAGCTGGCGTACGTGATCGACGGCCAGCTCCGGGTCGCAGGCGCCGACGGTGGCGGCGATCATCTCGTCGCGCCCCAGGTCGGCCGCGGCCCGGCCGGCCCGCGGCAAACGACGGTGACGGCGGCGGCGTGGTCGCCCGACGGCACGCGCCTGGTCTATCCGTTCCCGCGGCCGCCGTTCATCGTCATGGACGGCGACGAGACCATCGATGAGAGCTACGAGACGACGCTCCACTTCGTCGGCGCCGACGGCAGCGGCGACACCCCGTACGCCGAGCCGTTCGACCACGTGAACCCGCCCGGCATGGGCACGCTCTACGACCCGGCGTGGTCGTCGCAGGACCTCCTGGCCTTCGCCAACGACGACGACTGTCCCGACTGCGCCGGCGGCGGCGAGATCTCGAGCTCGCTCCCCGACGGCTCGTCGTACCGCCCGATGGTGGTCGACAACGACTTTCCGTTCTTCCACGCCGTCGACTTCTCGCCCGACGGCGACGAGGTCATCTTCGAGCGCCGCAGCCTGAGCAGCGCCGACGTCGGCCTGACCCGCGCCACGCTCGATACCTCGACCGACCCCTCGGTCATCACGCTGGTCACCCAGGACCTCGGCGTCCTCGGCCGCGCCCCGGTGTGGTCGCCCGACGGCGGCTCCATCGCGTTCATCCGCCCCGACGGCGTCTACATCGTCGACGCCGAGGGCGGCACGGCCCCGCGCCTGGTCCTCGCCGCCACCGACATCCGCGGCCTCGACTGGTAGCGCTCGCCGCGTAGTTGACAGCAGGGACGTCCTCGCGAAGGATCATCGATACACCTCGTTCGAGGTGCATCCTGCGCCGTCCTGGCGCAACCGACTCGAGGGGCGCTGCAACGGACCTGGTCCGCCACGCTCGGGCTCGGCACCTGGGTCAAAGGGCGCCTTCGATCGAGGAGGCAGCCCCATGAGTCCCTTCAGTCGAGGGCCGCAATCGCGGCCGGTGTCCGGTGTCGAGATCGGTCGCGTCGCGGCGCTCTGGCGTTACCCGGTCAAGTCGATGGGCGGCGAGGCGCTCGAGGAGGCCCTGGTGTCCTGGAACGGCCTGGCCGGCGACCGCCGCTGGGCCTTCATCCAGGGCGGCATGGAGCGGAGCGGCTTTCCGTGGCTGACCATCCGCGAGCGCCCGGACATGGGCCGGCATCGACCGTCCTTTGCCGAGCCGGATCGCCCCGACGCATCGCCGGTCGCGGTGTCCACGCCGTCGGGCGACGTGCTCGACGTCCTCGATCCGGCGCTGGCCGCCCGGCTGGGCGAGAACGTCCGCGTCATCAAGCAGGACCGCGGCGTCTTCGACACCATGCCGCTCTCGCTCATCACCACCCGGACCATCGCCGGCCTCGGCGCGCTGATCGGCGCCGGGCTCGACGTCCGCCGCTTCCGGCCCAACCTCCTCGTGGAGGCGACCGGCGACGCGGACTTCCCGGAAGATGACTGGGTCGGGTCGGTCCTGCGGATCGGCGGGCTCCGCATGCGGGTCGACAAGCGCGACCAGCGCTGCGTCGTGGTCAACGTCGATCCGGCGACCACCGAGCGCGACCCGGCCATCCTGCGCGCCATCGGCCGCGAGCGCGACGCGTGCCTCGGGGTGTACGGCTCGACGGTCCAGCCCGGCCGCGTCGCTGTCGGCGATCCGGTCCTGGTGGAGTGACGAGAGATTCAGGCCAGCTCGATGCGCTGCTGGTCGGGGTTCCACCGCCACATCGGGCCGGAGCCCTGGAGGTGCACGCCGCCCAGCCATCGATCGAGGCCGCAGCGCCGGACGCGGTCGGCCGTGCCATCCAGGACGGCGCGGCCGGTGTCGGTGATGGAGAAGGTGCCGCGCGGGAGCGGACCGCCCGGCTGCCGGTCTTCCTCGCTCGCGCCCGGTTCGATCGCGATGGCGAGGAGCGGCGGTGTCGCGGCGGCCAGCTCCTGCGCGATGTTCCAGAACGAGCCGTCGCCGATGTAGAAGGCGGTCTCGCCGTCCGACGCTCGGTGGAAGGCCGACCAGATGTCGATCGGAGCGGACCGGCACAGGTCGAGGAGCCGGCGCTCGGTGCGCGAGAGCCCGTCGCGCGTCCACGGGTACTCCTCGAGGTGGCGCGCCAGGGCGGGGGCGAGGAAGCGGAGCGCCGACGTGTCGCTGCGCAGCAGATGTTCGAGCGGCTGCGGATCGGGTGCCCGGAAGGCCTGCCAGGCCCGCTGCGCCGCGGCGTACTGCGCGTCGCCGACCGGCTGCCTGGTCTCGAGCAGCGAGGCCAGCTCGTCCGGTGTGAGCTGGCCCAGGCCCTTGAAGTCGGGGCGGCCCGGGAACGAGCCGATGCAGATGAGGCTGACCAGCCTGTCGGCCGGCGGGGGGCGATCTCGTCCGAGGCGCGTCAGGAGCTGGATGAGGTTGAGCTGATCGAACAGGTCGTGCTCGTACCACAGGATGAGCTCGTCGTACGACGAGTGGCCGTCGAGCGCGGCGCGCCAGCGGCTCATGTGCGCGACCACCTCCTCGTACGAAGGAGCGGACCAGGTCGAGGCCACGAAGCGGGCGCGGATCGCCACCAGCTCCTCATCCGACAGCCCGCCCGGGACGGGGCCCTCGTGAAGCACGTCGGCCCAGACCGACGTCGCGCCGGGAATCCCGGCCGCCTCGATCGTCTGCGTGGTGCAGTCGCCGTTGGCGACGTGAAGGAACCTTGATGTGGCGGGTCGCGGCATCTTCTGCTCCTCGAACAGCTCGTCCATCTGCGACAGGGCCTCGGGGGCGTCGTCGACGAGGAGGGCGGCGAGCTTGCGCCGCGCTCGGGTCACGAGCGAACGCACCGTCCCGACCGGCACGCCCAGGTCCTCGGCGATCTTCGCGTGGCTCAGGCCGTCCATGTGAAAGAGGCGGATCGGCACGCGGTAGCGGGGCGGAAGAGCCGCGAGCGCTCGGGCCACACGCTCCGCCATCTCGGCGCCGAGCAGGCTGTCGAGCGGCGACGGCTCGAGGTCGGGGAGCGCCGGGGCCTGCTTCTCGTCCCACCCGCGATAGAGGTCGGGGCGGAAGCTGCGCAGCCAGTCGATGGACACCCCGAACGCGATGCGGCGCAGCCACGGAGCGAAGCGCGCCGGATCGGCCAGAAGATCCAGGTTGCCGAAGGCGCGCACGAACGCCTCCTGGCCCAGGTCCTCCCCCTCGGCGACGTCGCCCACCAGCGCGCCGGCGAGGAGGGCGGTCTGGCGCCGATACCGCCTGACCAGCTCGTCGCGCGCGCTGCCGTCGCCCCGCCGCGCGGCCTCGACCAGTTCGGCGTCCGTCCTCGACATGACTCTCTACCATTGTCGAGTCTCGGCGGCGAAACGCTGCACGAGATCGCGATGGTCCTGACGGCGATCCGCAACTGCCTGCTACGGGTCCCGGAACTGTCACGTGCCGGGCGCGTGGCCGTGCACGCGCGGTCGCGGCGGCCGCAAGCGCCCGAGATCCGGCTCCGGGGTCAGCGGCACACGCATTGCTCGGTGGCCTCCGCGTAATCGCGGGCGGCCATCGGCTGCCCGCCACCACTGGGAGGTATCGATGCTCAAGCATGCGAAGGTTCATCTGGTCGCGCTCGGTGCGCTGGCGTTCGGCTCACTCGCGGGGGTCGGTTGCGCGGTCGAGGACGACACGGGCGACGAAGAGGTCGCCGCGTTCGAGGAGTCGGCGGGCAATGAGCTCGCACTGGACGAAAGCCCCGCGCTGGACGAAGGCGGCTCCGAGCAGGCCAGCATCGCCGACGCCAAGGAAGCATGGGACCCGGGCGCAACCGACGGGGTCCAGGCTCTGGAAGGCCGGTACTGCGTCGATCAGTCCTACGCCAGCATCCAGTACGTGAACATCGACTCGTGTGGCGGCTTCCCGTGCGTGTGTCCCCCCAGCCTGAATCCCGACGCGCAGTTCAGCCGCGGTCATCCGGTCAACGTCCACCTGTACGGCTGCGGCGCGTACTTCTTCGTCAAGGACCTCTGGTCCTCGCACTACGGCTGGATGCGCCAGGACGCGCTGAGGCCCTGCTGATCGCAAGGGCCGGTGGGACGTTCGAGAGGACGTCCCGCCGGCCGTCCACCCGGCGCCCCGGATCCCTCATCGGCGAGTCGCAAGAGCCTCGGGCCGGCGCCTCTCACGACAGCCCGGGGAGCACCGCGGCGAGCGTCTCGATCGCGACGGACATGTCGGACGGTAGACCGATCGAGATGCGGCAGCCGCCGTTCCGATCGTGCGCCGAGATCAACACGCCGCGCGCGGCGAGGGCTGCCTTGAGGGCTTCGGGCCGGCGGTGCCTGAAGAAGACGAAGTTGGCGACCGGCGCCGGCACGGTGAGCCCGTGCCGCTCGAGCGCGGACACGAGGCGCGCGCGCTCGCGGGCCACGTCGCGCTGGATCGACGGGACGTAGCCCGCGTCGCCGAGGCTCTCGATCGCTGCGCGCGTGCCGGCGCGGCTCACCCAGCAGAGATCGTCGACGCCGCGCGCGACGCGGACGGCCGTGGCGAGCTTCGGCGGCGCGATCCCGTAGCCGATGCGCAGCCCGGCGAGGCTGTACAGCTTGGAGAACGTCCGGGTGACGAGGATCGGCACGCCGTCGCGCACGAGCGAGTCCATCGACTCGAAGCCCGGGACGTATTCGGCGTACGCCTCATCGACGAGGATCGTGGCGCGCTCCGCGTGGCGGCGGCAGAACGCCCGGAGGTCGGCTGGCGGGACGAGCGTGCCCGCCGGGTTGTTCGGGTTGCAGACGTAGACCAGCCGCGTCGCCGGCCTGAGCGCGGCCGCCGTCGCGTCGAGGTCGTGCCGCAGGGAGCGATCGAGCGGAACCCGCGTGACCGGCCCCAGCGTCTCTGCGTGCCGCTCGACGGCGGCGTAGACCGGCTGCGGGACGATCGTCTCGGTGCCGCGCTCCACGATCGCGGCGACCGAGGCGATCAGGACGCCGTACGAGCCGGTCCCGAGGATCACGTGCTCGGCGGTGACGCCGTGGCGCACCGCGATCGCCGCGAGCAGCTCGTCCTCGAAGTCGGTGTAGCGATACGTCTCGGCGACGGCGTTCTGGATCGCCGCCAGCGCCGCCGGGCTCGGGCCGTACGGGTTCTCGTTCTGGCCGATGCGGATCGGCCCATGCCGCCCCGCGCTGCGTCCGGGGGGTGCCGCAGACGGGGCCGCACCGCCCTCACGCAGCGCGAGGCCGCCGCAGCCCCACGCCACGGCGCCCGCGGCGGCGCCCAGAAACAATCGTCGATCGAGACCCTGGTCTGACTTGCGTCGGTGGATTTTCACGCGGCCAAGGTAGCCAGCCATCCCGCGCGCGCTCCAGCCCGCGTCCGCGAGCGGCGCCAGCCATCGGTGCGCGGCGCCGCGGGCTGCCGGGAAACGCGAGGCGCTTCGAGGTCGGGCTGCCGCTACACTTCCCTCGTCTCGGGGTTGGCCGGCCCGGCGCCGGCGAGGAGAGGCAGATGCTCCACGGTCAGTGTCTATGCGGCGCGGTCCGCTACGAGATCCGCGGGCCGATCGAGTACGCGGGCTACTGTCACTGCGCGCGATGCCGGGCCGCTTCCGGCTCGGCCTTCACCGCATTTGCGGGCGTCGAGAAGGATCACGTCCGCGTCACGGAGGGCGAGCAGGACATCGCCGTCTTCGAGCGCAACCCCGACAACAAGGTGAGCCGGTGCGGGCGGTGCGGCGCGCCGCTCTTTGCCCTCGTGCGCGACGGCCGGTACTTTCACGTCCAGATGGGAACGCTCCTCGACGATCCGGGCGTTCGCCCGGCGTGTCACATCTTCGTCGGCGCCAAGGCGCCGTGGCACGAGATCGCGGATTCGCTGCCGCAGTACGAGGGGCTCCCGCCCTGAGCGCCCGGTCAGCGCGTCCAGCGCTGGTTCGAGCCGCCGTTGCAGGTCCAGATCTGGACGCGCGTGCCGTTCGCGGTGCCTTGCCCGTTCACATCCAGGCACAGCCCGGATTCGGCGCCGACGATGGTGCCGTCCGCGTTGAAGGTCCACCGCTGGTTGGCGCCGCCCGTGCAGTCCCAGATCGCGACCGCCGAGCCGGGCGCGGTGTTGTGGTCGAGCACGTCGAGACACTTGGTGCCGTAGACCTGCAGCGCCCCGCCGGGCAGCTGCGTCCATTGCTGGTTGGCGCCGCCGTTGCAGTCCCAGATGACCGGCTGCACGCCGTTCGCCGTGCTCTGGTTCGGCACGTCGAGGCAGCGGCCCGAACCGACTCCGACCAGCCGCCCGCTGACAGGAGGCGGCGGACCGGCGACGGCCGCCACGTCGAGGTTGTCGAAGTTGGCGGTCGAGCCCTGGCTGGTGCCGATGCCCACCTGGCCGGTGAAGTAGGCGGTGTCGTTCAGGCTGGCGACCTGGGCGCCGTCGATGGTCGCCGTGATGGTGCTGCCCGAGAACGTGAGCGCCAGCGTGTGCCACCGGTTCGTGCCCAGCGCCGCGACCGTCCCGCTGCGCAGCACCGTGCGCGCGTTGTCGGAGTTGTTCCGCTGCAGCGCCCATGAGCCCGTGTTGCCGACGCGCAGGTAGTAGCCGTTCTGCCCGGCCGGGAAGAACCCGCGCTGGAGGTTCGCGCGGCCGATGAGCTCGACGCTGCCGGCCTGCTCGAGGAGGACGTCCGCCGCCACGCGGTAGTTGGACCAGCCGACGTCGCCGAGCAGCGCGTACGGGTCGCTGAGCGCGTTCCAGGTGATGGGCGCCCTGGGCGACATCTGGCGGATGCACCTGCCCGCGCGGCCGCCCGCGCACGTGGTCACCTCGAAGGCGCCCTGCATGTCCGAGAGCAGGCGCGCCTCGGTGCCGGCGGCGTAGCCGTCGAAGCTGTCGGCATAGGGGAGCGCGAGCGGCGCCGGCGCGGGACCGACCGCGGTGCCCTTGCCTTGCCCGGTCGTGGTCGTGAGCGTGTAGATGCGCCCGGGCTGCAGCGTGAGCGAGAACCTGCCGGCCGACGGCGCGATGTCGGCGCCGCGGACGAACAGGTTGCCGGTGCCCAGCTGGCTCGACCACACGTGGACCGTGCCGGTCGACAGGCCGCCCGTCACCGTCGCCGTGAAGACCTCGCTGGCGGTCGCCGCCGTGGTCTCGATGATCACGCTGTAGTCGCCCGTCGTCGGCGAGCGCAGGGTCACGAAGCTGCCGGCGGCGCGGTTGCCGCTCAGGAAGCCGGTCGCCGGGTCGAGGTAGCGCCAGCCGGGTGCGGTGAACTGCGTCGTGTGGGCCATCACCCACGCGTTCTGGCCGATCGAGTAGGCGCCCGACCACGGCTGGGCGGCGACGGCGACGCCCATGGTGGGAAATGGCAGGTTCGGGTAGAGCGCCGCGATGACCGGCCAGTTGATGTAGGCGGTCATCCGCCCGTCGATGTAGCCGCGGTTGATGCCGCGGGCGAGCGCGGCCGCCCCGGCGTTGAAGTCGTCGGAGCCGTTCTCGCTGGCCCACAGCGGCTTGCCCGACGCGAGCGCGTTCGATGAGCTGGGGCAGCTGGTCTGCGCGCTGCGATAGCCGCACACGTAGTGGGAGCCGATGACGTCGACGGCGGCGGCGAACGCCGAGTCGCCGACGATCTCGTCGGCCACCGCGAAGCTGGTGTCGTCCGCCACGACCTTCACGTTGGCGTAGCCGCGCGCGACCAGCGTGGACTTGAGATTCTCGTACCAGGCGCGGTCGTGTCCGCGCTCGTTCCAGCCTCCGATGTAGTCGATGGTCAGGCCGTGCGCCGTGCGGGCACAGTCGAGCCACGCGACGAGGTAGTTGATCATGTCGGTGGAGAAGAACGTGCCATTCCCGATCCAGCCGGGCGCTCCCCACGACAGGGCGGCGAGCTTGATGTTCGGGTTGCGGGCCTTCGCCTCGCCCATCAGCCACCACTCGTAGCCGCGTCCGCACTGCAGATCCGTGGCCGTGTGTCGATGGCTGGGCTCGGCGCCGCTCGTCGAGTTCGTGTCGCCGCCGACCTCGACCTTGAGGATCTGCAGCTGCGCCCCGTAGCCGGGCCGGAACAGGTAGTCGAGGATCTGGCTGCGCTGCGGCTCGGGGTAGTCGATGAGCAGCCGCGAGTTTCCGCCGCCGCCGCTGATGGCGCCGATCCCGTCGAAGACGCGGCCTGCCGCGCCCCCGTTGATCGTGATGGTCGTGTTCGCCGCCGCCGGCGAGGCCGCGATCGCCGCGCCCCCTGCGCTCAGCACGACGAACCAGAGCCACCGGCGCCACCCCACGCGGTTCCGCGACATGGCCGCAGTGAAGCATGGCGCCACCGATCGAAACAATGTGAGAACGGACCGTGCGCCTGATTGCCTGTTCGCCGATCGCGGGCACTGGGCACTCCCGCCGTCATGTCACGTCATGTCGTGTGGTCGGCGCCGGCGTCGGCGTCGGGGTCGGCCGCGGCGTCGGCGGGCACGCGGCTCGGCTTGGTCGCGACGTACCAGACCGCGATGGCCATGAGCGCGGCGATCGCCGCGACGAGCGGCCAGGGGGCGCGGCGCACGAAGATCGTGTAGGCCAGGCTGGCCGCCATCATGGACCACGCCGTGATCTTGGCGCGCCACGAGACGACCCGGTGGGTGCGCCATCTCTGCAGCGGAGGCCCGAAACGCCGGTGTCGGAGCAGCCACCCGTGCAGACGCTCGGAGCTGCCCGAGAAGGCCCACAGGGCGAGGATGAGAAAGGGAGTGGTCGGGATGAGCGGCAGGAACGCGCCGACGATGCCGACGGCGGTGAACAGCAGGCCGAGCGCGAACAGCACGTAGCGCCGTGCCGCGCCGGGGCCCGGTCCGGCCGTCGGCTCGGATGTCGGACCCGGCCCCGAGGACATGGTCCGACGATACCGATCGGCCGGGCCCGCGTCGATCGCGGATTCGAGTCGGTGCCGGGAGACCCGGCGCCGGCCCCGCCTCGAGACGCTACCCGGACGAGCGATCGCCGCCGACCCGGTCGACGATCGCGGCCAGGGCGGGGAGCAGGCCGCTCAGGCCGTCGATGCCGTTGATCGAGACCGACTTCATCTCGGCCGGCTTCGGCATGCGCTCGGCGATGGCCGGCAGGATCTCGATGAGCCTGTGCTTGATGAACTCGAGCGAGACGTCGTTGACCACCTTGCGTCGGGCCGCGTCGGTCTCGATCTGGGTCAGGGCGCGCTGGTTGCTCGCCTCGAAGCGCAGCGACTCGGCCGCGATCTGGTGGCGCAGGGTGACCTGCTCGAGGTCGGCGCGCTTGGCCGCCTTGGCCATCTCGTGCTCGAGCGCCTCGGCCAGCGCGTCGGCCTCGACGCGGGCCCGGCGGCTGGTCTCGGCCTGTTCGCGGTCGAAGGCCGTGGCCTCGGCCCCGGCGCTTCGCTGCGCGATCTCGGCGGCGGTCTCGATCTCGAGGACCTTGGCCGCGGTGCGCTCGGCCATCTCGCGCTCGCGGACCTTCACCTCCTGCTCCAGCTCGGCGAGGCGCGCCTCCTTGCGCCGCTCGGCCCTGAACGGCCGCTGCAGGGTCTCCCACAGCGACGAGGAGCTGACCACCGCCTCCTTGATCTGCACCGTGACGATGCGGAGGCCGAGGCCCTCGCCGCCGCCCTCGCCCTCCATGATGTTGCGCAGGCGATCGGTGAGCTCGCGGATGATCGGCTGGCGATCGGCGAGCACGCTCTCGAGCGGCATGGTCGACACGGTGTCCTTGATCACCGCCTCGGCCTGCTCGCGGAGCTGGGTGTTGACGACCGACATCGGATCGATCGGATCGCCGAAGTCGAGCTTGCGGTAGGCAGTGCGGAAGTCGTCGATCATCCACTGCACGTAGCCCTGGACCAGGATCCCCTGCTTCTCGCGGCAGATGCAGTTGGCGTTGATGATGATGGTCTGCATGGCCGCCGGCACGACGAGAAAGGAGTCGGTCAGCGGGTTGAAGCGAAACGAGGTGCCGAGGCCACAGTGGAGCGGCTCGTCGCGCCCGCGGCGGGTGTGGACCACATAGGCGTTGGGCGGCACGATGACGTTCTTCCAGCGCCAGAATCCCGTGATCCGGACCTCGACCGCGGGCGCCTCCTCGCCGGTCGCACCGCCCTCGACCGCGGCCCGTCCGAGGCTCGCGGCCATCGCCGCGGGCGGCGCGTCGGCCTGCGCGAGGATCGGGCGGGCACGCTTCTTGAGGTTCCGCTCGACGTTTGCCTGGTTGAGAATCACTTGCTGCATGTACTCGTTTTGCTGCGTCACCGGCGGCCTCCGTCTGTCGTCTGGCCCGTGGGGGGCCACGCAGCGTAACACGCGGCCCGACGGCGACCAGGCGGCGCGCCGCGGCGGCGTGGCCCCGACCGCAGCGTCGTCGATCCCGGTGATGAGCGGCGAATGCCGGCGATCGGGAAGACGAGATCGTGAGCGCCCCGACTCTCGCGGGTGGCGAGCGGCCGGCGAGAGAGTAGTGATCAACCTCGCAGCCCCGCGCCCGGACGGCCGCAACCGACCTGATCCGTCCACCCCCGGCGGGCGATCGCGGCCCGATCCCCGCCCCACTACAATGACGGTTCGACAGGGGGGACATCATGGTGCGTTCGAGTGGAGGCGCGCTGGCAGCGGCGCTCGTGCTGGCGATCTGCGCTGCGATCGGATCGACGGCGTGCGGCGGAGGGGACCATGGCGGCAACCCGGGAGGCGGCGACGACGACGACTCGCCCGACGGCGGCGGCGGTCGCGACGCCGGCGGCGCATCCGACGCGGCGGCCAACCCGCAGGGGCCGATCATCGAGGTGCTGGCCCCGACCGCGCCCGATCCGGGCGACTACGCCGGCGAATCGATCGTGGTCGGCAGCCGCGTGCAGGCGGTCTGCCAGGTCGAAGCCAACCCGGACACGGGAGATCAGGTCGACAGCGCCTCGGTCCAGCTCGCGGCGATCTCCGGCGCTGACGTCGTCGAGGTGCTGGCCATCCCGACCGGGGAAGCCGGCCGCTACGCGGCCACCCTCGACGTCGGCGACTTCGCCAACGGTGCGCTCACCATCCGCTGCACCGCCTCCGATCAGGCCGCCGAGCCGCGCACCAACTCGGACGAGGTGGCCACCTTCCTCGATCTGGGGCCGCGCATCGAGGTGCTGAGCCCGATCGCCGGGAGCAGCTATGGCCAGCAGGTCGACGTCACGTTCACCGTGACGGCCGATCCGGTCGCCGCCGACGACACCGGTGCGGCCGTCGACGGCGTCGAGCTCACCGCCGCGTCGGTGGCGGTCGACCTCACGCCGGGCCCGGGCAACAGCTACTTCGCCAGCATCGACTTCGACGCGCCCGAGTTCGATCCACCGCTCGACGGCGAGGTCGGTCTCATCGTTCGCGCCACCAACAGCCGCGCCGCCACCGCCGTCACCCGCACCGCTCAGGTTCCGTTCGTGGCCGACTCGGGCGGACCGGCCGTCGGCATCACGGAGCCGACGCCGGGCCTGCTGGTCGGCGGCTTCATGGACATCAACGTGACGGTGCTCGACGACTCCGGGATCGATAGCGTCGTCGCGACCATCGCACACCAGTACGAGGTCGAGCTGGAGGCCACCGACGAGGACACCTTCTCCGGCACCTTCGATACGCGCCTGCTCGACACCAGCTGGGTCTTCCCGCTGGTCGAGGTGCGCGCCCGCGATCGGGTCGGCAACGAGGCGGCGGTCGGCCGCATCGTGGCGCTCGACAACCGCGCGCCGCTGGTCAGCATGGACTCGCCGCCGATGCGCGAGGCCAAGTGCCTCGTGGGCGACACCTGCGATCTCGCCGGTGCCATCTGCTCCGACCTGTTCGACCCGCTGGGCAGCGACACCGCCGACGACGGCGAGGTGGTGGCCGGCCTCATGGAGCTGCGCGTCCGGGCCGAGGATCGCGGCAACGGTGCGATCGCCCCGAGCGGGGTGGTGGTCCCGATCGCGGGCATCGACCAGAACCAGGTCGCGTTCTACGTGCTCGACGACGACGCCGGTGCGCTCATGGTCGACACCGACGACGACGGGACGTGCGACTCCATCAATCCCGCCCTGGTGCCCACGTCGGTTCCGGACACGCCGAACGAGGCGGCGGTGGTCTCGCTGGTCGCCGTCGCGCCGTCCGGGGCCTCCCACTACGAGGGCGTCCTCAGCGATCCCTTCGGCGGCCGCCCCGACGTGGCCGACGACGCATGCCAGGAGCCGGGCGCCAACGCCGACACCAACCCGCCGTCCGCGCTCTGCATCAGCTCACCGGCCACGCGCGTGGTGGCGACCCAGCTCGGCGCCGCGGCCGTGTTCGCGGTCCCGCCGGCCGACGCTCCATGGTGCGTGGGCAACGCCTTCGACGCGCCCGCGACCAACATCGCCGACGGCTGGGCCTGCGTCGCCGCGGTCGCCCCCGACGCCCTCGGCAACCTCGGCCTGTCCCCGCCCCTCCGCATCTGCATCGACCACGACGGCGACGGCACCGACGGCGTCGGCGGCGGAGGGACGTCCCTCGCCAGCCTGGGCTGCGGAGACAACAGCGGCGAGGCCGCCTTCGGCGAGATCGCCGACGCGATCGACCGCCCCTCCTGCACCGACGGCTGCGTTCCCCCGGAGAGCTTCGCCGACTTCCCGTTCCTCCAGGTGGTGATCACCGGCGGCCTCTGATCAGCGCGGCAGGCGCTCGCACACGGCGGAGAACGGCGCGGGCGGGCTCCTCACCCGTGACCAGCTGGCCGCGTCGCCTCGCACCGTCGCGTCGAAGAACGCGCCGAGCAGCTCGTTCATCGCGCCGAGCGAGTCTGCACCTCCGGCGTTGCGCAGGCTCGGCTGCGGCAGGAGGTAGGTCACGATCGGTAGCAATAGCGGGACATCGCAGAGATCGAGGTGGCTCACGCGCGCGCCGCGCACGCGGCAGGAAGGGCCGCGCAACCGGCCGGCGAACTCATCGAACGTATCCGCGCGTCCGTCGCTCTCGACCAGGAGGAACGGCTGGCCCAGGCCGGATGCACTGGCCGGGCCGTAGATCTTTCCGTCGAGGTCGGCGCAGGCGACGACGCGGGCGTCGGAGCGGCAGACCTCCGCGGCAGTCCCGCCCCCCAGCGAGTGGCCAAGCACACCCAGGCGGCGGGTGTCGATGTGGCCGGCGAGAACGCCGGGGATCGGCATGGCG
>DATFRY010000384.1:0-4177 GCA_035262925.1 Kofleriaceae bacterium | reverse complement strand
TGCGGTGCCGCGCGCGCGCCGGGTAACCCGCCGGCCCTCGGGGTGGCGGAACGAGCGGTCGAGCCGGGGACCGAGCCGGCCCCGGCGCGCCACGAGAGCGCCGGTCGAGAGGCCGACCGCCGGCAGGTGACCGTGCTGTTCGCCGATCTCTCCGGGTTCACGGCCCTCGCCGAGCGGCTCGACCCCGAGGACGTGCGCGCGTTCCAGGGCGCCCTGTTCGAGATGCTGGCCGCGGCGATCACGCGCTGCGACGGCTTCGTCGAAAAGTTCGTGGGCGATGCGGTGCTGGCTGTCTTCGGCGCCCCGGTCGCCCACGAGGATGACCCGGCCCGCGCCTGCGCCGCCGCGCTCGACATGCTCGAGCGCGGCGAGGCGCTCAGTCGCGAGTGGGCGGAGCGCGTCGGCCAGCCCGTCGCGCTCCACGTGGGGATCCACACGGGTCCGGTGGTGGCCGGGGACCTCGGCGGGGGCGCCGGGGCCGCGTACGCCGTGACCGGCGACACCGTGAACACGACGGCGCGTCTCCTCGCCGCCGCGCCCCCCGGGGCCATCCTGGTATCCGAGGCGACGCGAGCCCTCGCCCATCACCGTTTCGCGTTCGAGCCGGCGGGCGAGCTGGCGCTGCGCGGCAAGGCGCAGTCGATCGTTGTCCATCGCCTGCTGGGCGCGCTCTCCGAGCCTGGTTCGGCGCGGGGGCTCGGGGCGCTCGGGCTCGCGTCGCCCCTGGTGGGACGGACCGGCGAGCTCGATCAATTGCTCGCCGCGTTCGATCGCATGGAGCGCGGACGGGCGCAGGTCGTGAGCCTCGTCGGCGAGGCCGGCACCGGCAAGTCGCGGCTCATCGCGGAGTTTCTGGCGAGGCTCGACGCCGACGGTCGGCTCGCCGGCATGGCCGTGCGGCGGGCCACCTGCTCGTCCCTGGGCGAGCCGACCTACGGGATTTTCGGCGCCCTCTTTCGGGAGGCGTACAGGGTCGATCCGGCCGATTCGCTGGAGGTCGCCCGGCAGAAGCTGGTCGCCGGCCTCCGCGCGATCGGGGCGGGGGATGACGAGGCGCGGGCCATCGCGCCGGTCCTGAGCTACGTGCTCGGGCGAGAGAAGGACGCGTACTCCGACATCGAGCCCGAACAGCTCCAGCGCCAGATTGCGCTGGCCGCGCGCGCCCTGGTCGAGCGGCGCCTCGACAACGAGCCGCTCCTGATCCTCGTGGAGGATCTCCACTACGGCGACACGGCCTCGGTGGATCTGCTCCGCCAGATGGCCGACCGGCTGGCGGATCGGCCGCTGATGGTCCTCCTCACCCACCGGCCCGAGATGCGACCGCCGCTCGTGGCCCGCGCGGCGCAGTCGGTCATCCGGCTCGCTCCGCTCTCCGCTGGAGAGACGCGCGACCTGGTGTCCGGGCTGTTCGGCGCGACGCCCGGCGAAGGCCTGGAGCACCTTCAAGACTTCGTGGCCGCCCGGGCAGGCGGCAACCCGCTCTTCGTCGAGGAGATCCTGCGCAGCCTGGTGGCCAAGGGCGTCCTCGTGCGCCAGGGCGATCGGTGGGTCTGCACCGCGGCGTGCGGGGCGGTAGACGTCCCGCCCACGCTCCACGGATTGCTCCTTTCCCGGGTCGATCGGTTGCCCGACGACGCGCGGCGGCTTCTCCAGGAGGCGGCGGTGGTCGGAGCGGTCTTCGACGAGCCGCTGCTGCGCGCGGTGGCGACGAGCCCCGCGGTCACCGCGGCCGCGCTCGACCGGCTGGTCGAGGTCGATCTCATTCAGGCCGTCGGCCAGACGCGCGAGGGAGGCCGGTATCGCTTCGCGCACGCCCTCGTGCACGAGATCGTCTACCAGAATCTCCTCCTGGCGCGCCGGACCGAGCTGCACGAGCGGGTGGGACGGGCGCTCGAGCGCGCCGCCGGCCCGCGGCCCGAGCGGCTCTCCGATCTGGAGGCCCTCGGCCACCACTGGAGCCTCAGCGCGGACCGGTCCAAAGGCGCCCGCTACCTGCTGGCCGCCGGCGACTGGGCGCGCGCGGTCTACGCGAACGACGACGCGATTCGCCACTACGAGCGCACCCTCGCGGTCCTCCGTGAGTGCTCGGCGGCCGAGGTGGAGCGGCGCTCGGCGCGCGAGCGGCTCGCCGATCTCCTGGGGCTCACCGGCCGGCGCGCGGAGGCCCTCGCGCACTACGAGGCCGTGCGGGAGGAGATCGCAGCGGCCGGCGATTCGCTGGGCGCCGCGCGGGTGCTCAGGAAAGTGGGGGGGCTCCACTGGGACGCCGGCGACCGCGAGCGGGCCAGCGCTTGTTTCGCGGCCGGCCTCGACCTTCTCGGCGAGACCGGCGATCCGATCGAGCGCGCGCACATGTATCAGGAGATGGGACGCCTCGCGTTTCGCACCGGCGACAATGCCGGCGCCATCGCGTGGGCCGAGCGGGCGCTGGCCGAAGCCGCACACGAGGAATCGGCGCCGGTCGAGCCCGAGCGGGCTCGCGAGGTGGCCGCCATGCGCGCGCACGCCTACAACACGCTGGGCGTCGCGCTGGCCCGAACGGGGCGTCCGGCCGAGGCGGTCGGCCAGATCGAGCAGAGCATCAGGCTGGCCGAGGCGCGCGAGCTGCCGCAGGCGGCCTGCCGCGGCTACACGAACCTCGGCGTGCTCTACAGCTCGCTCGACCCGCAGCGGAGCATCGAGACCTGTCTGCGCGGGCTTGAGACCGCGAAGAAGGTGGGGGACCTCGGCTTCCAGTCGCGCCTCTACGCGAATCTCGCCGTGGCCTACTGCGCGCTCACCGACCGCTGCGAGGCCGACGGCGTCGTGGCCGCGCGGGCGGCCATCGACCTCGATCGGCGTCTGGGTCTGCTCGATCACCTGGCCATCCCGCTGATCGTCCTCGCTCAGATCCACCAGTGCCACGGCGACCACGCCGAGGCGTTTACCATGTACCAGGAGGCCCTGGGCCTGGCCGAACAGGTCGGCGAGCCCCAGCTTCTCTTCCCCTGCTACGACGGCCTGGCCACGCTCTACCTCGACACCGGAAATCAATCCCTGGCCGAGACCTATCTGGGCAAGGCGCAGGAAGTCTGCGAGCGGGCCGGAGTCGAGCCCGACGCGCTGATGGTGTTACCCTTCCTCTGCTAGAAGCCTGTCACTTGCTAGGAGCCTCTCAATGACCAACGCTGAATCGCTCCCACCGGTGTCGCCCGGCGAACGGGCGCCCGACTTCACCCTGCCGGCCGTCGACGGGAAGGCCCAGGTGTCGCTGGCCGATTATCGCGGGCGGAGTCCCGTGTTTCTGGCCCTCCTCGTCGGGCTGTGGTGCCCCTTTTGCCGCCGGCAGATCGCGCATCTGGGCGCGACGGAGGCCAAGCTCAAGGCGGCCGGCGTGGAGTCGCTCGGGGTCGTGGCCACGCCGCCCGAGAACGCCCGGGTCTACTTCAAGTTCCGCCCGACCCGGCTGCGGCTGGGCGCCGACCCAGAGCTGATCACGCATCGCGCATATCGGCTGCCCCGGCCGGCCGCGACGCCGGAGTTCATGAAGTCGGTCGAGACCACCCGAATCGATCCGTACGGCGAGTTCCCCGAGCCCCTGCCCATCATGGAGGCCGTTGCCACCGTGGCCAAGGCCGACGGCTACGCCCAGAACGAGACCGACAACGCTGACATGGCGCGCCAGTTCCCCCAGCTCAAGGGGCAGTTCCTCATCGACCGCGACGGCATCGTGCGCTGGGCCAACATCGAGTGCGCGACCGAAGGGATGACCGGTATCGGCAAGTTTCCCTCCGACGAGGAGATCCTGGCTGCGGCGCGCGCGCTCCCGCGCTGATCGGCGCGCGACCCGACCTCGCGCCCGGCCAAGCAATCGCGCCGGGCCGCGTGGCCGGGCACCTCCCCTACCGCTGTCGTTGCCGCAGAAGGCGCCGGAATCTAGGGCGTGGGCCGCGCCTATCACCTCGCCTCCACAGGCGCTTGATCCATCCTGATCGCGATGCCCGTTCCGGCACCTCAACGCCACGGGCAAGAAGGCCTTGGCCGCCGGCCTGCTGGTGCTGTCGGTGGAATACGAAGAAGAAGGATTTGGGTCGGGAACTACGCGCCGCCTGTACGGCCGGGCCTGCTCGATCGTCATCACGGGATGCCGGCGGGAGCAACGGCGCGCTGACAGACGGCCTCGACCTACCGCATGGAT
>DATFRY010000383.1:0-19948 GCA_035262925.1 Kofleriaceae bacterium | reverse complement strand
CCAGAGGCAGCACGAGACAGCTGACCTCGCTCCGTCGCGTGGTGCACGACGAGCCGAGCGGACACCTGTTCCTCCGCCAGGACCGCGTCGGCCCGCTCGGCGACGTGCGCCGTCCTTTCTGACGAGACAGTGGACGACTCCGAGATCTCCGAGCGGAGGACGAGCTGGCGCTCGAGCCACTCGAGGGACTCCGAGTGCGGCCGGCGCCGCGGCGGACGGGCTTGACCGAGACCGCAGATACGGATTGAAGACGCGGCTGGTTCTTGATACCGTCACCTCCTGCGCCGGCCCTCTGGGGCTGGCGTTTTCATTTCCGGACGCCGGATCCAACGCGTGCGCGCGCTGGATAGGCGGGCCAGGGAGGAGCGTCCGCATGCGCCCTGCCGATCTGGTTCCCGATTGCGGGAGCTGCGCCGCGATCTGCTGTGTGGCGACGTCGTTCGAGCAGTCCGAGGACTTCGCCTTCGACAAGGCCGCGGGGACCGCGTGCGTCTACGTCACAGGCGACTGCCGGTGCGCGATCCACCACGAGCTGGTCGACCGCGGCATGCGCGGGTGCGCGGTGTACGACTGCCACGGCGCCGGTCCGTACGTGACGCGTGCATTCGGTCCGGGCGAGCGCGACGAGGCGTTCCTGATCCTGCGTGTCGTCCACGAGCTGGTGTGGCTGGTGAGCGAGGCGCTGTCCCTGTGCCCGACCTCGGACCTGCGCGCGGAGCTCGCGCGCGAGCTGGACACGCTCGACGCCATCCGCGCGGAGCGAATTGCGTCGCTGCGCGAGCTGGACCTCGCCGGGCACGACCGCCGCGCCCGCTCCCTGCTGCGCCGGGTCGGTGACGCCCTCGGCGGCCGCGGCCGGCGCCCGCGCTCGCTGGTCGTGGCGAAGTGACGCGAGCGTCCAGGCGATCCGATCGAGTCGCGCCCGGGGGACGTCGACGTTCGCCGGTCCATCGACGTCGCACCGTGGTCACGATGGGCGGCCCGGGCTGCACCCCAGGGTGTCGGTGCCGCGACAGCTCTGTCTGATCGCTTCCTCGACAGAACGCCCGAGGGGGGCCACGACCCTTCGCCGGCAGATCAGCAGCTTGGCATCGATGCGCGGCTGGCAAAGACCGTGCAATGGCAGGGTCACGCGGCCGGGCCCGATGTCAATCGCCCGGTCGCGAACAGGAGAGAGAGATGAGGACTGGAAACCACCGATGGCCGCGTTTCGCGCAGTCGCTCGGGTTCGCCCTGGCGACGTTCGCGGCGCTGTCCACCACCGCCTGTTACAAGGCGACCTTCGTCGAGAACAAGACCGCCGCCGCCACCCGGCCCGAGAACCCGACCTACTCGAAGTGGACGCACCACTTCCTCCTCGGCCTCATCGGCAGCGGTGAGTACGACGCGAGCGAGATGTGCCCGGAGGGTACTGCGTCCGTGCAGACCGCTGGCGACTTCAGCACCGGCGTCATCACCGTCGCGACGCTCGGTGTCTACGCGCCCCGCCGGGTCCACGTGACCTGCGCGGACCCCCGCACCGCTTCCAGCGACGAGGTGATCCGATGAAACGCTTCTCGATCTTGTTCGCCCTCGCGACCGTCTCCCTGGCGAGCGCGTGCTACAGCACCACCGTGCGATCCGGCAAGCCGGTCGGACAGCCGGCGCAGGACGCCGACGGCCACTGGCACTCGGGACTCATCACCGGCGGCATCGAGCTCAGCGGACCGTACGAGCTCGATCGAGTCTGCCCCGACGGCTGGGCCGAGATCCACACCGAGACCTCGCTCCCCAACGAGCTGGTCGAGCTCCTCACCTTCCGCATCTACGCCCCGCAGACCGTGACCGTCAAGTGCGCGGCCCCGACCGCGGATGGTGCCGCCGCCGAGAAGAAGCCGTCGGCGACGGCCATGACCGACGACCTCGATCGCCTGTGATCGGCTCTACCAGATGATCTCCCAGATGTGGTTGTCGGTGGCGCGGTAGACGACGTGCTGTCGGTTGGCGCCGCCCTCGACCGCGAACGCCGCCGGCGAGTCTGCGGCGGGAGGCGCGCCGTGTGCTGCGGTGAGGTTGCGATGGGCTGGCCCGGTCACGCCCGGTATCCAGCTGAGGTCGTGCAGCCCACCGTCGGCCGAGCGATAGACGACGTGCTTGGTGCCGGTTCCCGCGCTGAAGTAGGCGGCGGGTCTGCCGGTCGCCGCCGGAGCACCATCTTGCAGAAGGTCCCAGCCGAGGACCGCGTTGGCCCCCTGCCACAGTAGCTCGTAGATGTGCGCGTCGCTGGCGCGGTAGACGACCTGGTTCACGTCGCTCTGGGGGATGTAGTACGCGACCGGGTCGCTGGCCGCGAGCGGTGTGCCGGCGAAGCCCGACAGGTCGTCGTGTCCGACCGCGCCGGTCGTCCAGTACAGGCTGTGGACGTGTGCGTCGGCACCGCGATAGAAGACGACGTTGGTCCCGCGGATGTCGACGTACCCGGAGGGATCGCCCGCGATGAGGGGATAGGTGAACGTCAGGTCGCCATGACCGACGCCGCCGAAGCCGGCCCAGTAGAGCTCCTGCAGGCGGGCGCTGCCGGTCCGGTAGATCACGTGATTGAAGCCGTCGGGGGACAGCCATCCGATCGGATTGCCCGCGGCGGTCGGCGCCCCGGCCGCCGCCGAGAGGGCGTCGTGTCCGACCGCGCCGGTCGTCCAGTACAGGCTGTGCACGCCGCTGTCGGAGCCGCGGTAGAGCAGGATCTCGGTGCTGGTGGCGGCGTCGACGTAGAAGGACGGGTTTCCCGCGGCGGTCGTCGCCCCGGCGTTCGCGGTCAGGTCGGTCGTGCCGGTGCGCCCCTGCGCGTCGCGCCACAGCTCGCGCAGATGGCCGGAGGTCTCGCGGTAGCCGATGTTGTGCACGCCCAGGCCCGGGACGATGGCGGTCGTGGGGACGCCGGACGCGGCCGGCGTCCCGAACTCGGCCGAGCGATCGGCCAGGTGCCTTTTCGGCAGCTGGGTGACGTCGTGGATCCAGTCGGCGTAGGCCGCCACCTGCGTGGCCCTGAACTCGACGTTGGGCGCGGTGCACGTCTTTCCGTCGCCGTCGATGTTGGCGGCGATTCCGGCGACGATCGTCTCGCCGAAGACATTCGTGATGAAGCCGGAGCCGCTGTCGCCCGGACACGCCGACGCGGTCGGCGACCGGACGGGGAACGCGGTGGGCCCGGACAGGGTCGGGCTGACCGCGCCGCGCAGCACCGCGTCGGTGCCCGGCGGCAAGGGAACGCTCGGATGGTGGACGGTGCTGGCGAGCACCCCCTGCTGGCCGACCTGCACGGGATCGAACGGAAGCATCGCCGGCCGGAGCAGCGGGTCGTCGGGGAGCGCGGTCGACAGGCGGACCAGGCCGATGTCGTCGTGGAAGTCGAAGATGTCGTAGTCGGGGTTGAGGAAGGTCGAGCCGGCGCCGGTCTGTTGCGATCCGGTGATCGTCCTTCCGGCCGCGTCCGTTCTCGTGTAGCCCACGGTCACGCCCACGTGGGTGGTGTCGATGCAGTGTGCAGCGGTCAACACCCACCGCGGGCTGATCAGCACGCCGTGACACGAGAAGCTGACCCCACTGTCCACAGTGACCACCCAGGGAAAGTTGTAGTTGGGCTCGACACTGCCGAGCACGACCTCGGACTGGCTGTCGCCCACCCGGTCGTCCGCGCGATCGTCGTCGGCGAGCATGCAGCCCGACCCGTTCAGCGACACGAACAGCGCCGGCGCGATCGCGACGGCGAACCACTGCTTGCTCATCCGATCCATGGATCCTCCTCCTGCACCGGGGAGCGCTCCTGGCTCCGCGGCCGCCGTCCCAAGCAACGGCTGCGCCAGAGCCGGCAGGGCGAACCCCACGTGATCGCGGCCGGCCGCGCGCCGATCAGGCCATCGCGCGCGCGAATCGCCTGCACGGCCCGTGCGCGCAGGTGCGGGGCCAGTGTGCAGGCCGGCCAGATCGGCGACCAGCCGGATCGCGAGACCGGCCCGATGCCCGGACACTCAATCGGTGAGGAGCCAGGTCGGCGCCGCCGCGGCCTGCGGCGCGATCGATCTTGACCGGTCGTCGACGACGTCACGCAGCCTCACGGCCGCTCCTCGTCTTCGCCTTCACGCGCGCTCCCGTCGCCGACCAGCGCGGCCAGCTCCGCGTCGGTGGCGCCGTGCAGACCGAGCAGGCGCTCGTAGGGATCGCCGCTCAGCCCGAGCAGCTCGGCGAAGGCCGGCTCGGTCGCCATGCCTCGCAGCTTCAGGGCGATGACGGCGCGGCGCAAGCGCTCACCGCCGATGCCGAGGAGGCGCGCCTCCACCGCCATGTGACGGAATCCGGCCTGCCGGTCCACGTCCTGGTCCTGGCCGAACACCTCGATCGCCTCGCCGGCGTGCGAGAAGCTGGCGACGACCGCGATCCGGCCGCGGGTCGTCGTGCGCTCGAGGCGAAATCCCGCGCGGGTCGCGTACAGATCACAGAGCGCCGCCTCGAAGGCCGCGGGCTCCGGGGCCCGGCAGATGATGTCGAGGTCGCTGTCGGGCAGGTCGACCGCGATCGGGACGGTCCCGACCAGCGTCGCGCCGAACCGGGCCAGGTCGCGCAGGATGCCCAGGTCGTCCAGCACGCGGAAGGCGTGCCGCTGGCGCGCGCTGCCGCTCCGCAGATACGAGACGTCGTGCCAGTCCGGCAAGACTGGCGAGTCCGACAGGTCCGACGGGTCGAGCCGATCCGGCCGGCCGCGACCCGACGCCCGGTCCGGGTGCTCTGCCACCGGCCGAGTCTACCAGGCCGAGAGCGCCGCGCGCGGGCGCGTCCGGCGGTGCTACGCTGGCGGCGGATGTCGCTCGAGATCAAGCTCGTCCGCCACGGCGAGTCGCACGCCAACATCGGGATGCTCTCGTCCCTGGATGTCGGCGATCACGCGATCGAGCTGTCCGAGCGCGGCTGGGAGCAGGCGAGGAGCGCCGGGCAGTCGATCGGCGCCGAGTTCCTGGCCAGCGCCCTCGTCTATGCGTCGCCCTACCGGCGCACCCGCCAGACCCTGGCCGCCATCCTGGACGGTGCGGCCATGCCCGAGGAGACGCGACGGTCGATCCGCCTCTTCGAGGATCCCCGCCTCCGCGAGGTCGAGCACGGCTACGAGTCCGTCGAGCAGCAGGAGGAGCTGCGGCGGACGCACGGCTGGTTCTACTACCGCTTCAAGGGAGGCGAGAGCCCGGCCGACTGCTACGACCGGACGTCGAGCTTCCTCGAGTCGCTGATGCGCCAGGTCGAGCGCAAGAGCGCCGGCCGCGTCCTCATCGTCACCCACGGCCTCACCATCCGCTGCTTCGTGATGCGCTTCCTCCACCTCAGCGTCGAGGACTTCGACAGCATGGCCAACCCCGCCAACTGCGCGATCATCACGATCGGACGGCGAGAGGCCCTCGCCGGGACCGTGTTCGCATCGGGGAGCTGGGGCGTCACCGGTCTCCGCCTGCGCCCCGACACGGAAGACCCGGGCCCGTAGACCGCCCTGGCAGAGGATCCCGGCGAGGTCAGTCCGCTCCAGGACCTGGGTGTGTTTCGGAGGCGGCCGGCGGAGTCGCCGATGGCGGCGCGCTGGCCGGTGATGGCGCGGTGGCCGGAGCTTGCGCGCCGGGCGGCGGTGGCCGCGGGCGCTTGAAGCAAACCACGTAGCCGGTCTGGCTGACGTCGTAGGCGACCATCTCCCATCCCTTGTCGCCGGCCTCGGCGATGGCGGCGCTCCCGCCGGCTCATGGATCGATCAGCACGCGCGGTCGATGGGTCCAGCGACGATGTCGGCCGACTCGAGTCCTCACCGAGCATCGAGCAGGCGGGCGCCGGCGCGCCCGGACACGTCGACCACACGGACGACGGGGGCGCCGTAGTCGGCCGCACCCGTCAGGACGCGCAGGTTGGACAGGATGGTCGCCTCGCCGCCGCCGTGCGTGTGGCCGCACAGGACCGTCATGCTCGCATCAGGTCGCGCGGCCATGGCGTCGCGCAGCGACTCGCCGGCGGCGGCGCATGTGAAGAAGGGCAGCCAGTCGTCGTCGGAGATGTGCCCCTCGTGCCAGCACGACTCGCGGAACGGAGGGACATGGATGGCGACGACGAGCCGGCGCGCCCATGCGAGCGCCTCGGCGGTCGCCGCGCTCAGGTAGGCGCCGGCCTCGTCGCCGAGCGCCCCGAGGCGGGCCGCGAGCTCGGCGCCGTGACGGCCGACGAGCTCGTCGATGAGGAAGAAGTCGCTGAGCGCGACCCGCGAGCCGGCGAAGTCGCCCAGGCGCGCGTCGCCCCAGCCGTCGTGTCCGACGAGCGCGACGTCGTCGCCGAGGCGCACGACTCCGCGGGCCGGGAGCCACGCCAGCGTCGGGTGGCGGTCGGTCAGGTCGCGCATCCGCTCGCGCACGGTCGCGATCGTGGAGCCGTAGAAGTCGTGGTTGCCGAGCACGAACCAGATCGGCCCGGCCACGGCACCGGCCAGCTCGACAAGGAGTGCCTCGACGCTGTCCGCCTCGGCGATGTCGCCGGTGATGACCACGCCGGCGGCGTCCCTTGCCGCGGCCCCGACCTCCTCGCCGAAGCGGGCGCGCGCCGGCGGCGGCAGGAAGTTGAGGTGGATGTCGGTCAACCAGACGAGGCGCGTCATGTCGAGCTCGGCGCGCAGGTGCCCGCGCCGGTCGATCATACATGGAGCCGCGGGTCGCGTTGTGAGCGGCCCGGACCGATACGCCGGGCGATTCGCGGCCCGCGGGAACCGTGAGGGGCTTCTGGCCCGGACCGGGCGTTGTCGACACCGGGTCATCCCGGGAGGAGGCAACCGATGACGATGAAGATCCCTGCGTGGGTCGCGCTGCTCGCGCTCCTGGCGAGCGGCGCCTGCATGGCCGATGACGACGTCGACACCAGCTCGACGTCGGCGGCGCCGCTGGTCGTGGACGACGAGGGCGCGCTGTGGACCGGGATCCTCGGGGTCGCGGTCGTGCCGATGTGCTGGCAATGGACCACCGGGTTCAACGCGACCGAGGAAGCGTCGCTGAAGGAGCGGGTGCAGTCGATCGTCGAGGAGGGCTGGGTCGCCTATACCAGGCTCTACGTCTTCTGGGTCGACTGCCCGACCTCGGGGCCCGAGTATCACGTCCGCGTCACCATGAACAAGGTGAGCGGCCGGTACAACGGGAACACGGTCTCGTTCGGGACGAAGACGTTGACGACGGCCGACGAGCGGGCCAACGACCCGATGAGTCGCCTGCCGGGCCTCCTCCTCGATATCGACGGCGCCTGGGACTCCACCAGCGAGCAACGGGCGATGTTTCGCGGCTTCATCCTCCACGAGTTCGGCCACATCCTCGGCTTCGGCCACGAGATGCGGCACCCCGACGGGTCGCCGCAGGACAACCTCTGCTACGAGACCACCGAGCCGGGCGGAGTCCCGATCGGCCCGCCCGACCAGAACTCGATCATGGGCGCCAGCGAGCCGGTCGGCGCCGGCAAGTACTGCCAGAGCCTCGCCCAGATCAACCGCCTCTCGCCCGGCGACATCCAGGGGGCGCGCCAGATCTACGGCGCGTCCGCCACTCACTTCGGCTCGCCGCAGAAGTGGAGCGACGTGTTCTGCGTGACGGGCGAGGAGTGCCGGCTGGGCGACGTGAACGGAGACGGCCAGGACGACATCATCGCGTTCGAGCACGGTCGGTTCAGCGCGCGCGTGTGGGTGGGGCTGTCGAGCGGAACGGTCGGCTCGCACCACATCCCGACCTACTTCGCGGCGCCGAACCAGGTGCTGTGGTCGTTCTGCGCGTCGAGGCAGTCCTGCGAGGTGGCCGATGTCAACGCCGACGGGCGCGACGATCTGGTCGCGTTCACCCGCGGCACCACCACAAGCCCGCAGGCGATCGTCGCCATCTCGAACGGGGCCGGGTTCGAGCCCGCGCGCCTCTGGTCCGGCTTCTCCTGCCTCGCCGGCGAGGTGTGCAAGCTGGCCGATGTGACCGGCGACGGCGCCGCCGACGTCGTGGTGTTCTCGCAGAACGCGCCGGGCGAGGTGTGGGTCCAGCCTGCCCTGGGCGTGCCGGGCACGCCGCCCATCTACAGCGGCTTCGGCTCGCCCCAGCCGTGGGCGACCGGCTTCTGCGCGGCAGGCCAGACCTGCGCTGTCGGCGACATCGATGGCGACGGCCTCGCCGACGCGGTCGCGTTCACGCGCGGCGGCAACGCGCGCGTCCTGGTCGCCGCCTCGACCGGCGGCGGCTTCACCGGCGCGCAGCAGGTGAGCGGCAGCTTCTGCCTCGACGGCCAGGAGTGCCTGATCGCCGATGTCGACGGCGACGAGCGCGCCGACGCGATCGCCTTCACCCACGACGCCACCCCGCACGCCCTGGTGGCGCGGGCCGCGCGAGTCGGCCTGAAGCTGGGCTCGGCCATCGAGTGGAGCCCGTCCGCCTGCGGCGCGAGCGAGACCTGCATGGTCGGCGACGTGAACGGCGACGGCTACGGCGACGCCGTGGTCGCCACGCGCAGCCCGGACAACGACATCTACGTCAACCCGGGAAACCTCTGACCGGCGACGGGCGGGGATGGTGGCGAGGGGATGGTGGCGAGCGCGACGCTCTCGACGCGAGCCGCGCAGATGTCGATCGACTCCGCACATCCGGGCACCCCGCCGGCCACCACGAGGGGGCCGAAGATGGGGAGGAACGCCGCCCGGTAGAGCCGCCGCAGCGCGTCCCTGCGCCCGGCCGATAAATCGACGCACGGTGGCGGGCAGAAGTCGAAGTAGACCCGGGCCAAGAGCTCCAGGTCGCCCGCCGTCGAGCGTCGAAGGGGCGGCGGGGTCCCGTCCAGCAGCCCGATGCAGCGATCGATCGCGATCCAGCGGCCCTCGAACGCGCGGCTGCAGATTCGCGCGCAGCCGCGACGGACCATGTCCGCGACGCGGCCCCGGCGCTCCCGGCGGGCGGCGATCTGCTCGACCAGCCACTCCTCGGGCCAGCCCGCCCACTCGCCGGCGATGTCGAAGAGGTTGTGCCCGACCACCGGGAACACCTCGTGGCGCCAGATGTCGCGCGCCTCGACGGCGAGGCCGGCCTCCACGCAGCGCAGCGCGGCGAACGGGACGAGGTGCCTGGTCTCGGTGTCGAGGAACTGGTCGGCCAGCGCGACCCACACGCCGCGGCGTCCGGGAGAGAGGTCCATGCCGCTAGCTTGTGGACTATAGATTGGCTATACAACCAATCAATGGGCAGGCCGAGCAAGCGGGACGAGCGCCGCGCGCACATCACGGCGGCGTTCGCCCGCGTGCTGGCCGATCACGGCTACAGCGGCGCCACCATCGCAGCCGTGGCCGCCGAGGCGGGCGTGGCGCCGGGCCTCGTCCACCATCACTTCGCCGACAAGCAGGACCTGCTGGCCAGCCTGATGGACGACCTGGTCGCGCGCTTCCGCCGCCGGCTGCTCGACCGAGAGAGCGGCACGATCGATCACCCGGCCGCCGCGGTCGTCGCCTACACCGACGCGGCGCTCGCGCTCGACGACACCGCCGACGTGACCGCGGCCCGCTGCTGGGTCGGCGTCCTCGCCGAATCCGTCCGCGACCCGGCCCTGTTCCGCCGGACCCGCCGCCTGCTCGACGCCGAGGTCGCCGCCATCCAGCGCCGCTCCTGCGGCTCGCTGTCGGCGGCCGAGGCCAGCGCCGTCCTCGCCTTCATCCTCGGCTCCCTCGTCTTCGGCGCCTTCGCGCCGCGCAAGACGGCAGGCTTCGCCGCTCCGTTCATCCGCCGCGCCCTGGCGGCGATCGGACGGCGGTGAACGCTCGGGCCGCCCGGCGCGATCAGGACAGGAGCGAGGGCAGCCGGGTCAGCTCGCGCCAGTGCCGCGCCCCATCCTCGTCGTCCTCGCGCAGGAGCCACACGGTGTCGCGGTAGTGCTTGCGGCAGAGATCGGTGGCCTCGTGAAACGGGTAGTCGGACCAGAGCCGGCTCACCGCCTCGGCGAAGTGCGACCGGCGCTCGGCGATGGGCAGGTCGTCCCGCCGGAAGGCGATGACGGCTTCGGCCAGCCCGGCCACGAATCTGGCCTCGCGGTTTCGTGCGGCCGGTCGGGCCAGGGCCACCGCCCTGGTGGCCTCATCGAGCTGGCCCTCGACGGCGCGTGGCACCGCCGAGATGAGCTCGTGCATGAACGCGGTGTGATCGGACGGCAACCCGCTCGCCTCGCGGCACACCGTCCAGGCCGAGCGCACCTGCCCCAGCGACATCATGGCGCGCACCAGGTTGAGCAGCATCCAGGGCAGGACGCCCTGGCGCTCGCGGAAGTCGGACAGCCACCACCGTGCGGCGCGGGCGAGACGGAAGACGACCAGGCAGTAGCCCGCCGAACCCCAGAGGCCGGTCTGCGCGCGCATCCACCTCCAGTTGAGGGCGAGGAGAAAGAAGAAGCGGACCCTGTGGCCGCGCTTGCCGAACTCCTCGACGTGGCGGGACGCGCACCAGGCCCGCGCCTCCGACGGAGGCATGCCCCGGATGCGGCGCCAGCGCCACCAGCGAGAGCGGTGTGCGGCCACGGTGTCCCACCAGGCCCAGCCGGCCGGCTCCCGCACGTCCGGCCCGTCCATCATGTCGTCGATGACGCGCCGGGCGTGGCGGCTCAGGCCGGCGCGCTCGTAGCCGCTCATCGCCTCCTCCACCGGAGTCGAGCCGGCCCCCTCGGTGTGGAGCAGTCGGCGGAGCAGCTCGTCGGCCGCGCCGGTGTCTCCCGACCGGACCTCCAGCCGGATCCGGCGCGCCATGACCCACGGATCGTCGCCGTTCAGGCCGTCGAGGTACGGGCGCGCGGCGTCCAGCTCGCCGCGCCCCTCATGGACATCGAACATGCCGAGCCGGGCGAGTCGATGGGTCGGGTCGAGCTGGAGGGCGCGGCGAAAACTCTCCTCCGCCGTGTGCCGGTGGCCATACACGCGGCTGGCCTCGCCCAGGTGCGCATGCGCCAGCGCGAGGTCGGGCGCCACCTCGACGATGCGTTGCGCCATCTCGAGGTACTCCGCCTCCCCCTCGTCGGCCGCCCACTCGACAAGGTGCTGCACGCCCCACTGGTAGCCGGGCGACGACGCGATCGCGGCGAGCATGTCGTTCCACGCGGCGCGCCCGTCGCCGCGCCGCTGGCGGATCCAGGCGGCCCGTCCGCGCAGGGTGACCGGCGGCTGGTCGCCCCATAGCGGCGGGCGGCAGGCGGCCAGCGCTTCCTCCCACCGCCCCGACTCGGCCAGAATCACGGCCTTGGTGTCTGACACCTCGACGTCCTCCGGCACCCGCCGGATCACCTCGTCGAGGTGGCGGACGCGCTCGTCGAGCGGCATGGCGACGTCGAGCTCGGCCAGGATCACGCGCGGGCGGACGGCGGCCGGGGCGCGCTCGACCAGCGCGCGGGCCAGCTCGATCGCCTCCGCCTCGGACGACCACGCCATGAGCTTGTGCCACGCCCAGCCGTACGACGGATCGAGTCGGAGCGCGTGGCGTATGCCGTCGCGCGCGGCGTCCTTCTCGCCCAGGTTCCAGCGCAGGTCGGCCAGGTAGCCGTGGTTGGCTGCGGCGAACGGGTCGATGGCCAGCGCCCGCTCGAGGACCTCTCTCGCGCGCCTGGGCTCGCCCGCCGCCTCCAGCGCCTCGGACAGGATGCGCAGGCCGTGCAGCCAGCGCGGGCTGATCTCGACCGCACGCTCCGCCGCCGCAACCTGCGCCGTCCGATCACCGCGGCGGCCCTGCACCATGGCCAGCTCGAGCCAGGCGCCCGGCTCCATCTCGAAGCGCTCGACCGCCTCGCCGGCCAGCTCGGCGGCGCGCTCCAGCTCGCCGGCGTCCATGCGCGCGTGCAGCTCGGCCGACCAGGCCTGCCACAGGTCCGCATGGCGCGCGCGCAGCCCGACGAGGCGCTCGAGGCTGCTCTTGCGGTCGAGCCAGCGGCGCGCGCCGTCGGCGTAGCTGCACAGGCCTGGCCCGCGCGAGCCCTGCCGCTCGATCTCGCGGGCGACGAGGTCGAGCTCGAGGGTGGCCTGCCGGCTATCGCCGGCCAGGTCGAGCTGGCCGTCCACCGCGCCCTCCTCGTCGACGTCGATGGCGACGGCGGCGCGGTAGAGCTCGCGCGCGCGATCGCGCTGGCCGTCGAGCTTGCACAGCGCGGCGCGCGCGCACACCAGCGACGCGCGCGCGTCCTGGGCGCCGGCGGCGCGGTCGAGCAGCGCGCGACCGGCGGCGACGTCGCCGGCGGCGGCCACGATGAGGGCGAGCTGTCGCACCGCCCACTCGCTGCCCGGATGGCGCTCGAGGAACGACTCCAGAACGGGGCGCACCTGCTCGGGCGCGTGCCGGGCGAGCATATCGCAGCGGAGCTGGTGGAGCGGGAGGTGGAACGGGAACGCGGCGCAGACCGCCTCGAGGTGGCGAAGCGCCTCGTCGACCGCACCGCCGCGCGCCAGGTGCTGGACGAACTCCGCCTGGCTGGACACGTCGAGCGGCGCCTCGGCCACGATCTCGCGCAGGAGCGCGAACGCCTCCTCCATGTCCCCCTTGTGAGCCGACAGCGCGGCGGCGCTCCGGCGCCACGACCGCTCGTTGAAGCGGCCGCGCGCGCGCTCGAGCAGCGCCTCCGCGCGATCGACCTTGCCGGCGAGCCGGTACTGCTCGCTGGCGACGAGCAGGAGCGCCCCGTCGTCCGGGTGATCGGCCAGGGTGCGCTCGAGGATGTCGAACGCCTCGCGCGTGCGGCCTTGCGCCACGTACGCCTCGCACAGTGTCTGGGCCGGCTTGGCCGAGCGCGCCGCCATGGCGTCGACCCGGGCGCGCAGGTGAGCGAGCGCCTCGCTGGTCGCGCCGGTCGAGCGAGCGGCCAGGAAGTAGCTCCACGCCGCCGCCTCATCGGTCTCGGCCAGGCAGGATGCGAAGCGGAAGAGCCGGCCGGCCGCGCGGCGCTCGCCGGCCGACCACAGGAGCGCGGCCAGGGTGCGGAAGCCCTCATGGCTGGGTGCGGCGCGGACCGCGCGCCGGGCCAGCGCGTGCGCCCGCTCGGTGCCGTCGCCGGTCTCCGCGTGGACCTCGGCGCATGCCGCGAGCACTGCCGGGTCCCCGTCGTGCTTGATCAGGAGCCGCGCGGCCACCTCGAGGCGCGCCGCCCGGCTGTCGAGCCCGCGCATGCAGCCCAGCTTGCGGAGGAGGAGGCGGGCGTCGTCCGGGGTGGCCGCCAGCATGGCGTCGGCCCACTCCAGGACACCGTGACCGTCGCCATCGTAGCTGGCGAGCGCGCGGCGGGCCTGGTAGCGCAGCCGGTGGTGCGGGGCGGCGTGAATCAGCTCGTCGTACGCCGCCTGCGCGGCGCGGCGATCGTGGCGCCGCAGCGCGTCCTCGACCGCAAAGTGGTGGTCGAAGAGGCGGGCGTCCGGAAGGTCGATCTCGTCGATGGCGTCGCGCCTGGCGGCCGGCACGAACAGCATGCCGCGCGGCCCGAACGCCGCCTGCGCCTCGGCCAGTTGGTCCCAGTCGAACTCCTGCAGGGTCAAGCTGCTCGGGTCGCGCACCAGCAGGGCGCGGATGCTGCGGTCGTAACCGACCACCGCCTGACAATGGGCCGCGCTGGTGAAGACAGTGCCGAGCGTGAAGGGGACGGCGGCGTCGATGAGGGCGGTGGCCGCTTCCCAGGTGACCGTGAACTCGCGGACGGTGAAGCCGCGCCCGGTGGCCCAGCGCCGCTCGCTCACCGCCGGTGTGCCGTCGTGACAGATCTCCTCGGCCAGCTCCAGGTGCTCGACCGGCTCGCCCCACAGCTCGGCGATCGAGGTGAGGGTGGCCGGCGAGCAGGTGAGGTGGTGCTGCGGGATCTGCGGCACCGGCAGGAGCACACGCTCGACCGGCCCGGCCGCCTTCTCCAGGCGACCGACGTGGAGCTGCATGCGCGGCGAGCTCGACAGGCGCCCCAGCTGGACGCTGAGCTGCCGCTCGCCGCGCAGATAGTGCACGCGCGAGAGGCAGTGGATCAGCTGATCGTGGAGCTCGCGCTCCATCATGGGGGCCATGCGCACCGCGCCGAGCAGACACTCGAGGGCGCGGTCGAGGTCGCCGTCCTCGACGCACAGAGTGTGCAGGCGGAGCAGCAACGAGGTCGACTCGAGGTGTCGCGACGCCTCCTCGAGGAGCTCGCGAGCCGCGGCGAAGCGCCGCGTGCGCAGGAGCAGATGCGCCTCGAGCTCGACGGCCGGCCGGTACCACCCGCTCTGCGCGCGCGACTCGGCGACGGCGGCGCGCGCCTCCTCCGGGCGGTCGCGCCGGTCCTCGATCATGGCGCGCATGCACCAGGTCCACGGATCGGCCGAGTGCTCGACCGCTTCGCTCCACGCGGCGTCGGCCGCCTGAAAGTCGCGCAGCAAGGCGAACTGGAGCGCTCGGGCGCCCAGCCAGTGGGCCCGCTCGAGCGGCGCGGCGCCGGCCAGGTCGCCGACCCGCTCGATGAAGTCGAGCACGCGCAGCGCGCCCTCGCCCATGAGATGGAAGGCGCAGCGCACGCAGGCCGGCGGGTGCGCGCGATGCCGCCGCCACACCCTCAGGTCGAGCAGGCGCCCGCGGCGCGGCCCGCCCACCTGGGCCATGAGCTTGGCCGCGAGGAGGGCGGTGTCCGGATCCGTGTCGCCGGTCACGCGCAGGATGCCCTCGCCCTCCGCCATGCGATACGCGCTGAGATAGCGGCCTGCCTCGTACAGGCGGCCGATCTCCGCGCACAACCCCACCGTCTTGGACTCGACCTTCGGCACGGTCATGCCCGGCGTCCCTCTCGCAGTGCGCGAGCTAGAGTAGCCGAAGCGGTCGCGGACGAGGTGGCCGAAACGCCGGCCTCTTCGCGGCGGTCGTCATCCGGCGGCGGCGGCGGCGGCGGGTTAGGATTCGGGCTCGCCAGGAAGGGAGCGGCAATGACAGCAGTCATGAAGCGAACACTCGGGCGGTCCGGCATCGAGGTCAGCGCGATGGGCCTCGGGTGCTGGGCCATCGGCGGGCCGTTCTGGCGCGGGGAGACGCCGGTCGGGTGGGGTGTGGTCGACGACGAGGAGTCGGTGCGCGCGGTCCGTCGCGGGCTCGAGCTCGGCATCGACTTCTTCGACACGGCGGACGTGTACGGCGCGGGGCACAGCGAGCGCGTGCTGGCGCGGGCGCTGGCCGGCCGGCGCGACGAGGTCGTCATCGCCACCAAGTTCGGCAACATCTTCGACGAGACGACCCGGCAGGTGACCGGCGCGAGCGCGTCGCCGCAGCACATCAGGGCCGCATGCGAGGCGTCGCTGCGCCGGCTCGCGACCGATCGGATCGATCTGTACCAGTTCCACCTGAACGACCACCCGCTGGCCGAGGCGGGCGCCGCGCGCGACGCGCTCGAGGCGCTGGTCGCGGAGGGGAAGATCCGGGCCTACGGGTGGAGCACCGACTTCCCCGATCGCGCCCGCTTCTTCGCCGAGGGGGCGCACTGCGCCGCCATCCAGCACCAGATGAACGTCCTGGAGGATGCGGCGGAGCTGATCGCCCTCTGCGAGGCCTCGAACCTGGCGAGCATCAACCGCGGACCGCTGGCCATGGGCCTCCTGACCGGCAAGTACACCGCGACCTCCAGCAGCCTGCCCCTCGACGACGTGCGCAGCGAGCGCGCCCCCGAGTGGCTGAAGTACTTCAAGGACGGCAAGGCCCACCCGGACTGGCTGGCAAGGCTCGACTCCGTCCGCGACATCCTGACCAGCAGCGGACGCACCCTCGCGCAGGGCGCGCTCGCCTGGCTGTGGGCGCGCACCGCGCGGACGATCCCGATCCCCGGCTTCCGCACCGTGGCCCAGGTCGAGGAGAACTGCGGCGCCCTGGCCCGCGGCCCGCTCACCGCCGCCCAGCTGCGCGACATCGAGCGCCTGCTGAATCGAGCCTGAGCTGATCAGGCCGGCGGATCGTCGCCGAACAGCGTCCCGACCGCGATCTCGACCGCTGCGAATGGCTCGGCGCGCACGACCTCGCCGCGCTCGGCGCGGATGCGCGTGATGTACCCGTCTGCGCTCCAGCGCATCACCGTCAGGGTCGAGTCGCGCGGATCGACCAGCCAGTAGTGTCCGATTCCCGCGCGCGCGTAGAGCCGCAGCTTCTTGACCGTGTCGTCCGTCGCGTTGCCCGCAGAGATGACCTCACAGATCCAGTCCGGGCACGCAGTGACCGGGAAGCCCGTCGGACGATCGGGGCAGCGCTCGCGTCGCCACCCGACGACGTCGGGGCGAACGACCTCGGTCTCGAGCAGCAGTACCTCGACCTCGGTCGCGATCCACCATCCGCCCGGTCCGCCTCGCCCCGATCCGCGGTGAAACGGAGGGTGGATGGCCCCGACGATGCTGGCCTGCGCGCCGCCGTGCTCGCCCGTGGGTGCGGCCTTCTCGAAGAGCTCGCCCCCGATCAGCTCGTGGAATCGCTGCGCTTCGGGAATGGCCCACAGGTCCTCCAATGTGGCCTCGCGCCTCGCCGACGAGCTCATCGCAGGTCGAGTCTAGCATCCCGCCCGGCGCTCGACGCAACGCAGGGAAGGCCCGAGCCGACAGCTCGAGCCTTCGGGTTCCACGCCGACGCGGCCTTCGAGAGGCAGCGCGAGTCGAGCGGCGCTCCGGTC
Organism: Kofleriaceae bacterium; assembly: GCA_035262925.1. GTDB lineage: Bacteria > Myxococcota_A > Polyangia > Haliangiales > Haliangiaceae > DATFRY01. The sequence continues at coordinate 3,280 of DATFRY010000383.1, read as the reverse complement.
AGTCGCCCTTGATGAAGGCAAGGAGGTCGGCGTTGAATTGCTCGCGGTGCGTGGCCGTGAGGCCGTGAGGCGCGCCTGGGTACACCTTGAGCGTGGCGTTCTTGACCAGCTTCGAGGAGCGCATCGCCGTGATGCCGACGGGCACGATCTGGTCGTCCTCACCGTGCAGGACGAGCGTCGGGACGTCGAACTTCTTGAGGTCTTCGGTGAAGTCGGTCTCCGAGAAGGCCTTGACGCAGTCGAGAACGTTCACGAAGCCGACCTGCATGCATTGCACCCAGAACTGATCGAGAAGCGCTTGTGACACCTTGGCGCCGGGTCGGTTGGCCCCGTAGAACGGCGCCGCGAAGTCCCTGAAGAACTGCGAGCGGTCGCCCGCGATGCCGGCGCGGATGCCGTCGAAGAGCGCGAGGGGCATTCCCTCCGGATTTGCCTCGGTCTTCAGCAGCGTGGGTGGGACGGCGCCGATGAGGGCGGCCCTGGCGATTCGCCTGGTGCCATGGCGTCCGATGTAGCGAGTGATCTCTCCGCCTCCCGTCGAGTGCCCGACGATGACGGCCTTCTTCAGATCGAGCTGCTCGAACAGCTGCGCGAGGTCGTCGGCGTACGTGTTCATCTCGTTGCCGCGCCAGGCCTGGGTCGACCGGCCATGACCGCGGCGATCGTGGGCGATGGCCCGGTATCCGCGCGAGGCCAGGAAGTAGAGCTGCTCGTCCCATGCGTCGGCGTTGAGCGGCCAGCCATGACTGAAGACCACTGGCTGTCCTTCGCCCCAGTCCTTGTAGAAGATGCTGGTCCCGTCCTTGGTCTTGATCGTGCTCATCTCGTGTTCCTCCTTCTGCCGATGTGATCTGCAGCCCTCGTTCAGGGCGTGGGCTGGCGAAGCCAGTCCTCGAAGCGGGTCTTGCCGATCCGCGCGTCGTCGTCGGCGACGAGCGTCCGCTCGCCCAGTTCGGCGCCGAAGTAGCGCGCGTGCGGGTCCGCGACGACCTTGCGCGGATCGTTGCGCGCGCTGAGCCCCCGCTGGATGAGTGCGTCGAAGCGCATCCGCTCCGGTCCCGCGACCTCGACGATGCCATTCACCGGTCGGCCCAGCGCGACGCTGCAGACCACGCTGGCGACATCGTCGGCCGCGACCGGCTGGATGAGCACCGGCGGGAGCCGCACCGTGTCGCCGTCGGTGGCCGCCGCGGCGATGCCCGCGACGAACTCGAAGAACTGCGTCGCGTGGACGATCGAGTAGGGAATCGACGATGCCTCGATGAGCGCCTCCTGCGCGATCTTCGCGCGGATGTAGCCGCTCTCCGACAGCCGCTCGGTTCCCACCACCGACAGCGCGACGTGATGCCCGACGCGGGCGGCGAGCTCTGCCGCGAGCAGGTTGCGCGTCGACGTCTCGAAGAAGCTCAGCGCCGGCGCCGCCTCGAGGGACGGGGAGTTCGACACATCCACGACCACGGCGGCGCCCGCCAGCGCCAGGGCCAGGCCCTCGCCGGTGATGGTGTTGACGCCCGAGTCGGGCGACGCGGCCACCGCCTCGTGGCCCTGCTCCAGGAGCTTCCTGACGACCTTCGATCCGATGAGTCCGCTGCCGCCGATCACCACGATCTTCATGATGCCCCTCCCTGTCCCGGAGCTCGTCTGCTCGGAGAGCAACGATCGCGCCAGGCGGACGCGTGCGGCTCGACCCGATGACCCCGCGTGATCGCACGCCGGCGCCGGGGATCGCGATCATGAGATCTCACGGCCGCGGGAGCTCATGATGAGATCTCGTGGCGCGATGGCCCCTCCACCCGAGACGGCGAAGAGCTCGCCTCGCCGCGGCCGCGGTGCGATCAGCGCGCCTTCGGTGTCGTGATCTTGAGGGCGCGCAGGCGCGACGCGAGAGTGGTCGGGTTGACGCCGAGCAGCTCGGCTGCGCCGCCCGGACCATAAATGTGGCCGCCGGCGCGCTCGAGCGCGTTCATGAGATTTGCACGCTCGCGCTCGCGGAGCTCGCGATCCGTGAGAATGACACCCTGCGCGTCCGCGCTCGCGGGTGGTGTCGCGGGCGCCGTCGCGGCCGCAGGCAGATCGGTGAGCGCCATGTCGAGGCGAAGCCGTACTCCCCTCGACAGGATGACGGCCCGTTCGATGACGTTCTGCAGCTCGCGGACGTTGCCCGGCCAGTCGTACTCCTGCAGCCGGATCGCGTCGGCATGTGTCAGGGGAGGTGCCGCCATCCCCAGCCTCCGCGACACCTCTGCGATCGCGTGCGTGGCCAGGATCGGGATGTCGTCTCTCCTGGCTCGAAGGGGCGGCAACTCGATCGGGAACACGCTCAGGCGATAGAACAGATCCTGTCGAAATCGCTGCGCGCGGACCTCCTCGGCCAGATTCCGGTTGGTGGCGGCGATCACCCGCACGTCGACCGTGCGCGTGAGGTCCTCGCCGACGCGCTCGTATTCACCCTCCTGCAGGACGCGCAGCAGCTTCGGCTGCAGATCGACGGGCAGATCGCCGATCTCGTCGAGAAAGATGGTGCCGCCGTCGGCGACCTGGAAGCGGCCGGCCCGGTCGCGCACCGCCCCGGTGAACGCGCCGCGCACGTGACCGAAGAACTCGCTCTCGAAGACCTCGCGCGGAATGGCGCTGCAGTTGACTCGCACGAACGGCTGCTGCGACCGTCGGCCGCGCTCGTGAATCTCTCTCGCCAGCAGCTCCTTGCCGGTGCCGGACTCGCCGGTGATGAGCACCGTGGCGCTCGTCGAGGCCACGTCGTCGACCTGGTCCAGCACATGACGGAGCTCGCGGCTGCGGCCGACGATCCTGCCGAAGCTGAGGACGCTGTCGACCTCCTCCTTCAGATAGGCATTGTGAGACTCGAGCTGCTGGCGCAGCCTGTCGAGCTCCGAGAACGCGCGGGCGTTCGCGACGGCAGCGGCTGCCTGGTTCGCGAACATCCGCAACCAGCCGAACTCCTGGTTGTCGATGGGCGCCCTGCGAAACACGCCGAGCACGCCGAGGACTTCATTCCGGAAGACCAGCGGGTGACCCGCGAAGCTCTCGATCGCCTCTCGCTGAATCCATTCCGGGGAGGCCCACTGCTTGCAGGACGGGACGGGGAGCAGCTGCCCGGTTCGAGCCGTGGCGATGGCGCTCACCGGTGAAGGGCAGGACGGCGTCTTCGAGTCGCCGATGGGGACCCGGCTGAAGGCGCCGTCGGTCCGCGACCAGTGCTCGCCCCCGAGCGAGATGCCGGCGCTGGCCGCGAGGTGCAGGCAGACCGCCTGATCGGGGC
>DATFRY010000382.1:0-3343 GCA_035262925.1 Kofleriaceae bacterium | reverse complement strand
TCCGAGATGATGAGATCGGGCCGCGCCAGCCGCGCCTTGTCGAGTGCGTCGCGACCGGTGACCGCCGTGGTGACGTGGAATCCGGCCTTCCTGAGCGACACTTCCAGCACGCGAAGGCTGCGCGCGTCACCGTCGACGAGCAGAAGGCTGCGCTTACCCATCGCGCTTCACCCCCTGTATGTGGCGCGACCCGACTTCCATGTGCCGCCCTGCACGCTGGCCGGTGCGATCTTCTGCAAGTAGAATCGCGCAATTCTATCATGGGCATTCGGCTCGAGTTGGACTACGGCCGGCGGCCTCGCTCGATCGAGGTGCCCGACGGCTCCTGCATCGTCCGCGCGCCCACACCCGGCGACGACCCACCACCGCTCGACCACCTCCTGGCGACCGCCCTCGACCATCCGGTGGACGCGGCGCGCCTCGAAGCGCAAGTCGCAGCCGGCGCGCGCGTCCTGGTTGTGGTGAGCGATGCGACCCGCGCGGAACCACGAGGTCATCTCGTCGCAGCCGTGCTGGCCCGCCTGCCGGAACGCGCCGATGTCACAGTGGCCGTGGCGACCGGCACCCACGGACCAGCCCCCCTCGAGGATCTGGTGGCCGACCTCGCGCCGACCGATCGCCGGCGAATCGCCGCATGGGTCAACCACGACGGAGCCGACCGCGCGTCGCTCGTGGCGCTCGGGACGACCCGCCGCGGGACCCCGGTGACCGTCAACCGCGCCGTCCTCGATAGCGACGTCATCGTCGCCACCGGATGCATCATCCCGCACTACTTCGCCGGCTTCGGCGCAGGCTGCAAGGCCATCTTTCCCGGGCTGGGCGGCAGCCTCGAGGTGCGCATCAACCACCGGCTCAAGACGGAGCCGGGCTCCCGGGCGGGCGCGGTGGAAGACAATCCGTGCCGGGCGGACCTCGAGGACGCGAACGCGCTCCTGCCGCGCCCGACCTTCCTCCTCAACGCCGTGCTGGACGACGACGGCCGGGCGCGCGCCGCCGTGGCCGGCCAGCTGGGCGCCGCATTTCGCGCCGGCGCCGCCCTGTGCGAGCCGCTCTATCGCGTCGCGGCCCCGCGCTGCCGCCGCATCATCGTGTCCGGCCGCGGGCCGGTGACCGCCAGCCTCTACCAGGCGTCCAAGCTGATCGCCGCCGCTGCCCCGCTCCTCGCACCTGGCGGGACGATCATCGCCGCCGCGGAGTGCGAGCAGGGCATCGGCCCGCTCGATATCGTCAACCACGGCATCTACGAGATCGGCATCAAGCCGCGCCTCCCGCGCGACCACCGCATCGTCCTGGTGTCCGGCATGGCGCGCGACCAGGTCGAGCGCACCTACTGCGAGTGGGCTCCCTCGGTCGAGGCCGCCCTTGGCGCGGACCCATCCCCGGTCACGGTCCTTCCGCGTGCGTCGCGGCTCCTCTGCCAGGTCGAGCCATGACCGACTGGAGCGAGCTTCTCCGCGAGATCGACCTGCCGTCCGCCGGCGTCGATCCCGACCTCGCCGACAAATACGTTAGATATTTGATATTATTATCGAAATGGACGGCAACCACCAACCTGGTCGCCACATCGACATCCCCGCGGGATCTCGTGGTCCATCACCTCGCCGATTGCCTCGCGCTCATCCCGCATCTCGGCAGCGCACGCCGGGTGGTCGACGTCGGCTCCGGCGGCGGCCTGCCCGGCGTGGTGCTCGCCATCGCGCGCCCGGCCATCGAGGTCACCGCGCTCGAGCCTGTTCACAAGAAGCACGCCTTCCTCGCCACGGCCCGGCGCGAGCTCGCCCTCACCAACCTGCACCCGCTGCCGGAGCGCGACGACGACCATCGCGAGCGCCCCGACTTCAGCCCCTACGACGTTGCCGTCTCGCGCGCCGTCTTCGCCCTCGGCGACTGGCTGGCCCGCGGCCTCCACCTCGTCCACTCCGCCGGCCTCGTCCTCGCCATGGAGGGCCGCGATCGCCAGGTGCTCCCCCCTCGGGCCATCCGCCATCCCTACCGCCTCACCGATCGCGACCGCGCCATCATCGCCCTCCCTCGCTGACCCGGTGCCCGCAGGCCTCCGTCCGAGACCGACGACCGGGCCGCCACGCAGCCACCCGATCATCACGGTCGCGAGCCGCGAGCACCGAGAGGCGCACTGGCCACCATGGCCGCGGGCTTCGAACCGGCCGCGTCGATACCGGCGCACAGCAGCGGCGAGCGAGCAGGCCAGCAAACCGCGGCGCGACAAGCCGCGCCCGCGCTTCGCGGCACATCGTCGCCACCCTCCCAGGTCGAGCCTCCTGGCCAGCTTCCGAGCCGGACGGTCGACCGTCGCCATCCTGTCGCGCACGACCTCGAGCCGTCCCTCGAGCTCCGCTCGGCAGGCCCGCCAGCCCGCCACGCGCCGCCCCGCCGCCGACGCGACTCCGCTGGCGGGAGCCGACCACCTTTCTCGCGCGCAGTAGAGTAGACGGCGACCTCGATCGCGACCACCCGACCGGCCCCGGTCCGGACTTCGGCGACGAGCCAGCCGCGAGGACTCCGTGCGGACCGAGCTGGGGCGCGGATCGCGACTCGCGCTCCTGCTGCGTACCCGACCTCGGGGGACATCGGCAACCTCGCCGAGCGGCCAGGTCGGCAGCACGGTTCGGGGGATTGGCGGTGGCCGCGGCCACCGCGGTGTCCTTCCGGCCGCCCCTGGAGAGCACGTGCTCGTGCTGACCGATTCTCTCGCCGACTCCAGATTCCTCGGCTGCCACGTCTCCGTCTCCGCCCGGACCGGCCGCGTCTCCGGGTCGTCGAGCCCCGCGGCCGACGACCAGGCGCCCACCCCCACCAGCCGCGTGGCCTGAACATCGCCGCGACCCACGCCGACCACGCGACGGCCGACTCCCCGGCGCCGGCTCCGCCCCCCGCCGCGCCGGCCGGAATCGCACCGCTCCCCCACTGCCATCACGCGGAGCTGGCCGGGCCGACTCCGCGACGGGCCACGCGACCCAACCCGCGCGGCCAGAAACGCGCCGACCGCGCGACCCCCCATGCTGACCAGGTCGCGCTCGCGGTGCAGTTCGGGCGACGCCGACTCCCCGCCGCCCGCGCCGCCTCCGCCGCGACGGCCGGAATCGCACCGCTCCCACGGCCGTCACGAGGAGCCGGTGACGGCCGACTCCGCGACGACCACGCGCCCAACCGCGCGGCCAGAAACGCGCCGACCCGCGCCGACTCGCGCGGCGGCCGACCCCCCCGCCGCCCGCTCCGCCCTCGCCGCGACGGCCGGAGTCGCACCGCTCCCCACGGCTGTCATGCCGGGCCGGCCGCGGCCGACGCCGCGACGGCCACTCCGCCCAACCGCGCGGCGCGAACC
>DATFRY010000381.1:0-15127 GCA_035262925.1 Kofleriaceae bacterium | reverse complement strand
AGCAGCGTGTAGGCCGGATGCAGCTTGGCGTCGAGGATGGCGGCGACGTTGTCGCCCATTCCGGAGGTGGCCTCCCAGCTCTGGGCGACGTCGCCGGACGAGAGCGGCCAGGTGGGCCACGCGAGCCGGCCCGCGCGCGCGCGCACGCGGCCGGCCGCCACCCAGGCGGCCAGCGCGTCCTCGAGGGCCGGGTTGCTCCAGCGCTCGAGCTCGCGGATGATCTCGGGCGAGACCAGCGCGTGGCCGGTGAAGATCGCGTCGTAGCGGTCGAGGTCGAGGCCGATGGCGATGATGGCGGCCGCCCCGGCGCGCGCCGACTCCACCCGCACCTTGACCTCGCGGTGGAGCGACGCGTTCGCGTCGGCGGGCGGCTCGGCGATGGTGATGGCCGCCGACGAGCGGCCCAGGTCGGTGGCGGCCAGCTCGGCCAGCGCCTCGGGGTCGAGCGGGCGGTCGCCGCGCAGGACCAGGAACGGCTCGTCCGACGCGGTCACGAAGTCGCGCACCAGGAGGAGGGCCGCGCCGCTGGCGCGCCGCCACGAGCGGTTGGCCAGCACCTGGACGCGCATGTCGGTGCCCTCGAACTTGCGGCCTCCCCCGACCAGTCGCTCCTGCAGGACGTCGGCGTGCTCGCCGTCCACCACGCGGACGTCGGTCACGCCGATCTGGGCGAGCGCCGACAGCGTGCGGCGCAGTAGTGCGACGCGAGTGGGACTGAGCTCGCTCCCGCCTTCCAGCACGAGGCGATTTGCAAGCACGACAGCGCGAGTGACCATTGGGGGGACGGCTCCGAGGCTAGGGCCTGGGATCGTGAATCACGCAATTCACGTGCCCGACACAACCACGGCACTTGAACGGGCCGTGTGTTGAAGAGCTGACAGCGACCTGGTGAACCGCCACCGACCGGGCACTCGAATGCCCTGCCGCCGTCACACATCGGACACCGACGACCCCCGCCCAACCCTGAACATTCTTGCCGGAAGCTCAGGTAGCCGCTGCTCACGGGAGGTCGCTGCAACCAGCGGGCCGATCCCGTCGCCGCGCGACCGACCGGCGCGATCGATCCGGCGCGACCGATCACGGCCGGACGTACGCGCGTACGAGGCCGGCCAGCTCGTCCACGTGGCCGACGGTGACCGCGTTCGGATCGCGGCCGCGAAAGTCGTCGGCCGAGAACGTGCCCACACGCCCGACGAACGGGACGCCGCCCTGCTCGGCCAGATCGGCGTCGCGCAGCGAATCGCCGACGAAGAGCAGGCGCTCGCGCGCGATGCCGAGCGCGGCCAGCGTGCGCTCGATGTGCGGCAGTCCCTTGGCCAGGCCGAGCGCCGGGTCGAAGCCGAGCGCGAGGTCGAAGCGGAGCGGCTCGCGCGCGGCGAACTCGTCGACCACGTCCTGCCCGGTGTTGGACGACACCACCAGGGCCAGCCCGAGCCCGCGCAGCGCCTCGAGCCCGGCGATGGTGCGCGCGTCCATCGAGGTGCGCCGGCACACGGCCAGCTTGCGCGCCTCGAACTCGGCCGAGGCCGCCGCGTTGGCCGCGTGGCCGGGGCTGATGAGCTCGAGCTGCTGCACGAAGGGCAGCCCCGAGGTCTCCAGGTAGCGCCGGCGCGCGAGCGCGAAGTCGAGCCCGTGCCGCGCCTCCATCACCTGGGCCGCGAGATCGGCAAACGCCGGCATGGTGTCGACCAGCGTGCCGTCGAGGTCGAACAGGACCGCGCGGAGCCGCGTGTCAGGGCCGAGACATGGAGCCATGGTGCGCCGTCCGCGAAGAGTACCCGGTCGCGGCCCGGGCGCGTCCCCCGGGGGGTGACGGCTCGTGCGCGGAGCGGGTGGGCCATGGTATGTCCGAACGGTGAGCGCCGCGCCGCCGCTGTCCACCCAGGTCAACCGCGGGGTGGCCTGGGCCGGCGCGTCGCAGACCATCATCGCGCTGACCGATCTGGTGTCGCAGATGGTCGTCCTGGCCGTCTGGGTGTCGGCCTACGACTTCGGCGTCGCGATGCTGGCGTACGCGCTCTACACGCTGCTCGACACCGCGGCCGACCTGGGCGTGACGTCCTCGCTCATCCAGCGCGACGATCACACGCCGGAGAAGGTGTCGACCGTCTTCTGGTTCAACGTCTTCATCTCGTCGGGGCTGTTTCTGCTGCTGCTGGTGGCGGGCCCGCTCTACGGCAGGTTCCAGGATCACCCGGTGGTCGGCTGGCTGCTCATCGCCTACGGCGGCAAGCTGGTCTTCCAGAACACCTACGCCATCCCGTTCGCCCTCCTGCGCAAGCAGCTGCGCTTCGACGAGATCGCCAAGCTGCGCACCGTGGCCCATGTGGGCGAGTCGATCGGCCGCGTCGTGTTCGCCGCGCTCGGCGCCACCGTGTGGTGCTTCACCCTGGCGGCGCTGACCCGCGCGTTCATCTTCGGCGTGCTCATGCAGGTGCGCCACCCGTTCCTGCCGAAGCTGGTGTTCCGGCCGCGCGAGGTGGCCGAGTACATCCGCTTCGGCGTGCGGGCCGCGGCCAGCCAGATCATCTATCGCGTCTACATCAGCATGGACGTGGTGATCGTCGGCCACCTGTTCGGCGCCGCCGCGACGGGCATCTACAGCCTGGCCCAGCAGATCGTGCTCGAGGCGGTCCGCACCATCACCAACGTCGTGTCCGACGTGGCGTTCCCGACCTTCGCGCGCCTGCGCCACGATCGCGATCGGCTGGCCGATCAGTTCATCCGCTTCACGCGGCTCAACCTGGTCGCGGTGCTGCCCTTCCTCGTGCTGGTGCTGCTGGTGATCCCGGAGTTCCTCACCACGTTCTATCGCAACGAGTGGAGCGCCGAGCAGCTCGCGGTCACCGCCACCGCGACGCGCATCCTCTGCCTCACCGGCGTCCTGCGAGCGCTCGGGTTCCTCGGCCCGCAGCTGCTCGACGGCATCGGGCGGCCCGATCTGACCCTGCGCTACCAGTCGTTCGCGGCCGTGTTCGTGCCGGGCGGGTTCCTGATCTGCGGGCTCCTGTTCGGCCGCGCGCTCGGCGGCCCCGTCTCGGTGGCGCTGGGCTGGTCGCTGGTTTATCCGCTGGCCTTCGCCGTCCTCGGCTACCTGGTGGCGGACTCGATCCGCCTGCCGCTCGGCCGCTACCTGCGCGCCTGCTGGGGCATCGTGGCCAGCTGCGGCGCCGGGCTGGCGGCCGGCGGGCTCGTCTGGCCGCTGGTCGCCGGTCTCGGGCCCGCCTCGCGCATGGTGGTCGAGGGCGGCGTCGCCGCGATCGTGATGGCCCTCCTGCTGGCCTACTGGCAGGACTGCGGGCCGCGCGCGCTCATTCGGTCGCTGAAGTGAAGACGCGGCGCGGCGGCTGCGCGCCCGGCGCCACCCGGGCGGCGCCCGCCGACAGCGCGGCCTCGACCGCGTCGAGGTCCTCGGCGGTGTCGACCTCGGAGGCGTAGAACGGCTCGATGTCGAACGCGCGGATGAGGCAGCCGCGGTCGATCATCTCCTGGAAGGCGGCCTCGTAGTACTCGCCGACCAGGCCCTGGCCGGCGATGCGGCGCTCGAGGGTCTCGAACAGCGCGGCGCTGGCGTCGGCCGAGAACCACTCGATGCCGATCGACTCGCCGGCGGCGCAGGAAGGCAGGACCTCCTTGCCGATGGCCAGCACGCGGCCGCGCCGGTCGATCTCCACCTTCACCTCCTCGGCGCCGAGCGTGCGCGACGGGCGCAGGGCCAGGCACGTCTCACCGGCGGCGAGCGCGCGCTCCGCGATCTGGAAGTCGTACACGATGTCGCTGTCGAGCAGGAGGAAGGGCGTCCGGTCCACCGCGGGGCGGGCCAGGAGCAGCGAGTCGGCGTTGTTGGTGGTCGCGTAGTCGCGGTTGCACACGAACTCGACCGGCAGCTCGGGGAACCAGCCCTCGACCGCGGCGCGCAGCTTCTCTTCCTCGAAGCCGGTGACGATGACGAGGTCGCGGATCCCCACCGTCAGCAGGTTGCGGATCGAGCGCTGCAACATCGGCACGCCGTCGACGGGGAGCAGGCCCTTGGGGAGAAAATCGGTGAAGGGCCGCAGGCGAGTCGAGCTGCCCGCCGCGAGAATGACGGCTCTCATTGAGAGGCCCGTTCGAGCAACCCATGTGCCACGCGCAAGCACCTGGAAGCGCACGCACCGCCGCGTTCGCCGGTCTGGTGGAAAGCTGACAGAGTGCGGCACCGCGCATCGCGCGCACCAGTGAGGCGGCAGATCGCGCGCACGCATGCCTGGCCGGCACGAGGACACGCGCGGGCGGCGCCAATCTGACACGATCGGCGCGGCGCGCATGCGGGCCGCGCTCCGCACCGGCACGCGGCGCCGAGAAGTTGCGCCGGTTTCCGCGGCCGAGTGTGTCGCGCGGGTTGCGCCGGCCGCGGTCGTCCGCGCCGGCATGCGGGTTGCAAAACGCTCCCGGCGAGAGAGCCATGCACAACGATCACAGCAACAAGCGACTGGATGACCATTTCCGCTGCCAGGCCACCGTCGGGCGACGGCTGGTTCCGGGCCGCAAGGTGCTGGTCGCGCTGCGCGACAGGGAGCCGCGCATGGAGGTCACGGCCGGGCTGGTCCTGGCCGGCTACCGGGTCCTCCTGGCCAGCACACCGGATCGCACCGCCTCGCTGGTCCGCGCGGCCGACGTCGTCGTCGCCGACGGCAGGCTGGTCGCCGGCCTCGGCCGCAAGACCCACGAGTCGCTGCGGCGCGCCGTCTTCATCGCGGTGTGCGAGGACGGGTCGCCGACCCCGCTGGCCGCGCGGGCGCGCTTCACTCCGCCCTTCGAGGTCGACGATCTGGTCACCGCGGTGATGATGCTCGAGGGTCCGAGCGGCGCTCCGCTCGGCCGCGCGGCCGCGTTCGGCGACCCGCGCTGATCGCCGTCAGCCGCGGGGCACCGGCGGGCGCCTGGCCGTGATGGCGAGGTGGAGCACGGTGACGATCAAGTAGCCGAGCGACACCACGTCCGCGTAGGCTGCTGCCACCACCGGCAGGCCGGCGAGGCACAGCGCGGCCCACAGGAGCAGGTAGACGTCGCGGCGGGCGAACGAGCGCAGCCAGGTCTTGGGCGAGCGCGGGTCGTAGACCTCGTCGATGCTTCCGACCTCGGCCTCGAACCACCAGCGGAACGTATTGAACTGGCCGCCGAGGCGGCGCACCTGCACGTAGAGGGCGAGCTGGGTGAAGACGCGGGCCGCGGCCGCGCCCAGACCGAGCCACAGCCACGCGCCGCCGGCCGCCGCCCCCAGCCCGGCCATCAGCGCCGCGTCGACCGCGTCGTCGGCGATGTTGTCGAGCCACTGCCCGAGCGCGGAGAACTGGTAGCGCAGGCGCGCGATCTCGCCGTCGCACGAGTCGAGGATGTTCTGCAGGAAGACGAGCGCGCCGGCGGCGGCGACGGCCGCGCGCCCGCCGGCGGCGAGCAGCAGGGCGGCGACCAGGCCCACGACCAGCGCGGCCGCCGTGATCTGGTTGGGCGTGACGGGCGTGCGGCACAGGAGCCGCGTGATGCGCAGCGACAGGTGCTGGTTCACCAGCGCGTCGGCCGGGCCCTGGAACGACTTGGGCAGCCCGCGCAGGAGGCGCCACTCGGCCGCGCGCGCGGCGGCCGGCCCGTCGAGCCGCACGCCGCACAGCTCGTCGGCGCGCACGACCTCGACGCCCGGCGGCGGCGCGCTGCCCTCGGCCACGCGCTCGACCGCGATCGCCAGCGGGCGGCGCGGCAGCTCGCCCGCGCATGCGACGAGCGCGCGCGCCGCGCCGCCGCGCTCGGCCTCGCGCAGCCGCCGCTCCAGCACGGTGAGCCCGCCGATGACCAGCGACGGCGCCATCGAGCCCGGCTCCGCGACGATGAAGACTGCTGGCGCGCCGCTCACCGCGCCTGAGTAGCATGCCGACGGCGTCCGGTGAACAGCGGGCGCCGCGGGCAGAGGCGGGCAAATCCAGCGGAGCCCGGGCAGCTCCATGCCCTGGCCTTGCACGGGTGGTTCTCGTCTGGCATGGTGCCGGGCGGCGGCCGACGTGGCTGCAGGAGTCATTGACAATGGGTCTCAAGAAAGGCGTCGAGGTCAAGGCAGCCAGCGGCAAGCTGGGAGTCCTCATGCCCGGCATGGGCGCGGTCGCGACCACGTTCGTCGCCGGTGTCGAGGCGGTGAAGCGCGGCCTCGCGGTGCCGATCGGCTCGCTGTGTGAGATGGGGACGATCCGGCTGGGCAAGCGCACCGACGCGAGGTCGCCCAGGCTGCGCGAGTACGTCTCGCTGGCCGCGCTCGGCGATCTCTGTTTCGGCGGCTGGGACATCTTCCCCGAGAACATGTTCCAGGCGGCCACCAAGGCGGGCGTGCTCGAGCCCTCGCTGCTCGCGCAGCTCAAGGCGCCGCTCGAGGCCATCAAGCCCATGCCGGCGGTGTTCGAGCAGGCGTGGGTCAAGAAGCTGAGCGGCACGCACCTCAAGAAGGGCGCCAACAAGATGGAGCTGGCCGAGCAGCTCATGGCCGACATCCAGAAGTTCAAGGTGGACAACGGCTGCGACCGGCTCGTCATGGTGTGGTGCGGCTCGACCGAGGTCTACCGCGAGCCGAGCGACGTCCACTCGACCGTGGCCAGGTTCGAGCAGGGCCTGCGCCAGAGCGACGACAACATCGCCCCGTCACAGGTCTACGCCTACGCGGCGATCAAGCTCGGCGTGCCGTTCGCCAACGGCGCCCCCAACATGACGGTCGACGTGCCGGCCCTGCAGGAGCTGGCCCGCGCGACCAAGGCCCCCATCGCCGGCAAGGACTTCAAGACCGGCCAGACACTCATCAAGACCGTGCTCGCCCCGATGCTGAAGGCGCGCATGCTGGGGCTCGAGGGCTGGTACTCGACCAACATCCTCGGCAACCGCGACGGCGAGGTGCTCGACGACCCGGAGTCCTTCAAGTCGAAGGAGGTCTCCAAGCTGGGCGCGCTGGAGCACATCCTGCAGCCGGAGAAGTACCCGGACCTGTACAAGGACTTCACGCACGTCGTGCGCATCAACTACTACCCGCCGCGCGGCGACAACAAGGAAGGCTGGGACAACATCGACATCCGCGGGTGGCTCGGCTACCCGATGCAGATCAAGGTGAACTTCCTGTGCCGCGACTCGATCCTGGCCGCGCCGATCGTGCTCGACCTGGCGCTGTGGATGGACTTCGCCCACCGCGCCGGCATGGCGGGCATCCAGGAGTGGCTGTCGTTCTACTTCAAGAGCCCGATGACGGCACCGGGGCTGTATCCCGAGCACGACCTGTTCATCCAACTGATGAAGCTCAAGAACACGCTGCGCTACACGCAGGGCGACGAGCTCATCACGCACCTGGGCGCCGAGTACTACGACTGATCGCGGGCGGCACGGCGCGGTGAAGGCAGTCATCCTGGCGGCCGGTCTCGGCAAGCGGCTCGAGCCGGTCACCGGCGGGCTGCCCAAGTGCCTGGTGCCGATCGCCGGGCGCACCATCCTCGACCGCATGATCGAGCGCCTGGTCCAGGCCGGGCTCGACGACATCGTGGTCGTCACCGGCCACCGCAGCGAGGACGTCGAGCGCCACCTCGACCGCGCGGCCCATCCGGCCGCGCGGGGCGCCGCCCGGGTCTTCAACCCGCGCTACGCCGAGTGGGGCAACTTCCACTCGCTGCTGGTGGCCGAGGGCGCGGTCGGCGCGGGCGGCTTCGTCAAGCTCGACGCCGACGTGGTCATGGACGACGGGCTGCTCCCCGCCCTGCTCGCCGCGCCGGGCCCGGCGGCGCTGGCGGTCGACTGCTCGGGCGCGCTCGGCGACGAGGAGATGAAGGCGCGGGTCGACGAGCGCGGCCGGGTGGTCGAGCTCAGCAAGCGCATCGACCCCGGCGCGGCGCTCGGCGAGTCGGTCGGCATCGACCGCATCGACGCCGAGCTGGCGCCGCAGATCTGGCGCGCCCTGCGCCGGCTCATCGATCTCGGCGAGACCGACGAGTACTACGAGCGCGCCTACGAGCTGATCATGCGGCAGGGCATCGGCTTCGCGGTCGCCGACGTGTCCCGCTGCCAGTGGTGCGAGGTGGACGACGCCGACGACCTGGCGGCCGCCGAGGCCCTGCTCGCGCGCATGGCATAGCCGCGCCGATCACGCCCTCGGGCGGCGCCGCGCCTCGGCACCGCGCCTCAGCCCGGATACCAGAGCGGGCGGAACATGACCGCGATGCGCGGGCCGGCCGCGCTGACCTTGGGGATGCTGTGGCGCCAGGTGCGCTGGCAGCTCCCGCCCATGACCAGGAGGTCGCCGCCGCCGAGGGACAGCGAGATGGAGCTCCCGTGCCCGGAGCCGCCATCCCCGCTCTGGGCCGGCCTGAGCAGGAAGCGGCGGCGGGCGCCCAGCGACACGGTGGCGACCAGCGCCTCGTCCATGTCGCGGGCGACGGTGTCGCCGTGGAAGGCGACGCTGTCCTGGCCGCCTCGGTACAGGGCGAGCGTGATGCGGCAGAAGGTCTCGCCGTAGCGGGCGGCCAGGGCCGCGCTCATCCGGTCGAGGAGCGGGTGACCCGGGCCGTCGCCCGGCAGGCTGGCGATGAGCCGCGGGGTGTCGACCATCCGCTCGACCATCCACCGCCGGTCGGTGCGCCAGGAGGTCGAGGCCTCGAGCGCATCGAACAGGGCGTCCTGCCCGGTGACCCAGGCCGGCGCGAGGTCGATCCAGGCCCCGCCGGCGAGCCCGGTGCGGCGGAGGCCCGAGAAGGTGGCGTCGAAGTCGGGCGATCCCGCCCCGAAAAGACCCAGCTGCCGCACCGCCGGCACGCCCGATCGTAGCCTGCGCGGTTGTCCGCGCCAGGCCCCTGACCGCGGTGTAGCATTGCGGGCATGACCGCCGACGTCACCTTCCGCGATTTCGCTGGCGCGATCATGACCGGCAACACCGGCGAGGCGGCGCGCGTCCTCGGCATCCTCCTGGACCTCGAGGCGCCGACCGCCCAGGCCGCGGCCGCCCACTTCCGCGAGGGCATGCAGACCGGAGGTGCCAGCTTCATGACCAGCGCGATGGGCCTGCGCACCGCCGTCACGTCGGGCCAGGACGGCGAGGTCCGCAAGCTCCTCGCCGACTGCTTCGGCCTGACCGGGCCCACCCTCGAGCGCTCGCTCACGGCGCTGCGCAACCGCTATCACCCGCGCGCCTGAGGGCTCGATCGGCCGAGCCATCTCGAGAATGCGCGGAGGCGCAGCCGGCCGATCCCGGCCGCGACCACGCCGAGCGCCGATCCAGCGGCCAGCGCGGCGCGCGACCGCGGCGTGGCTCGCATCTCGGCCGCGGGCGCCGGGGCAGCAGAGAGCGCGTCCAGCCACAGCTCGCGCGGCGGCCGCGCCAGGACGCCGTCGAGCGCGTAGAGCGCGATCTCCTCGATCCCGGCGGCGCCGGCCACGGCGACATCCTCGGCCAGCTCGCGCGGCGAGCGGTAGGCGCGCTCGTCGCCCAGCGCGCCCCCGCCGACCACGCCGAGCGAGATGGCGGCGCGCACGCCGAAGCGGCGGGCGCACGCGCGCGCGACCGCGCCGAGCAGCGCCAGGGCGTCGGCCCGGTCGAGCGCGCCGCGCGCGTAGCCCTCGAACAGGGACGTGTAGGCCATCGCGTTGACCCGGTCGAGGGCGAGCCGGTCGAGGGGCGTGCCGAACAGCTCCTGCCAGGCCCGGCTGGCCAGCGCCGACGGCAGCACCGCCATCGGCGTCACCGCGGCCGACACGCGCAGGTGCTCGCCGCGCAGCTCGCGCGCGAGATCGGCGAGCGGCGCGGCTCCGGCGCGGGCGGGGACATCGAGCAGCGTGAAGAGGGCGCGCGGCTGGCCGGCCAGGAGGGCGCGCACGCGATCGATGGGCGGCTCCAGGTCGATGGCGATCTCGCCCGGCAGCGCGCCGGCGGCGCGCAGGGACGCCACCAGCTGGCGGCAGAACCCGGCGAAGCGGGCGGCGTTGGCGGCGCTGGGCCAGCGGCCGTGCCGGTCGTCGAGCATCGGCCACAGCCCGATGCCGACTCCGGCGGCGCGGCAGCGATCGACCAGCCGCGCGACCGGCGCGAACGAACCGGGCACACCGGCGGGCGGCGTGACCGCCACGACCAGATCGACGCGGCGCGCGGCCAGGTCCGCCAGCAGGCCCGGCTCGGCGATCCGGTCGTACGGCACCATCTCACTCCACAGGAGGCGGCGGGCGGTCACCAGGGCTAGGATTCTGCCATGAGGATCCTCTACGGCGTCGTCGGCGAGGGCATGGGCCACGCGATGCGGTCGCGCGTCGTCCTCGAGCACCTGCTCGCCCAGGGCCACGAGGTGGAGATCATGGCGTCGGGGCGCGCCTGCCAGTTCCTGGGCAAGCGCTTCGCCGACGTCAACGAGATCCACGGGCTGCACATGATCAGCGAGGACAACCGCGTCCGGCTGGGCAAGAGCATCTGGTCCAACGTGCTGGCCGGCATCACCGGCACGCCGAAGAACATCGTGGCCTACTTCGAGCTCATCGAGAGCTTCCGCCCGCAGGCGGTGATCAGCGACTTCGAGTCGTGGACCTACTTCTACGCCAAGATCCACGACACGCCGATCCTGAGCATCGACAACATGCAGGTGATCAACCGCTGCCTGCACGCGCCCGAGATCCTCGACGGCGTGCGCAAGGACTTCGAGCTGGCGCGGGCGTTCGTCAAGACCAAGCTGCCCAGCTGCGACTGGTACCTCATCACGGCGTTCTTCCGGGCGCCGGTGCGCAAGGAGCGGACCTCGCTCTACCCGCCCATCCTGCGCCCCGAGATCCTGGCCGCCCGGGCCAGCCGCGGCGAGCACCTGCTGGTCTACCAGACCGCCGAGGGCTACGGCGCGCTGGCCGACGCGCTGCGCGCCACCGGCATCGAGTGCCGCATCTACGGCATGCGGCGCGACCTCGCGGCCGACCAGGTCGAGGGCAACCTGGTCTACCGGCCGTTCTCGGAGGCGACGTTCATCGAGGACCTGGCCGGCGCGCGCGCGGTCATCGCGAACGCCGGGTTCACCCTGATGGGCGAGGCGGTCTTCCTGCACAAGCCGATGCTGGCGTTCCCGCTGCGCGGCCAGTTCGAGCAGGTCCTGAACGCGCGCTACCTCGAGCGAGAGGGCTTCGGCATGGCGGTCGAGCACACGCGCGACATCGGGCGGCTGTCGCGCTTCCTCGACCGGCTGGGCGACATGGAGGCGAAGCTGGCCGGGTACGGGCAGGACGGCAACCGGGAGCTGCTGGCGGCGGTGGACGAACGCCTGGCGCGGCTGGCGTAGAGGGCCGAAGCGAGCACCGGGTCAGGCTCACCCGCGCCGGGTCGGACTGCTATTCTTCCGCCCGACATGGCAGACAAGCTCAATCTGTCCGACGAGGAGTGGCGGCGGCGGCTGACGCCGGACCAGTACCGGGTGCTGCGCAAGCACGGCACCGAGCCCGCGTGGAGCGGGTGCTTCATCGGCACGCACGACGCCGGGACGTACGTGTGCGCCGCCTGCGGCAATCCTCTGTTCCGCTCGGGCATGAAGTTCGAGTCGGGGACGGGATGGCCGTCGTTCACGCAGCCGGTCGCGCCCGACGCGGTGACCAGCTACGAGGATGACTCGTTCGGGATGGTCCGCACCGAGGTGCGCTGCGGGCGCTGCGACGGCCATCTCGGCCACGTCTTCCCCGACGGCCCGCCGCCGACCGGGCTGCGCTACTGCATGAACTCCATCTCCATGGCCCACGTGCCCGAGGGCCAGCCGATCGAGCTCGTCGAGGCCTGACCGGCGGCGCGGCGCGAGACGTCGCGCTCAGGCGCGCGGGGTGCGGCGCTCCATGCGCTCGGCCCGGCTCTTGACCGCGAGCAGCTGCTGGCGCAACCCCTGACCCTCGGCGGCGAGGTCGTCGAAGCCGACCGCCTGGGCCTCGGTCGCGAACGCGAGCGCGCTCTCCGACAGCTCTCCGATGCGCTCGCCCATGGTGCCCAGCTCGGCCACGGTCGGGTCGCGGCCGTCGGGCATCGCGACGCCGAGCTCGCGCACCTGGCCGGCCAGCGCCTCGAGGCGGGCGAGCAGCCCCTCGAGCGCGTTCTTGCGCTCGAGCACCTCGAGGGCGCGCTGCTGCACCGCCTCGGCGGTGGTCTGCTGCGCGTCGCGGGCCTGGGCGATGGCGGCGACCAGGCGCCCGACCTCGGCCGACAGCTCGTCGTCGATGCCGGCGATCTGGCCCAGGAGCTCGGCCGCCTTGCCGACGTTCTTGCGCGAGTCGAGCTCGAGCTTGAGAAAGCCGTGCGCGGCGCGCTGGTAGGCGGCCAGCGCCGCGTCCAGCTTCGCGGCCGCCTCGATGAGCATGCGTTGCGGTGGGCGCGCGGCGTCGGCCATTCGCGGCATCGTACTACCTGGCCGAACCCGTGTCACAGACGGCGCGCGCGTGGGTCTACCGCCGGTGGTCGCGGTCCCTGCCCGCGGTCCACGACGGCGGGTCGCTCGCGGGAAACGACTCCTCGCTCGACTCGTCCACACGGTCCCGACCGGCCGCGTCCTTGTGGTGCGGCGTCTCGGGCTTCCTCGCCGGCGGTGGCGGCGGCGGGCTCGGCCGCTTCTTCGTGTCTGGTGTCGCCATGTCCCCCATGAAAAGCAGGACACGTGCCACGAGAGCCACCGGCGATGGAGCCGCTAGGCCGCGAGGTGATAGAGCATCAGGTAGACCGTCACGCCCGTCAGCGACACATAGATCCACATCGGCCACAGCCAGCGCGCGAGGCGGCGGTGCTGGACGAACCGCTTTCGCCGCGCGAGCAGGAGCGCGCGCACGACCATCGGCACGATGACGACGGCCAGCAGCATGTGGCTGAACAGGACGAAGAGGTAGAGCTGCTTGTCCCAGCCGTGGCCCGGGTAGCGGTGAGTGCCGGTCGT
Source organism: Kofleriaceae bacterium (assembly GCA_035262925.1). Lineage (GTDB taxonomy): Bacteria > Myxococcota_A > Polyangia > Haliangiales > Haliangiaceae > DATFRY01. The sequence continues at coordinate 2,204 of DATFRY010000381.1, read as the reverse complement.
GGCGAAGCGCGCCACGTACGACGCGAGGAAGATGCACGAGGTCCACACGGCGGCGACCATGCAGCTCCGGTGGAACTGGATCCGGCGCCGGCGGATCGCGACGTAGCCGCTGATCAAGAACACCGCGCTGCTCGCGTTGAGCATCGCGTTGATCGCCGGGTGGATCTCGATCCAGGGCATGCGCGACCGCACCATCGCGCCGATCGCAGGGACGGCGAGCAGGGCCAGCGCGAACAGGAGCCACAGGAACGGGCGCCCGTACATCGCGGGCGGCCGGCTGGTGTCGGGGATCGACGTCGCCATGGATCCGGGCCCGGTCAGCCCGCGCCGTCGAGGACCAGCGCGACCATGAGGAGCGGCAGGTACAGGACCGAGAGCAGGAACAGGTTGCGCGCCCAGCGCGGCCCGCCCGCGGCCAGCCCGGACGCGCCGTAGGTGAAGTAGCCCCCGCCCAGCAGCGCGGCGGCCAGGAGATACCAGCGGCCGGCCACTCCGAGCGGCGTGAGCAGCAAGGTGAGCTGCACCTGGATGGCCAGGTAGAAGACGATCGCCTGGCGCGTGGTCGCCTCGCCGCGCGTGGTCGGCAGGATCTTCAGCCCGGCGCGGTCGTAGTCCTTGCGGCGAAACAGCGCGATGGCGTGAAAGTGGGGGATCTGCCACAGGAAGAGCACGCCGAACAGCGCCAGGCCGCCCGCGTCGAGCGCGCCTGTCCCCGCGGTCCAGCCGAGCAGCGGCGGCATCGCGCCCGGCACCGAGCCGATCAGCGTCGCCACCGTCGTCCGCTGCTTGAGCGGCGTGTAGAGGAGCACGTAGCTGAGGAACGCGATGACCCCCAGGAGCCCGGTCAGTGGGTTGACGCCGAAGGTGAGGAGCGGCACCGCGATGACGGCCTGGAGCAGGCCGAAGCGCAGCGCCACGCGCGGCTCCATGCGGCCGGCCGGCAGCGGGCGGCCGCGCGTGCGCGCCATCAGGCAGTCGACGTCGCGCTCGAGGTACATGTTGAGCGTGTTGGCGGCGCCGACGATGAGCGCGGTGCCCAGCGCCAGCGCGCCCCACGGCGCGGCCATCGCCGGTCCGGGCGCCAGCGCGAGCCCGGCCAGCGCGGTCATGAGCGCGAAGAGGAGGATGCGCGGCTTGACCAGCGCGAGGAGATCGCGCGCGGCCGAGCCGCGGGCCGCCCCTCCGGCGCCCGCGATGCGCCGCATCTCGATCGCGCCGGCGATGGCGCTCGGGCGCGCTGTCGTGCTCCCTGTCGTCATCCCCGCCCTCCGATCGCGCCGTGGCCGGCGACCAGGTCGTGTGCGGCCGCCGCCTGGTCGCGGCCGCGCGCGCGCTCGGCCCGCGGCGCGGGCCCCTTCGACCCGGTCATGAGCCACATCGCGCAGTAGAGCCCCCAGAGCAGCGCCGCGCCGCCGAAGTGGACGATCACGACCGGCACCGATCGAAACGTGAGGATGATGAAGATGCCCAGGGTCACCTGGGCGACCACCGCCAGCGGCACCAGCAGCGCCGCGCGCCGCACACCGCGCAGGGCCGCGCGGTCGCGGACCGACCCGCGCAGGATGCCGATCGAGGTGGCGATGGCGATCAGCCCGACCACCACGCCGGCCAGGCGGTGGGCGATGTGCAGCTGAAGCGCCAGCGGCGCGCCGGACGGCCACAGCTGACCCTGGTGGAGCGGAAGCTCGACCGACGCCAGCGCCGCGCCGTGGTGGCGGACCAGCCCGCCGAGCAGGATCTGGAGCAACACCGCCGTGCCGCCCACGGCGATCCAGGGGCGCAGCCGCGCGCCCACCGCGGACGGGGCCGGTGCGGCCGGCGCCCGGGCCGGACGCGTGCGCCACGCGGTGAACAGCGCCAGCGCGAAGTAGCTCATCGCCACCATGAGATGCGCGGTGGACACGAACCAGGGCAGCCGGAACTTCACGGTCAGCGCGCCGAGCAGCGCCTGGATGGCGACCAGGACCAGGGCCGCCGCCGCCCAGCCGCGCAGGGCCGGCCGCCGCCGCCACAGAAGCACGGTCAGGCCGAGCTGCAGGAGGCCCACCGACATCGCGATGAGGCGGTGGCCGTGCTCGAACAGCACGCCGCCCTCCATCTTCGGGAACAGAGCGCCCTTGCAGATGACGAACGCCTCGGGGCAGGCGAGGCTGGAGCCGGTCGGGTTGACCAGCCCGCCCGCCATGAGCAGGAGGAACGTGGCC
>DATFRY010000380.1:0-2671 GCA_035262925.1 Kofleriaceae bacterium | reverse complement strand
TCACGCGGACCAACCACGTGATGGGCTCGGTCCACTACATGTCTCCCGAGCAGGTGCGTTCGCTCAAGCAGGCCGACTCGCGCTCCGACATCTGGTCGCTCGGCGTCACTCTGTACGAGCTGGTCACCGGGCTGCGGCCGTTTCAGGGCACGTCGATGGCCCACTCGTTCCTCAAGATCACCATCGACCCGCCGCCGCCCATCGCGCAGGGCCTGCTGCCGCCGGGGCTCGAGCAGGTCATCCTGCGCTGCCTGGAGAAGGACCCGGCGCGGCGGCCGCAGACCATCGCCGAGCTGGCGCTGCTGCTGGCCCCGTTCGGCCCGCCCGAGGGGCGAGCCTCGATCGACCGCATCCTCCAGTGGCAGGTGCCGGAGTCGCGGCCGGTCCCACCCGAGGTCGAGCCGGCCGCGAACGCGCCCTTCGCGCCCACGCGGGCGCCGGAGACGGTCGTCCCGCCGCGAGCCGTCGCGACCGGCGCGCCGGCGGCGACCGGTGCGCCGGCTGCCGGCGCCTCGGTCGCCGCCGCGGCCACGGCGGCCGATCCGGTGCCGAGCGGGTTCGCGCGCGCGCGGGCGCCGCGACGGTGGATGCAGCTGTCGGCTCTCCTGGCCGCGGCGGGCGCGGCCGCGATGTGGATGTGGCTGGGGCACCGCTCGAGCCACGAGGCGTCGATGGTGATCGAGACCGACCGGCTGGCGAGCTTCGCGCCGCTGCCCGCACCGCCGCGGACCGACGCGGTGACCCGGGCGCGCGCCGAGCTGGGCGAGAAGCTGTTCGCCGACGCGCGCCTGTCCCGCAACGGCGACATCGCCTGCACCACCTGCCATCCGCTCGAGCGCCACGGGGCGGACGGCCGCAAGCTGTCGCGCGGCAGCGACAACCGCGAGCCGCCGCGCAACACGCCCAGCATCTACAACCTGTCGGGCGTCTTCGCGCTCCTGTGGGACGGCCGCAAGGACAACCTGGTCGACCAGGCCAAGGAGGTCCTGCTCTCGGCCCACGCGATGGCGACCACGCCGGAGCAGCTGACCAAGCGGCTGCGCGCCGTGCCGGATTACGCCACCGGGTTCGCGGCCGCGTTCCGCGGCAAGGAGCCGGTCTCGTTCGACAACGTCGCCCGCGCGCTGGCCGCCTACGAGGACACGCTGGTCAGCCGCGGCCGCTGGGACCGCTACCTCGAGGGCGAGCGCTCCGCGCTGACCGGCGACGAGCGGGCCGGCTTCAACCGCTTCGTCGAGGTCGGCTGCGTCACCTGCCACTTCGGCCCCAACGTCGGGGCCACCATGTTCCAGAAGCTCGGCCTGGTGAAGGCGTGGCCCGACAGCCGGGACCGTGGGCGCTTCGAGATCACGCGGCGCTCCGACGACTGGATGGTCTTTCGCGTGCCGCCGCTGCGCAACGTGGAGAAGACCGGCCCCTACTTCCACGACGGGTCGGTCTCCAACCTCGACACCGCCATCGCGATGATGGCGCGCCACCAGCTGGGCAAGGAGCTCGAGCCGGACGACATCCGGCTCATCCACGCCTGGCTGGTCAGCTTGACCGGCGGCGTGGCGACGCCGGCGAAGCCGCCCCCGGCCGCGCGGGCGTCGAAGTAGGAAGGGTCGCGCCGCGGCCCGCGCGGTGTGACGCGACGACCGCGACCCCGGCGGCGGCCGCGCGGCCTATCGCCGTCAGTAGTTGTAGAGCGCGTCCTTGCGCATCATGCCGTCGTTGCCGTGGTTGTCCCTCACCCAGGCCGCGTCGCCGCAGATGGCCACCACGTTCACGATGTGCCCGGCGTGGAACACCTTGTCATAGGCGTTGGGGTAGAAGCAGAGGAAGCAGCCGTCGCCGCAGATGTCGATGCCGGCGGCCGACCAGCCGACCCGGGCGCGTCCGGTGGTCAGCGCCGCGGTCATCGGACGGCCCTCGTCCCAGACCGCGACCTCGTCGATCTGATCGAGCTCCGACATGCTCGTCCGGTCGATGGCCCTCTCGGCCTGGTCGCCCGCGGCGACCTCGCCCTGCTCGTCGTCGGTCGCGGCGCCGAGCTCCTCGTCCTGCATGCAGGCGGCCAGCGAGGCGAGCGCGAGCGCGGCGAGCGCCCCGAGTGCGATGCGAGACATGTGTCGATTGCGCATGAGTACCTCCCGTCGGTGCGCGGCCGGTGTGGCCGCGCGTTCGCGGGAGCCATCGAGCAAGCGACATGCCGCCCGATCGGACGCGCCCGTCGCCCGCAAGGCGGCGCATTTCATCCGGCCTCGCGCCAGGCCGCGGCGAAACGCATCGTTCCGCCACGAGTTGCACGCTGTGTCAGCGGCCCGGGCCCGGCGAGGAGTCGACCCGACGGTCACGCCCGGCGGAGGGCGCGGGCGGGCAAGGTCAGGAAGAAGCAGAGGCAGAGCGCGAGGACGACCGCTCCCCCGGTCGGCACCCGCCACAAGGTCGACACCGCGAGGCCAGCCACGCCGGTCACCACGGCCAGCACGACGCTCCACGCCAGGTAGCCGCGGGTGCTGCGGGCCAGGTTGCGAGCGGCCGCCGCGGGCACCAGGACCATCGCCTCGACCAGGAGCGCGCCGATCACCTTCAGGCTGGCGGTGATCGCCATGGTCAGCACCACGACGAAGAGGTACTCGATGAGCGCAGTGGGGGCGCCCTGGGCGCGCGCGAGCTGCGGGCTCAGGCA
>DATFRY010000379.1:0-2992 GCA_035262925.1 Kofleriaceae bacterium | reverse complement strand
GATGCGCGAGACCGCCGCCGCCGAGCTGGGCCTGGTCGAGGTGGAGACCGCCTGAATCGTGTCTTGATTCCGTAACATCGTCACGATACCGTGCGGCCGACTCGCAACCGGGAGGGATCGATCATGGCCGGACACGTCGCGTACAAGCTCGCCGACTCCATCGCAACCATCACCATGGACGACGGCAAGGTCAACGCCCTGTCGGGCTCGCTCCTGGCCGAGCTCGGCGGCGCGTTCGACCGCGCGCTCGCGGATCGCGCGGCCGTGGTGCTGGCGGGCAGGGCAGGGGTGTTCTCGGCCGGGTTCGACCTGCGCACGCTGCGGTCGGGCGGCCCCGAGGCGATCGCCATGGTCAGGGCGGGCTTCGAGCTGTCGGCGCGCCTGCTGTCCTTCCCGCGGCCTCTGGTGATCGCGTGCAGCGGCCACGCGGTGGCGATGGGCGTCTTCCTGCTGCTGTCGGGCGACTACCGCGTCGGCGCGGCCGGTCCGCACCGGATCGCCGCCAACGAGGTGTCGATCGGGCTGACCATGCCGCGCGCGGGCATCGAGATCTGCCGCCAGCGCCTGGCGCCGGCCCACTTCCAGCGCGCCGTCCTCCTGTCCGAGGTGTACGCGCCGGACAGCGCGGTGGCGGCCGGCTTCCTCGATCGCGTGGTGCCGGCCGCCGAGCTGGCCGACACCGCGCGCGGCGTCGCGGTCGAGCTGGCCCGGCTCGACGCGAACGCGCACGCGGCGACCAAGCTGCGCGTGCGCGAGCCGATCGTGCAGGCGATCCGGGCCGCGATCGAGGCGGACAGCGCCGAGCTGGTCGGGTGAGCCGGACCCGGCCGCCCTGGCCGGGTGATACCATCGCGCCGTGCCGAGGGCCAAGCAGCGCACCCGCGAGCTGCGCGACCGCGTGCTGAGCGTGGCGATCGACATGCTGGCCAGCGGCGGCCTGGCCGGCTTCACCACCCGCAAGGTGGCGCAGGAGGCGTCGACCTCGACGCCGGCGGTCTACGAGCTGTTCGGCGACAAGGCGGGCCTGGTGCGCGAGGTCTTCTTCGAGGGCTTCCGCCGGCTCGGCGAGCAGTTCGGCGCGCTCGAGGAGACCGGCGACCCGCGCGCCGACGTGGCCGCCCTGGCCGACGCCTTCCGCGTCTTCGTGCGCGAGAACCAGGTCATGGTCGAGCTCATGTTCTCGCGTCCGTTCGCCGACTTCGACCCCGGACCGGCCGAGCTCAAGGCCGGGGCCGAGGTCAGGGAGCTCATCGTCGGGCGCGTGCGCCGCTGCATCGGCGCGGGCCTGTTCGCCGGCGACGAGACCGACATCGCGCACGCCCTGTTCTGTCTGATGCAGGGCCTGGCCGCGGCCGAGGTGACCGGGCGGATGGGCAGGTCGCGCGCGTCGATCGATCGCCGGTGGGCCGTCGCGGTGGGCGCGATGCTCGATGGCCTGGGCCGCGCGGCGCGCCCCACCCGCCGGGCGCGGGCTGGAAAACCGGCCCAGCCGAGCAGGCGACAGCTCGGCCGCCCGCGGCGGTGACCGGGCGCCCCATGGTCGGGCCGCGCGCTCCGCCTCGCGCTCCGCCGCGCGATCAGGAGTCGTCCGACTCGCCCAGCATGTAGCCGGCGCCCCGGATGGTCTTGAGCAGCTGGGGTCGCCGGGCGTCGTCGCCGAGCTTCTGGCGCAGCCGCGAGATGTGAGTGTCGATGGAGCGATCGAACGCGTCCTCCGCGCCGCGCGCCAGGTCGAGCAGCTGCTGGCGGCTGAGCACCCGCCCGGCATGCCGGGCCAGCGAGTGGAGGAGCGCGAACTCGTAGCCGGTGAGCTGGATCTCGGCGCCGTTCAGCGTGACCCGCAGGAGCGCCGGCTCGAGAGTGACCGCGCCGACCTGGACGAGGTCGGGCGGCGGGCTGGCCTCGCCGCGCGCGCGCCGGACCGCCGCGCGCAACCGCGACAGGAGCTCGCGCGACGAGTACGGGGCCCTCATCACATCGTCGGCCCCCGCCTCGCGAACGCCCGCACGCTCCGCCTCGCCCGCCCGCGCGGTCAACAGGATGATCGGCACGCCGCTCTGCCGGCGCAGCTCGCGGCAGAGCGCGATGCCGCCGGTGGCGGGCCGGTCGAGATCGATGAGCACGGCGTCCTGGCGGCGGCGACCGGCCTCGCGCAGCGCCTCCGGGCCGCTGGCGACGCGGGTCACGACCACGTGGTGGCTCTCCAGGTAGCCGGCGGTCAGGCGCGCGAGCCTCTCGTCGTCCTCGACCAGGAGGACCTCGATGGCAGCCTGCTCGGCTGTCCGCTCGCGCGGAATGCCCTCCTCCATGCCTCCAGTGTAGTCGCGCGCCCAGCGGCGGTCGCATTCGCGGCGCTCGGCTCGGCGCGCGATCGATGCGGCTCGGCCCGATGCGACCGCCACCTCCTGATCGGGAGCGGTGCTCAGCGCACCCTGTAGTTCAGGGTGACCGGCTCGCTCCGCCGCGTGATCGACAGCGCGATGCTGGACTCGTTGCGCAGCTGGGTGATGGCCTGGAGCATCTTGTCGGCGCTGGACAGGTCGATGCCGTTGACCGCGTGGATGATGTCTCCGCTCCGGAGGCCGAGGCGGGCATGAGCCGAGTCGGGCTTCACGGCGAAGACGCGCAACCCATCGGCGCGCGGGACGATGCGCGCGCCGCGCGCCGCCGCCTGCGGGCGCGCCAGCACGTCCTCGACCAGCTTGCGGTCGACCTCGAAGGTGGTCTCGTCGATGGCGCGCACGCCCGAGTCGAGCTGGGCCTGAAGCGCCGGGTCGGCGCCGGCGCGCTCGTGCCTGCGCGCATCAGGCCGCTGCTCCTCGCCCGCCGGCGTCCGATCGCCCGCCGGCGCGGCAGGTGGGGCCTTCTTCTCGTCCAGCGCGAGGCGCTCGACGCGGCCCGCGGCGGGGTTCTCGAAGTCGACCGAGCGACCGCCGATGCGGACGATGGCGCCTGCCCCGGGCAGGCGATCGCCGAGGGCAAAGGCGCCCTG
>DATFRY010000378.1:0-44776 GCA_035262925.1 Kofleriaceae bacterium | reverse complement strand
TCCGCACCGCCGAGATGGACGACCCGTCGTACATCCGCCACGAGGCCGTGCTCGGCCTCATCGCCGCCTTCTGATTCGACTTTCGCCGCTGGCCAGGTCGAAACTGGGCGATACTCCGGGCTGGCCGGCGCTGTTGGCCTGTCCGGCCTTGCCTGGCGCTGCTTGCGTGCGCGTTCCCGGAGGGTGTCGGTGGGCGGACGGTGTGACCTGATGCGAGCTTTCGAACCCCGACGCGCGGCTCGCGGAGCCTGATCGGAGCCGGACCCGGCCATGGCGGCCACACGGGAGGTCGGGCTGGCGGTCGTGGGGTGCGGCTACTGGGGCATCCACCACGTCCGGGTGGCCGCCTCGCGGCGCGGGGCGCGCCTGGTGGCAGTGTGCGACAGCGACGGGGAGGCGCTGGGGCGTGCGGGCCGGCTCGCGCCCTCGGCGCGCGCGCTGCGCTCGTTCGACGAGGTGCTGGCCGATCCGGCGATCGACGCGGTGGTGCTGGCCACGCCGGCGCGCGAGCACGGCGACCAGGCGGCGCGGGCGCTGGCGGCCGGGCGACACGTCCTGGTCGAGAAGCCGCTGGCCCTCGCCGTGGCCGAGGCCGAGCGCGTGGTGTCGGTCGCGGCCGCCGCCGGGCGCGTCCTCGCGGTCGGGCACCTCATGCTGTACCACCCGGCCGTGCTGCGGCTGCACGACCTCCTGTCCTCGGGTGAGCTCGGGCAGCTCTACTACCTGTACTCGACGCGCGTGAACCTCGGCCGGCTGCGCAGCGACGAGAACGCGCTGTGGAGCTTCGCGCCGCACGACCTGTCGATGATCGACTTCCTCCTGGGCGGCGAGGTGCCGGAGAGCGTGTCGGCGCGCGGCCAGAGCTACCTCCAGGCCGGGGTCGAGGACGTGGTGTTCGTGACGCTCAAGTACGGGCGCGGGCAGATGGCCCACATCCATCTGTCGTGGCTGGACCCGCGCAAGGAGCGCTGCCTCACCCTGGTGTGCTCGCGCAAGATGGTCGAGTTCGACGACGTGGCGAGCGAGAAGCTGCGCATCTACGACAAGGGCTACGACCGCCCGCCGGCCTTCTCGCAGTACGCCGAGTACCTGACCCTGCGCCAGGGCGACATCCACATCCCGCACGTGCCGATGGCCGAGCCGCTCGCCCTCGAGCTCGACCACTTCCTGGACTGCATCCGCACGGGGGCGACTCCGCGCACCGACGGCGCGAGCGGCCTGCGCAGCGTCCGCGTGCTCGCCGCGGCCCAGGCCTCGCTCGAGCGAGACGGCGCCCCGGTGCCTCTCGCGCCGAGCTGAAGCTTCCGCCTCGCGTCAGTACACGAGGCCGGCGTCCACTCCGACGCGGAGAGGCGCCTGGCCGGCTGCGAGGGCGCCGGCGTCGGGGCGATCGACCCGGCGGCGGTCCGGATCGGGCAGCGCCGCGGGCAGGGCGATGCCGAGGGCGCGGGCGGGGCTGCCTCGTCCGGGGCGAAGGTCGTCGCCGGCGCCGGGGCGCTCGAGGCTGGGGGCGCGCATGAAGGCCGGGCGGTCGGTCTCGCGGCTGTGGGCCTCGAAGCCCGGCGTGCTGGCGGTGAGCTCGGCCAGTCGCCAGTACTTCTCCTTCCCGCAGGCGGGCGCGCCCTTGCGCTCGGCGCAGCGGAACAGCGGCCGCTGGTGCGAACCGACGCGGACCCAGAGATTGCCGTCCGAGCGGAGCAACGGCTGGCCGCCCTGGCCGCGGAGCGCCAGATAGTCCGGCGGCGGGACGAACGAAAGGGCCTGGTCGAAGTCGGGGCCGGGCTGGAGCACGACGAACACGTTGTTGAGGAACCAGCGCTGCCCGATCTGACTCCGGTCCTTGCCGAACGCGCTGAACTGGAGGAACGGCGTCTTCTGCGGCCGGTTGATCAGGACGGTGTTCTGATAGAAGTACGTGGTGCCGAGGTTGCCGGTGTTCTTGAACGGGTGGCCGTAGCGCCAGGCGTCGCGGCCGCGCCCCGCGCTCGGCCGGTGCCCCGCCGTCGGCAGCCTGAGGTCGAGGATGTTGCGGTAGATGTAGCGCGCCCCGGTCCCCTTGCCGAAGAAGCTCACCCCCGAGAGCACCTTCTCGACCACGTTGTGGTGCACGCGTAACCCGGCCTCGTCCGGCGCCGTCTGCAGATAGAGCGCCTCGTCGTGGATGTTGTGGATGTGGTTGTGGTGGAAGTCGGTGCGCGTGCCGGAGACGTAGACGTCGTGGCCGTCCTCGATGTCGCAGTACGCCACCTCGACGTCCACGTTGTGGCGCGCCATGAACAGGAGCGCGCGCTGCGTCTTGCGCACCAGGTTGTTGGTCTCGGGGCGGTCCGCACCCTTGCCGCCGCCGGGCCCGGGTCCGCCCTCGTCCCTGTCGTCGTCGTCCTTGCCGTCCTTGTCGTTGCCGTCCTTGCCGTTGCCGTCCTTGTCGCCGGGCTCGTCGTCGTCGTCCTGGTCGCGGGGCGCGTCGATCTTGTACGAGCCCTTGAAGTCGCTGCGGAAGCTCCACGGCGGGATGCCGCCCTCGAGGTGGCTGTGCAGGACGTGCACCCGCTCCGACTCACCGATGACGAGGCCGTAGGTGGCGGCCCGGACCTCGATGTGGTCGAGCTGGACGTCCGAGCTGCCCTGCACGCGCACCGTCTCGTCGCCGCCGTGCCACAGCCCGACGTCGGACACGCGCACGTGCTCGCAGCCGAGCATGGCCAGCGCGCGGTCGGTGCGGCTGGAGATCGACAGGCGCACGCGGCGCGGGTCGGTCGGTCCGCGGTACTCCTCCATGCCGCCCACCCCGTGGCGCGTCGGCGACAGGCGGATGTGGATGCGCCCGGTCTGCTTGTCGAAGTGGATGCCGGGCCCGAAGTAGGTCCACGGCAGGCGCTCGCGCCCGGGCTCGGCCGGGTGCCGCTTGCTGGCCTTGACCCGCGGCCCCGGCCGCGCGTCGTCGCCCGCCATCTCGTCCCACGTCTGGTTGCCCGCCCGCAGGTCCTCGAGCCGGCTGTAGGTCAGGAGCCGCGTGTAGTGCTCGCGGTCGAGGAACGCGCCGCGGCTCGCGCTGTCCTTGCCCCTGGTCGAGTAGGCCTGGGTCGACACCCACTCGTCCGCGTGCGCGCCCGGCTCCTTCGCGCGCTGCCAGGCCCGCCCGGGGCTGTCCGCGAAGATCGACTGCGAGGCGTCGATGACCGCGCGCTCGCCCGGGTACGAGCGGATCTGGATCGGCGCCGACGCCGTCCCGGCCAGCTTGCGCAGCTCCACCGACTCGCGATAGACGCCCTTGCGCAGGAACAGGGTCATCCCGGGGCCGAGGTCGCGCACCGCCCGCGTCACCGTGCGAAACGGCCGCTCGATCGATCCCGGGTTGTCATCGCTGCCGGCCGGCGACGCGAAGCGGCTGATCCTCGGATCGGGCCGGGCCAGCACCTCGACCCACAGCGTGCTGGTCGCCCCGCGCGCGTCGCGCAGTACGTGGACCGCGCCGGGGGCCGCGCCGCGCGCCGCCCCGCGCACCGCTCCGGTCGCCGCGTCGAGCGACAGCCCGGGCGGCAGCGCCGGCTCGATGGTGACCGGCGCCTGCGGCCGCGCGCGCGGCGCCAGGCCGGGCGAGCGCTGGCCCTCGAACAGGACCAGCCCCGGTCCCGGTGCGGCGATGACGTCGCGCACCGTCACCGCGCCGGCGGCCACCTGGGCCGGCCCGTTGTCGCCGGCCTCGCCGCCGCACCCGGCCGCGCAGGCGGCGACCGCCACGAAGAAGACCGCGATCGAGTGAAGCGGCCCAAGAGATCGACGGTGATGTCGACCGTGATGTCCGTGCCGATGTCGAAGCTGACGCGCCATGATCCTCGAATGTGCGTCCGCGAGCCGCCGTGCTCGCTCAGTCCGGCCCGATGCCTCCCGCGCCCCTCGAGTCCGGTGACCCCGGCGAGCCTGCCGAGGCCGCGCCGTTGGACCCGATCCCGGGCAGAAGATTAACCACGTGACGTGCCCTCGCATCCCACGTGTAGCTGCGAACGAGGTCATCCTGCGCGGCGCGCGCCAGGCTCACGCGCAGCGCCGGGTCGGCCAGCAGGCCGCGGATCTTCTCCATCCAGTCCGCCGGATCGTCCGACCGCGCGATGACGGCGTTCTGGCCGTGGCGCAGCACCTCCTGGAGCACCGGCAGGTCCGACGCCACCAGCGGCACGCCCGACGCCATGTACTCGAACATCTTCATCGGCGACGTCCACCGGCTGATGTCGCTCCCCCCGGTGGCGCCGACCACGCCCTCGCGGCTGTGCGGCATCACCACGGCGTCGAACTCGCCGTAGAACTCGGCCAGCCGGCTCGGCGGATGAAAGCCGTGGAACACGACGTTCGCCGACGGCCCGGTCGACTGCCAGCGCCGGATGTCCTGATCCGATCCGCCGACGATGTCGAACTGCACATCCGGCATGCGCCGCGCCACATCGATGAGAAGCTCGATCCCGCGGCCCTGATAGAGGTTGCCCACGTAGCCCACGCGCGGCCGGGCGCCCTGCGCGCGCGACGCCGCCGCCGGCCGGCGCACCGGCACATCCGACGCGTCGTGCGCCACGATGCAGTCGCGGCCGCCGGGCAGGAGCCCCCCGGCCAGGATGTCCCGGCGCAGCGCATCCGAGATGGCCACCATGGCGACGAAGCGGCGCGACCCGGTGATCTGGCGCCACAGCGCGCGCTGCAGCCTGCCGCCCGGCAGGCCGTGCGCCTCGAACACCAGCGGGAGGCGCAGCCACGCCGCCGCGGCGCCGCCGACCGGATCGCGGCAGTAGACCAGGTCCGCCCGCCGCCGGTGCGCGGCGAGCCGCTGCGCCATGGCCGCGGCGTAGACCGCGCCGCCCCCCTTCCGCTCCGGTCGCGGCAGCTTCTCCAGCCGGAAGCTGGGCTCGACCCCGTAGAAGGCGAAGTCGTCGCCGTCACCTCCGCCCTGCGGCCCGGCCTTGGCCACCAGGGTCACGTCGTGGCCGAGCCGGGACAGCGCGCCGCACATCTTCATCACCTGGATGCTCGACGCGCGCCGCGACGGCACGTACGAGAGCGAGAGATAGAGGATGCGCATCAGGACGCGCGGCCCACCGGGACTAGGTCGCCTCCGGCTCGGGCCTGTCCTTGCCGTAGCCGTAGTAGCTGTAGTACTGGTAGCCGCCGCGCTGGTCGAGGTCGAGCTCGTTGAGGATGACGCCCACGATGGCGCCGTCCACGCCGGCCACCTGGCGCGCCGAGCGCGTGATGTCCTCGCGCAGAGTCTTGCCCGCCTTGACCACCAGGATCACGCCGTCGGAGTGGCGCGACAGCACCACCGCGTCGGTGACCGCCTGGAGCGGCGGCGAGTCGAGCAGGATGAGGTCGAACCGGCGACCGAGCTCCTCGAGCACGACCTGGAACCGGTGCGTCATCAGGAGCTCGGCCGGGTTGGGCGGCAGCGGCCCGCACGGCAGGACATAGAGGTTGGGGATCTCGGTCGTCTTCACCACGTCGGCGTAGTCCACCTCGCCGACGATGAGGTTCGACAGCCCGAGCTGGCGCGCCACCCCGGTCGACTGGTGAAGGCGCGGCCGGCGCATGTCCGAGTCGACCAGCAGGACGCGCTGGCCGCTCTGCGCCATCGTGGTGCCGAGATAGATGACCGAGGTGGTCTTTCCCTCGCGCGGGTTGGGGCTCGACACCACCAGCGTCTTGAGCGCCCGGTCTGCCCCGCTGAAGAGGATGTTGGTGCGCAGCGCGCGGCAGCACTCGGCCACGCGCGAGGTCGGATGCTCGTGGACGTAGAGGTCGCGCGACTTCTCGTCGCCGCTCGCCACGTCGGAGCTGCCCAGCATGGGGATGATGCCCAGCACCGGCAGCTGCGCCGTCGCCTGCACGTCCTCGAGGGACTTGATCGATCGGTCGAGGAACGCGAGCAGGAACGCCAGGCCCACGCCCAGGAACAGCGCCACCGCGGCCGCCAGCGCGACGTTGCGGCGCATGCTGGGGAAGACCGAGTCGCCGGGCACGCGCGCGGTGTCGAGCGGCGTCACGTTGACCGAGTCGAGCCGGCTGGTCAGCTCGCTCGTGCTCAGGCGGTTGACCAGGATGTTGTACTTGTCCTCGTTGCTCTTGCGGTCGCGCAGGAGCTCGTTGTACTGGACGACCTTGGGGCCGAGCTGGAACGCCTCCTGGCGGAACTTCTGGATCTCCCCCTCGAACGAGATCTCGGTGGCCTTGGACGCCGCCAGCTGCGCCTCGACGGTCTTCACGGCCAGCTGCGCCTCGTTCTGGAGGTCCGCGAACAGGTCGGCCACCTTCGCCTTCTGCTTGATGTACTCGATGTTCTTGGGCCCGACTTCCTTCTCGAGCTCGAGGAACTTGTTCCGCTCCAGGTAGTACTGCGACTTGATGCTCTCGAGCGCCGCCGTGGTGCTGAGGCCGAAGACCGGCGACTTGACCGGATCGGCGGTGGCGATCTTCTTCATCTGCTCGAGCGTCGCGGTGAAGCCGAAGCTCTTGGCGCGCGCGTCGTTGAGCGCCTCGCTGAAGTGGGTGAGGTTGGTGGTGACCAGGTTCTGTCGGTCCTCGAGCGACACCGAGAGAATGTCGTTGGCCTTCTGGAACTGGACGAGCTTGGTCTCCGCGTCGCGCAGCTTCTTCTCGGCCATCTCGAGCTCGGTGGCGAGCCACTTCGAGGCGCGCTGGGTGCCGAGCGAGAGCTGGCCCCTGGTCCACGCCACGTAGGTATCGACGTGCTCGTTGGTGATGTCGGCCGCCATCTGGGCGTCGGCGTTCCGGACCGTGACGTACATGATGCGGTCCTGCTCCGGGTAGGTGACCGAGAGCTGGTCGCGGAGCCGCCGGGTCGCCAGGTCGAGGACCTCCTCCTGCGTCATGTCCTCGCGCTCGTCCTCCGAGAAGAACTTGAGGTGAAGGTCGTTGTTCTCGACGGTGCGGCGGCAGAGCTGGTAACTATGGAGAATCTCGCGCTGCTGGCGGTAGTACTCGGCGGTCGAGGTGTGGCTCCCCCCGGCCCCGGGCATCATGTCCTGCCCCTGGCCGAGGAGGTCCGGCAGCTTGGGATCGATGACCATCGAGGCGGTCGCCTCGTAGATCTCGGTCTGCTGGCTCGTGTAGAGGACGGCCCCGGTTGTGGCGAGCGCCACAATGGAGGCGATGATCCACTTGTATTTGCGGATCGCGCCGACGTAGCGGCGGAAGTCGATGCTGATGACCTGCTCATCAGCTTCGGCGAATGATTGCTGGTGCTGCAGCGGAGAATCCAACTGTCGTCTCCGGGAGTGGCGAGGGGTTCGACGGGGATTAGTCGGCGGTCTGGCCCCCTGGGTTCAATCAGTTTGGCCCGTGGGAGACATGCCTTCTAGTCCAGTTTTCGGGGCGCATCAAGGGCTTGAGCCGTAGCCACTCCGGAGTGCGGGCGCCGCCCCAACGCGGGTGAACAACATCGTACACCTGGCTCCAGAGTGTGAACGCAGCCGGATCCTGCTCTCACTAATTTGCTGCTGTCAGATGGGCCGAGCCGATTTGCTTCGCGAGCGAGGGCCGTCCTAGGATGCGCCGGATCAATACCCCCCCTTCCCATGATGTCGCGCGGCCCTTCGTCACAGCCTCACGGCAATTTTCTGCCGTCCAGCGAGCGCTCTCACCCCGCGAGGGTGGTCGCTTGAGTCCGCTGCTCAATCGCACCACGCAGGCGATCATCGATCTGGTCGTCCTGTCGCTCGCGTTGTGGGTGGCTCTGTTTCTCCGCTTCGACGGACGACCGCCGGAGTGGATCGCCCTGCGGGTGGCCATCCTCTGGCCGCACGTGGTCGGCGTGCAGTACCTCTCGCTGGTGCTGCTCGGCGTGCACCGCTTCCAGTGGCGCTTCGTCGGGCTGCGCGAGACCACGCGCATCTTCGCCGCGACCGGATGCGCGGCGGCGTTCCTCCTGATGGTCCGGTTCGTGACCGGCTACTACGAGCCGACGTTCCGCTGGCTCGAGCACGTGTGGCTGCCCATCGGCGTCACGCTCATCGACTTCGCGGGCGCCTTCGTGGCGATCGCCGGCGTGCGCGCGTTCCGCCGCCTGGTGGGCGAGCGCTCGGACGAGAAGCGGCGGGCCGCGGGGCTCCCGCGCTCGAGCCGCACCAAGACCATCCTCATCGGCGCCGGCCAGGCGGGTCTGCTGGTGGCCAAGGAGCTGAGCCTGCGCCCCGACCTCGGCCTCAAGCCGGTCGGCTTCCTCGACGATGATCCGCGCAAGGTCGGCACCGTCCTGCACGGGCTGCGCGTGCTGGGAACGACCGCGGACCTGCCGGCGGTGTGCGAGGAGCACCGGGCCGAGCAGGCGCTCATCACCATCGCCGACGCCGCGGGCAAGGAGATGCGTCGCATCGCCGAGATCTGCCGGCGCAACGACGTCCCGGCCAAGGTCATCCCCGGCATCTACGAGATCGTCGGCGGCCACGTGAACCTCTCGCGCATCCGCGAGCTGGAGATCGAGGACCTGCTCGGCCGCGCGCCGGTCGACCTCGATCAGTCGGCGCTGAGCGAGCAGCTGCGCGGGAAGATCGTGATGGTGACGGGGGCCGGCGGCAGCATCGGCTCGGAGCTCTGCCGTCAGGTCTGTCACTTCGGGCCCGCCCGGCTCATCCTGCTCGAGCAGGCCGAGAACGCGCTCTTCCAGATCCACCGCGAGCTCGGCGCGGCGCACCCGGCTCAGGACATCGTCCCGCTGGTGGCCGACATCTGCGACGAGCGGCGCGTGCGCTGGGCCTTCCGCACCTACCGGCCCGACGTCGTCCTGCACGCGGCGGCTCACAAGCACGTGCCGATGATGGAGTGGAACCCGGACGAGGCCGTGCGCAACAACGTGTTCGGCACCGTCACCCTGGCCAACGCGGCCCACGAGCAGAGCGTGTCGATGTTCGTGATGATCTCGACCGACAAGGCGGTCAACCCGACCTCGGTCATGGGCGCGACCAAGCGAGTCGCCGAGATCTACGCGCAGGCGCTGGCGCGCCACTCGCGCACGCGCTTCGTGACGGTGAGGTTCGGCAACGTGCTCGGCAGCGCGGGCAGCGTCATCCCGATCTTCGAGGAGCAGATCGCGCGCGGCGGCCCGGTCACGGTCACGCATCCGGACATGAAGCGGTACTTCATGACCATCCCGGAGGCCTGCCAGCTGGTGCTGCAGGCCGGCACCATGGGCTCGGGCGGCGAGATCTTCATCCTCGACATGGGCGAGCCGGTCAGGATCGTGGACCTCGCGCGCGACATGATCGAGCTCTGCGGCCTGGTGCCGGGCGAGGACATCGAGATCCAGTTCACCGGGCTGCGGCCGGGCGAGAAGCTGTTCGAGGAGCTGTCGGTCGGCGACGAGAACGCGGACAAGACGCGGCACTCGAAGATCTTCGTCGGGCGCGGACGCATCCACGACCTCGCTCAGGTGGGTGACTACCTCGAGTGGCTGCGCAAGGTGCTCGAGAATGGTCAGCCAGACCAGATCCCTGCCGCGCTCGCCAGGCTGGTGACGGAGTACACGTCGGATCGCATGAACCCGCCGCGCGAGACCGCGCCGGCGGTGGCGATCGTGACGGTGCCGGCGGCGTCGGCCTCGGCGGCAGCGAGCACGGGACGGCGGCGATCGACCGGCACGGCGCTCGCGCTTCCGCGCACGGCGCTCGCGCGGCTGGGAACCGAGCCCAACTGACGCGCGACGGCCGGAGCCGAGCCGCGAGATGACTGGAGGTGGTGGGGCGCGGGTCGTGAGACCCGGCGCGTCCGCGCAGCCCGTGCGCGGTGCGCTGACGGCCGGCCGCGCCGGCGCGTTCGGTTGCCCCTCCGGGGGTTCACCGCGCGCGAACTGCGCTACCATGGGCCCGCTTCGGGGAATCGTGCGGGCACCGGGGGACAGAGGACGGGGAGCGGCCCGCGCGCTGCGAGCGCGCCTGGCGATGATGGCGGCGGTCGCCGCGCTGGGCGGCTGCAAGTTCGAGCCGGGCGATGCGGTCGGAGCCGCGCCGCCGGGAGAGGCGGACGCGAGCCAGATCCTGCCCGACGCGGCGCCGCCTCGCCGCGATGCGGCCGTCCCCGATGCGATGCCGCCGCCGCCCGACAGCGAGGTTCCGCCCGACGATGCGGTGCACCTCCTGCTGAGCGAGGTGAAGACGCAGCCCAACGCGGAGGAGTTCGTCGAGATCTTCAACCCGCTGGGCGCCGACGAGTCGCTCGACGGATACTTCCTGTCCGACGACCGCGACTACGGGCTCCTGCCCGCCACCGGCGACGTGGCGGTGGGCGGGGGCGACGCGGTCCTGCGCTTTCCCGCCGGATCCACCATCGCGGCGGGTCAGGTCATCGTGATCGCGCTCGACGAGGAGGGCTTTCGCGACGCCTTCGGTCGCGACGCCGACTACGCGCTCGTGCCGGCCAGCGACCCGGTGGCCGCCGAGATGGTGCGCGTGGCCGACGCGACCCGCATCATGGACATCACCGACATCGCCGAGCCCATCGCCCTGTTCCGCTGGGACGGGGCGACCGACCTGGTCATCGACGTCGACATCGTGTTCGTGGGCAACGAGGCACCGGATGCCGGGGCCGACAACGCGATGTTCGACAAGTCGGGCGTCGAGGTCGACGGCCCCGACCCCGATGATCGCGCCAGCCAGTACGCGGCGGACGGCGCGCAGATGGCGCCGATGGCGTTCCGCGCGACCAACGGCGGCTCGTACCAGCGCATCGCGCTGGAGGCGGGACACGAGCCGCGCGGCGGAGACGGCAACGGCGTCGACGGCCACGACGAGACGAGCGAGGACACGGCCGCGACCTGGGGGCAGGAGGACGCGCCGCCCACGCCGGGCGAGGTGGCGGCCGCGCTGCGCCCGTGACGGGCGCCGGTGCGCCCGTGACGCGCGCCGGAGCCGCGCCGGGAGGCACGCTACGGCCTGGCGGGCCCGCCGAGGTCGAGTCGCGGAAGCCGTGAATGCGCGGCCGGCGTCAGCGCGGGCGGTAGAAGTCGGCGATCTGGGCGACCACGTACTCCTGCGCCGCCGGGCGGATGCCCGCGTCCACCGGGATGGCCAGCGCGTCGGCCGCGGCGGCCTCCGCCGCGGGGAAGTCGCCCGGCCGGTGGCCGAGGTCGGCGAAGCACGGCTGGAGGTGGAGCGCGCCGGGGTAGTAGACCTCGGTGGCGATGCCGGCCGCGCCCAGGTGGCGGCGCAGGCCCTCGCGATCGCGCGCGCGAATGACGAAGTGGTGATAGACGTGCTCGGGCGAGGGCGGGGGAAGCACCAGGTGCTCGGACAGCGCGGCGTCGGCGTCGACGGCGCTCGCGAACAGGGCGCGGTAGCGAGCAGCCGCCGCGCGGCGGGCCGCGGTCCAGGCCGCCAGACGCGGCAGCTTGACCCGGAGGAGCGCGGCCTGGATGGCGTCGAGTCGGAAGTTCCCGCCGACGAGGAGGTTGTGGTACTTGGGCCGCGCGCCGTGGTTGCGCAGGAGCGCGACCCGATCGGCGAGCTCTCCGTCGGAGGTCAGCACCGCGCCGGCGTCGCCCAGCGCACCGAGGTTCTTGGACGGAAAGAACGACAGCGCAGCGGCCGCGGCGCGCGGAGGCCCGGCGCCGATCGACTGCGCGGCGTCCTCGAGGATCGGAACGCCGACGTCGGGCAGCTCGGCCAGGCGGCCGTACAGGTTGACCGGCAGGACCGCGCGCGTGCGCGGCGACACCGCCCGCGCGGCCGCCGCCGCGTCCAGGTTGAGCGTGGCCGGGTCGATGTCGGCGAACACCGGCCGCGCGCCGAGGCGGGCGATGGCGCCTGCGGTGGCGAAGAAGCTGAACGGCGTGGTGACCACCTCGTCGCCCGGCCGGACGCCGAGCGCCATGAGCGACACGAGGAGGGCGTCGGTGCCGGACGAGACGCCGACCGCGCGGGCGCAGCCGACCGCCGCGGCCAGCTCGCGCTCGAACGCCTCCACCTCGGGGCCGCCGATGAACTGGCCCGAATCGAGGACGCGAGCCAGCGCCGCGTCGAGCTCCGCGCGCAGCGCGGCGTGCTCGGCGGCCAGGTCCCGCATCGGCACGCGGCGCGGGCCGCCACCGCCATCTCCGTCGCCGGCGCTACCTCCGTCGCCGGCGACGCCAGCGGCGCCGCCGCCACCGCCATCCCCCATGGCGGAGCCGAACATGGACATGCGATGCAATGTACCATTGCGCCCATGCCTGCCGGTACGCCCACCTCCGCGGAGCCGCGCGATTCGGCCGCCGTCATCCTGGTCCGTCGGGCGGAGCGCGGCGCGGGCCTCGAGGTGCTGCTGGTCCGGCGCCATCGCAAGGCGTCGTTCATGTCCGGCGCCTATGTCTTTCCCGGCGGCATCGCCGAGCCGGGGGAGGACGACCTGCGCGCGGCCGCCGCGCGCGAGCTGGCCGAGGAGGCGGGCGTGGCGCTGCCGGGACTCGATGGCCTGCACTACTTCGCCCACTGGATCACGCCGTCGATCGAGCCGCGCCGCTACTCGGCCCGGTTCTACATCGCGGCGCTGGCGGCCGCTCAGCCGATCACCCTCGACGCGCGCGAGATCGAGGACGCGGTGTGGGTCTCGCCCGACGACGCGCTGGCCCGCGCCGGCGAGCTCCACCTCCCGCCACCCCAGATCCGCAGCTTCCTCGACATCGCGCCGGCGGCGCGGGACGGGCTCGACGCGCTAATCGCGCTGTGCGCCGAGCGCTCGGCGGCGCCGCACCCGATCCTGCCGCGCGCCTGCGCCGACCCATCCGGCTTGACCCTGCTCCTGCCGTGGGATCCGGACTACATGACGCGCGGCGAGGGCGCAGCGCTGGCGATCCCGCCCGACCACCTCCTGGCCACCGGCCCGAGCCGCTTCGTGCTCGAGGGATCCACGTGGAAGCACGTCCACGCTCCTCCTTCAGCGCGCGCGGGCTGAGCCTGCGCGCCCCCCCGGGCGACGGCCAGGGCGACGGTGACAGCGACCGCGAGCGCGAACGCGAGCGCGAGGTCGACTTCTTCGCCGCCGAGATGCACTACTGGCGGGTCCCGCCGTCGTCGTGGCGCGCCTGCCTGGCCGCCGTGCGGCGGCTCGGCTTCGAGCTGGTGTCGACCTATGTCCCGTGGGGCGTGCACGAGACCGAGGCCGGCCGCTTCGACTGGAGCGGGGCGCGCGACCTGTCGGCGTTTCTCGCCGAGGTGGAGCGCGCCGGGCTCCTGGCCGTGCTCAAGCCCGGGCCGCACATCAACGCGGAGCTGACCTACTTCGGCTACCCGGAGCGGGTCGTGCGCGCGCCGGCCATGCAGGCGCGCTCGGCGGCCGACACGCCGGTCTGGATGCCGTCGCCGCCGCACATGTTCCCGGTGCCGTCGTACGCATCGCGCGCCTTTCGCGACGCGGCCGGGACCTGGCTGCGCGCCTTCGCCGACGCGGCCGCCCGGCACATCTATCCGGCCGGTCCGGTCGCGGCGTTCCAGGTCGACAACGAGGCGCAGATGTTCTTCCGGCTGGGCGCCTTCGACCACGACTATCACCCGGACGCGCTGGCCTGGTGGCGCGAGCACGCCGGCGGCCAGGACGCGCCGCGCGCCTGGGACCCGGCGTCGGCCGCCCGCTGCGTCGAGTGGGTCCGCTTCAAGGAGATGTACACCGAGCGCGCGCTGGCCTGGGTGCGGGGCGCGCTCGACGACGCCGGGCTGGCAGACCTCGCGCGCTTCCACAATGCCCCGCCGTCGCCGCCCGCGCTGGTGCACCTGCCGGCCGCGGCGCGCGCCGCCGGCGGTCCGGCCGGCCTCGACTTCTATCATCCGGCCCGCGACTACCGGCAGGTGCGGCAGCGCGCGCTCTACCTGGGCGGCACCGGCTCCCCGCTGCCGCTGGCGTGCGAGGTCGGCGTGGGCGGGCCGCCGTGGCTGCCGCCCATGACGGCCGACGACCAGGCGCACGTGACGGCCGGGATCCTGGCCGGCGGCGCGCGCGGGCTCGGCCTGTTCATGGTGGTCGATCGCGATCGCTGGTACGGCGCGCCGATCGCGGTCACCGGCGAGGAGCGCGCACCGGCCGGGTGGCTGGCGGCCCTGCTCGGCGCGCTGCGCGAGCTCGGCTGGACGGGCCTGCGCCGGCGCTGCCGTGCCGCGGTGGTGATGAGCCGGGCCGAGTCGCGCTTCGCCATCGCCTCGTCGCTGGTCGACCCGCTGTCGCCGGTGGTGACCGAGATCCTCGCCCGCCAGCTCGGCCCCGGCGGCGCGTCCGAGCTCGCCCGCGATCCCGCGGACGCGCTCTACCGCTGCTGGATCGACGCCGTCGTCGCCGCGCTCGACCTGGCCGGCGTCTCCTTCGCGCTGGTCGACGAGGCCGCGCCCGACGACGCGTGGGACGCGCACTCGATCTACATCGCGCCCACCCTGGCGCGGGTCGATCGCGCGCTGTGGCGGAGGCTGCGCGGCGCGGCCGAGCGCGGCGCCCAGGTCATCGCCGGGCCGGAGCGCCCCACGCGCGACGAGCTCGATCGCGAGCTCGGCGAGGATGCGCGGCTTCCGCGCCATCTCGGGCTCATGCGGGCCGGCTCGCTCGACGATGTGGACGGGCTGGCGCGCGACCTGTCTGCCGCGGCCGGCCGCGACGAGGACTGGTGCGCCGACCGCGAGCCGGGCGCGCCGCCGGTCGATGTCTCCGTCTTCGAGGACGCGGGCGGCGCCGTGCGCGCGCTGTTCGTCGGCAACCCGGCCCCGCACCCGGTGCGGGCCGAGATTCGCGCCCCGCGCGGCGCCGTCCTCCGCGACCCGCTTGGCGGCCACGCCGTCGAGTCCGTCCGCGGCACCGTCGGCGTCGACCTGGACGCGCACGCGGTCCGCCTGTTCGCCGTCGCCGCGCCGGGCGGCGCGCTATCCTGAGGCCGCGTGGTGAGCCGCGCCATCGAGATGGTCGACGCGCCGCATGGATGCCCGCGGCCGGCCCGATGGTTCGGCTCGCTCCTGCCGTCGAGCGTGGCGCGCCCCCGCTGGGCCGGCCGTTCGCCGTCGCCGCGCCGGGCGTCGCGCTATCCTGAGACCACGTGCTGAGCCGCGCCATCGAGATGGTCGACCTGGATGGCCGCCACCTGGCGCGGTGGCTCGGCCTGCTCCTGCCGCCCGGCACGGCAGAGCCCGACTGGGCCGCCCTGTTCGTCGACCAGGCGCGGCGCGTGGTGCACGCGGTGCGCGCCGGGCGAGGCGCGATCGATCCCGCCACGGTGGGGCTCGCCGGCGTGCGGCCGGCCGACCTGGCCGCGGCGCGGCGCGCGCTCGGAGTCGGCCTGCTCGCCGTCGTCGAGGTGGGCGCGCTCGGCCGGCTGCAGGCGGACATCGATCGCAGGCTGCGGCTCGACGACGACTATCCTGCCCAGTGCCTGACCGTGCTGCGCGCGCTCAAGCGCGTGAGCGGCGCCGGGCTGTGGCTGGAGCCTCGCCTCCTCGACCTGGTCCCGCCGATGGCGCCCGAGCCGCTGCAGCGCACGTTCGAGCTTCTGGTGCCGCACGGGACCTCGCTCCTCGCCTACGTCTTCGACTCGCGCCCGGACGACGTGCACACCTCGGTCATCGCGGTGGTCGAGCGCGGCGACATCTCGCTCGTCACCACGCACCTCGGGCTCGAGGAGGCGCTCCCCGGTCCGGCCCTGGCGCGCTCGTGGCGGGCGCAGACCGGCCGCGTGATCTCGCTCGTGGCCGAGCGCTACGCGCCGCCCTCGATCGGCGTCTTCGTGGACCGCGCCGCGTGGCAGCGCATCCTGGTCGGCCCGAGCGATCAGCTGGCGGTGGAGATGACCGCCGGGCGCCTCGTGTTCGACCCGGCCCCCGCCTGGCTGCGCGGTCTGCTCGGCGGGGCGCAGCTGGCCGCGCTGGCCACGCGCAGCGCTCGCAACCTCGCCCGCTTCGTCCCGCCGTCGGCCCGCCGCCGTGCCGCCGGCCTGGCCCAGTCGGCGCAGGAGCGCCTCAAGAGCAGCGGTGCGCACCCCTTCGCGCTGCTCGGCTTCGATCCGGTCGAGCTCTGGCACCAGGTGCGGGCCTACTACCGGCCGCGCCCCGCGCCCGGCTCCGCGCCCGGGTCCGCCTCGACCCGTCCCCGCGACACCAGGTAGGCCTGGCCGCACGCCGAGCACGCCGCCCGCCCGTCGCGCCCGGCATCGACCGCGGCCAGCCGCTCGCCGCACGCGCACATCCAGCCGACCTGGCGCGCCGGCACCCCGACCACCAGCGCGTACGCCGGCACGTCGCGCCGCACGACCGCGCCGGCGCCGACGAAGGCGTACTCACCGATCGTCACGCCGCACACGATCGTGGCGTTGGCGCCGATCGTGGCGCCGCGCCGCACCAGGGTCGGCCGGTACTCGTGCTTGCGACTCACCTCGGCCCGCGGGTTCACCACGTTGGTGAAGACGCACGAGGGACCCAGGAACACCGCGTCCTCGACGGTGACGCCGTCGTAGACCGAGACGTGATTCTGGATGCGCACGCCGTCTCCGATGCGCACACCGGCGATGTAGCAGCCCTGGCCGATCGTGCAGTCCGCGCCGATCACCGCCCCGGCGCACACGTGGGCAAAGTGCCAGATGCGCGTCCCGGCCCCGATCCGCGCGCCCCCGTCCACCACCGCGCTCTCGTGCGCGAAATAGCCCCCGTCCGACACGCCCGCTAGAATGCCCGAGCCGATGCCGAAACGTCCACCGCGCGCGCCGCGCGAGCTGCCGGTTCCGCCCGACCTCGGCGCCGCGCCGCGCCCCATGCGGCGCGCGCTCGCCACCTCGCTGGGGACGCTGTGGCTCGGGCTCGCCGAGGATCTCCTCGCCGCCACCCCCGACCGCAGCGTCGACCTGGTGGTGGCCGATCCGCCCTACAACCTGGCCAAGGAGGAGTGGGACGACCTCGGCTCGCTCGACGCCTACGTGTCGTGGTGCGACGGGTGGCTGGCCGAGGTCGAGCGCGTGCTCACCCCCGGCGGCTCGGCCTACGTGTGCGGCTTCTCCGAGATCCTGGCCGAGGTGAAGGCGCGCTCGGCGCGGCGGTTCCGCGGCGGATGCCGCTGGCTGGTCTGGTACTACCGCAACAAGGCCAACCTGGGGCGCGACTGGGGCCGCTCGCACGAGAGCATCCTGCACCTGCGCCAGCCCGACTGCCTGCGCATCGACGTCGACGCGGTGCGCGTGCCGTACAACCGGCACACCGAGCGCTACCCCGAGCGAGTCCAGGCGGTCTCGTCGCAGTACGGCCGCGGCGTCCGTCGCGATCGGTGGCGGCCGCACCCGCTCGGCGCCAAGCCGCGCGACGTCCTCGAGATCCCGGTCCTGTGCAACGGCACGGCCGAGAAGACGCACCACCCGACCCAGAAGCCGGCCGACCTGGTGCGCCGCCTGCTGCAGGCCAGCACGCGCCCCGGCCAGCTCGTCCTCGATCCGTTCGTCGGCTCGGGCACGACCGCGCTGGTCGCCGAGGAGCTGGACCGCCGCTGGGTGGCCTGCGACAGCGACGCCCGCTACGTCGGGCTCGCCCGCGAGAGGCTGGGCGCCGGCGGCCGAGGGTCGTCCGGCCGCCGGGTCGCCCGCGGCGCGCGCAGGCCGTCGAAGCTCAGCGCGGCCGAGTGAGGCGCGCGCCGCCCCGGGCTACCTGGCCTTCTTCTTCTTCCCGCCCGCCGCCGGCGGCGGAGGCGGCTGGGCCGGCTGCCCTCCGCCCATGCGCTGCTGCACGAAGAAGCGCAGCGTCGCGGGCGGGATGGTGATGCGCGAGCGCATGACCGGGCCCTCGAAGCCGAGGCCGACGGCCACCTCGGCCCCCTTGGCCGCCGACGGATCGGACGCCACCGCCGACAGGTCGAACACCATCAGGCCGCTCTCGTTGCGCGTCTTCGAGTCGGCCAGCGCCTTCTCGAACGACTGCGCCAGCGACGACTTGGGCTGCTTGGACTTCGAGCCCTGCACCAGCTTCGCCGCCAGGCCCTTGGCCGGCTTGTCCTTGTCGAGCGAGAAGACCATCCAGTCGCCGGCCACGCCGAAGTACGACTTGATTCCGGCCTTGCCGTAGACCTTCTCGAACTCCTTCTTCTCTTCATCCGGCGTCTGCGCCGACGGCTTGACGGTGATCCCGTGCAGGGACGCGCCGCCCGTCTTGTAGGCGTTGGCCTTGGCGGTCACCTCCATCGAGTTCATCGGCGTGGGCTGCGCGGCCATCTTCGCCACGTAGGCCGAGATGAGCCCGCCCAGCTTCTTGGCGTCGCTGACGGCGACCAGACCGGCCACGCGCACGGTCTTGTCCTCCTTGGCGAGGAGCGCGAGCGCCACCTCCTGGCCGAACACGCCCATCCACTCGGCCATCTCCGGCTTGCCCTGCGCGGTGGCCATGTCGCTCATGAAGCCGGTCAGCGGGCCGTAGTCGATGCGGCCGGCGGCGACCAACAGCCACGATCCAGCCGGCAGCCGCGACGCCACCGTGTAGTCGCTCGGCTTCTGCATCCCGCTCCACCTGGCCAGCGCCGAGCCTTTCGCGGGGTGGACCGCGAACGACGCGGTCGCGACCTGTCCGCTGGCCTCGAGGTCGCCCTCGATGCGCTCGATCGATCCCAGCAGGGTCACCAGGCCCTCGGCCATCTTCTTCTCGGCCGCCTTGGGATTCTGGCCCATCGACATGCGCAGCTGCGCGTCGAGCTGCGGGCCGTACGACTCCATGATGCGGTTCACATAGATCGTCGCGTGCGGGTTCTTGGGCGGCGAGGTCTTCGCCAGGTTGGAGAGGGCGTAGGGCGAGGCCGCCTGCAGCGCGGCCCCGGAGCCGATCGCCGCGTAGCCGCCGTGCACCTGCATGGTCGCGCCGCCGCCGACCGTGCCGGCCATCTTCTGCTCGTCGGCCACCGCCACCACCAGCAGCGACTGCCCTCCGCCCTTCTGCGGGTCGAGCAGGAGAAGGTGCATCGGCTTGCTCAGGTCGGCGCCGTCGAGGCCGGGCGCACCCACCACCGACGCCGCGCCCTGGAGCAGCTGGGCCGGGGCCATCATCGCGCCGAAGCCTGGCTGCACCGCATCGGCGTAGCTGGCCATGCTGGTCAGCTGGCCCTGTGGATCGCCGACCGACAGCGCAGCGAGCACGGTGGCCGGAACCGGCGCCGGCGCGCTCGGGATCTGCGGCAGCGCCTGCGCTGCCGGGCCGGGCGCCTCCGCTACCGGCGCCTTGCCCTCGGCCGGCTTCTCCGCGTCCTTCTTGCCTCCGCCGCAGGCGGCGGCGACGAGGAAGAGGGACGCCAGAACACTCTCGCGCAGATTCGGTCTCATGATCGCTCCAGCTCTCGCGGTCGTCGCAGTTGTCGGGCTACTCGGTCGTGGTCGCGGCGAACTTCTGGAAGAATGCGCTGAGCTCGCCTGCGTGGACCGGCTCTCGGGACTCGGCCGCCACGTCGCGCCGCTCCATCAGCTCCTCGGGGATCTCGAGGAGGAAGCGAGAGGGAGTGCAGGGGACCTGTCGCCCGTGGCGCCGCCGGCTGGCACAGCGGGTGACGTATAGCATCTCTTGAGCCCGGGTGATGCCCACGTACGCCAGTCGCCGCTCCTCGGAGACGTCCGCTACATGGTCAGGATCGGAGACATCGTTGGCGTGCGGCATGAGGGAACGCGCGTGAGGCAGGATCTCTTCCTCGGCCCCGATGAGAAATACCACCGGGAATTCCAGTCCCTTGGCCCCGTGCAGGGTCGTCAGGATGACCCGCTCGCCGCCGGCATCGCGCGCGTCCTCGTCATCGCTGGTCGCGAGCGAGAGGAACCGGAGGTACTCGAGCAGCGCCTCGCGGCCCGGCTTGCGCTTCTCGTGCGCCACCAGCAGGCGGATCAGTGACTCCACGTTGTCGACCCGCCGCTGCGCCGCGCTCACGCTGGGCGAGGCCGCGCGCAGATCGCCGTGCAGATCGATCGTCTCGATGAGGCGCCGGAGCGCGGCCTCGACGCCGCCGCTGTCGAGCGAATCGCGCAGCTCGGCGATGGCGGCGACCAGGCCGGCCAGCGCATCCGCCTGCGCCGGCCTGATGGCGCCGTCCGCGCCGCCCGCGCCGCCCGTGCCGCCCGCACCGCCGGCACCGCTCGCGCCGTCCACCACCGCGCGCCACATCGTGGTGTGCCGCGCGTGCGCGCTCTGGGTCAGCTTCTCGATCGTGGTCGGCCCCACGCCGCGGGCGGGATAGTTGATGATCCGTCGCAGCGAGATCTCGTCGCGCTCGGACAGCGCCACGCGCAGGTAGGCGATGAGGTCCTTGACCTCCTTGCGCTCGTAGAACTGCTGCCCGCCCACCATGACGTAGGGCAGGCGGGCCGTGCGAAGCGTGGTCTCCATCTCGCGGGTCTGGATGTTGGAGCGGTAGAGGACCGCGAAGTCGCTGAAGGGGCGGCCCTCGCCGACGAGGCGCGAGATCTCCTGGGCCACGAAGCGGGCCTCCTCCTCCGGATCGACGGCGACCACCGCGGCGATGCGCGGGCCGTCGGCGCACGCGCTCCACAGCTCCTTGCCGCGCCGGTCGCCGTTGTTGCGGATGACCGCGTTGGCGGCGGCCAGGATGGTCGGCGTGGAGCGATAGTTCTGGTCGAGCACGACCACGCGCGCGCCCGGGAAGTCGCGCTCGAAGTCGCGGATGTGGCGCGGGTTGGCGCCGCGCCAGCTGTAGATCGACTGATCGTCGTCGCCCACCGCGCACAGGTTCCCGTGGCGGGCGACCAGCGCCTCGACCAGGAGCAGCTGCGACCGGTTGGTGTCCTGGTACTCGTCGACCAGGACGTGGCGGAACGCGCTGGCCCAGCGCTCGCGCACGTCGCCGTCGTCGCGCAGGAGGCGCACCGTCTCGGTGATGAGGTCGTCGAAGTCGAGCGCCGCGAAGCCGCGCAGCGCCGCCTGGTAGCGCGGATAGACCTCGGCGGTGATGGCGTCGTACTCGTCGCCTTCGGCCGGCGCGTACTCCTCGGGCGGGCGGAACGCGTTCTTGGCCAGCGAGATGCGCGTCAGGATCGAGCGCGCGTCGAACTGCCGGTCCTCGCCGCCGCGCGTGTGGCGCATGATCTCGCGCACCACGCCCACCTGATCGGCGGTGTCGTAGACCACGAAGCCGCGCGGATGGCCGAGCGCCGCCCGCTCGCGCTGCAGGATGGACAGCCCGAGCGAGTGGAAGGTGCCCATGGTGAGCTGGCGGGCGAGCGCCGGCTTGCCGATCAGGCGGGCCACGCGGCTTCGCATCTCCGCGGCCGCCTTGTTGGTGAACGTGAGCGCCGCGATGTGACGCGGATCGACGCCGCGATCGAGGACGAGGTCGGCGATGCGGTGGGTGATGACGCGGGTCTTGCCCGACCCGGCGCCGGCCACGACCAGGAGCGGACCGCCGGCGTGAACCACCGCCTCCCGCTGGGGTCCGTTGAGATGCCCGGCGTCCATGGGAGCCGATGACGCTACGGGGCCGGCTGCTTCATGTAAAGGGGCGGGCCGCGCTCCCGCCGCGCTGCTATGGTGGTCGCGTGGCCGACCGCGATGCGGTGCGCGACCGTCTGTCCGCGCTCATGGGTGAGCTTGCGCTCGAGTTTCCCGGCTTCCGGGTCGTTCCCAAGCCGAGCTCGGGCTTCCAGCGCGCGATCCACCGCGCGCTCGTCATCGTCACGCTCGGACAGAACCGTGCCTACCTGGACGGCTATCACACGACCATGGGCCGCAGCGTCTACGTCACCGGCAGCTGGGAGGACATGAGCCGCGACCAGCGCTATCTGGTCCTGCGCCACGAGCGCGTCCACCTGCGCCAGTTTCGCCGCTTCAGCCTGGTCGGGATGGCCTTCCTTTATTTACTGGTCCCGCTGCCGCTCGGGCTGGCCTACTTCCGGGCCCGCTTCGAGCGCGAGGCCTACGCCGAGACCGTTCGCGCCACCGCCGAGCTGTACGGGCCGGCGCACGTGCGCGAGGCGTCGTTCCGCGACCACATCGTCGAGCAGTTCACCGGGCCGGCGTACGGCTGGATGTGGCCGTTCCGCCGCTCGCTCGAGCGCTGGTACGAGGGCGTGCTCGCCGGGCTCGGCCGGCCCGGGGTATAAACGGACCGTGGGCCCGCGCCGCGCAACCGTGTCCCGGACGACGCGTGAGACCGATATCCAGCTCGAGCTGTGGCTCGACGGCGATGGCAAGCGCGAGAACCACACGCCGCTGCCGTTCTTCAACCACATGCTCGACGCGTTCGCCCGCCACGGCCTGTTCGACCTGGTCGTGCGCGCGCGCGGCGACATCGAGGTGGACGGGCACCACACGGTCGAGGACGTCGGGCTGGCGCTGGGGGGCGCGTTCAAGGACGCGCTCGGCGACAGGGCCGGCCTCGTGCGCTACGGCTCGGCCACCATCCCGATGGACGAGACGCTGGTGACCTGCGCCGTCGATTTCGGCGGGCGGCCGGCGTTCGTGTGGCGGGTGGAGGGGCTGTCGGGGCGCTGGGTGGGCAGCTTCGACTGCGACCTGGCCAAGGAGTTCTTCGCCGCGTTCGCCAGCCGGGCCGAGTGCAACCTGCACCTGGTCCTCCACCACGGGGAGAACGCGCACCACATCATCGAGGCGCTGTTCAAGGCGTTCGCGCGGGCGTGCGACGCGGCATCGCGCATCGACGACCGGCTGGCCGGCCAGGTGCCGTCGACCAAGGGAACGCTCTCCGCCTGAGCAGGTGTCGGTTGGCCAGGCCGAGCATCGCGGTGGTGGACAGCGGTTCGGGAAACCTCCGCTCGGTCGAGCGCGCGCTGGCGCACGTGGGCGGCGCGCCCCGGCTCACCGCCGATCCGGACGCGGTCAGGCGCGCCGATCTGGTCGTGGTGCCGGGGCAGGGCGCGTTCGCCGACTGCATGGCCGAGATGGTGCGGCGCGGCCTCGACGACGCGGTGCGCGAGGCGGTGGCGTCGGGCCGCCCCTACCTCGGCATCTGCCTCGGGCTGCAGATCCTGTTCGACGAGAGCGAGGAGCACGGACCGGTGGCCGGGCTGGGCGTCCTCGGCGGCAAGGTGGTCCGCTTCCGCGGCGCGGGCGGCCTCAAGGTGCCGCACATCGGGTGGAACCAGGTGCGCGGCCGCGACGGACGCCGCGACCGGCTGATGGCCGGCGTGGCGGAGACGGCCCACTTCTACTTCATTCACTCCTACTGCGCGGCGCCGGCCGATCCGGGGCTGGTCGCGCTGACATGCGACTACGGGGGCGAGTTCTGCGCGGCGGTCAGGCGCGACAACCTGTTCGCCTGCCAGTTTCACCCGGAGAAGAGCCAGTCGGTCGGGCTGCGCCTCCTGGCCAGCTTCGTCGAGGACGCGCGGTGATCGTCATCCCGGCGATCGATCTCCTGGGCGGCAAGGCGGTGCGGCTGGTGCGCGGCGAGCTGGGCAGCGCCACGGTCTACGCCGACCGGCCGGACCTGCTCGCGGCCGAGATGGCCGCCGCCGGGGCCGAGCGGCTGCACGTGGTCGACCTGGAGGGCGCGTTCTCCGGCGCGCCGCAGGCGCGGTCCGCCGTGGAGGCGATCGTGCGCGCCGCGGCGGCGGCCGGCGTGCCGGTGCAGGTCGGCGGCGGGCTGCGCGACCGCGCCGCCGTCGAGGCGGTGTTCGCGGCCGGCGCGAGCTGGGCCGTGCTCGGCACCGCCGCCGTGCGCCAGCCCGACCTGGTGCGCGAGCTGTGCCAGGCGTTCCCGCGGCGCATCATCGCGGCGGTCGACGCGCGCGACGGGGTGGTCGCCATCGAGGGCTGGACGGAGGCCGCGACGGTGCGCGCCGAGGAGCTGGGCGGCCGCGCAGCAGGGTGGGGCGCCGGGGCCCTCCTCTACACCGACGTGGCGCGCGACGGCACGGGATCCGGCCCTGCGGTCGAGGCCACCGCGGCGCTCGCGCGCGCCGTGCCCGTGCCGGTCATCGCGTCGGGCGGGATCGGCTCGCTGGACGACGTGCGCGCGCTCGCCGCCGCCGGCATCGCCATGGCGGTGGTCGGGCGCGCGCTCCTGGAGAAGCGCTTCACCGTGGCCGAGGCCCGGGAGGCCGCGCGGTGCTGAAGCGGCGGATCATCCCGTGCCTCGACGTCAGCGATGGGCGCGTGGTCAAGGGCATCCGCTTCCTCGAGCTGCGCGACGCCGGCGATCCGGTGGAGCAGGCGTCGACCTACGACGCCCAGGGCGCGGACGAGATCTGCTTCCTCGACATCTCGGCCTCGCCCGAGGGCCGCGACACGATGGTGGACGTGGTGGCGCGCACCGCGGACTGTGTGTTCTGCCCGCTGACCGTGGGCGGCGGCGTGCGCTCGGTCGAGGACGCGCGCCGGCTGCTCGAGGCCGGGGCCGACAAGGTGGCGATCAACACGGCGGCCATCCGCCGGCCTGAGCTGGTGGCCGAGTGCGCGCGCCGGTTCGGGGCCCAGGCCATCGTGGTCGCGGTCGACGCCAGGCGCCAGCCGGGCGGAGACTACGCGGTGTACAGTCACGGCGGGCGCACGCCGGAGGCGCTCGATGCGATCGAGTGGTGCCGAAAAGTGGCCGACCTGGGCGCGGGTGAGATCCTCCTGACCAGCATGGACCGCGACGGCACGCGCCTGGGCTACGAGCTCGAGCTGACCCGGCGCGTGGTCGACGCGGTCTCCATCCCGGTCATCGCGTCGGGCGGGGTCGGCGAGCTCGAGCACCTGGTGGACGGCTTCGTGCGCGGGGGCGCCGACGCGGTCCTGGCGGCGTCGATCTTTCACTACGGCGAGCACACCATCGCCGAGGCCAAGGCGCACCTGGCCAGCCGCGGCGTGCCGGTCCGGCTGCTCGAGGGAGGCGAAGCGCGATGACGGGCGGGCCGGCGAGCGGGCTGGCGGCGGCCGTGCAGTGGGACGACCGCGGGCTCGCGCCGGCCGTCGTCTGCCACGTCGACACCGGCGCGGTGCTCATGCTCGGCTGGATGAACGCCGAGGCGCTGGCGGCCACGGCCGCGACCGGCTTCGTGCACTTCTTCTCGCGCTCGCGCCAGCGCCTGTGGAAGAAGGGCGAGACGTCGGGTCACACGCTGTCGGTCCGCGAGATCCGGATCGACTGCGACGGGGACGCGCTGCTGGTCGTGGCGGCGCCGGCCGGGCCGACCTGCCACACCGGCCGGCCGTCTTGCTTCTTCCGCCGCGCGGCGGACAGCGCGGCCGGCGACGACGCCGGCGAGAACGCGGGGCCGACCGGCGACGCGACCCGCGCAGGAGAGGGCCGCGCGGCCGGGGACTCGGCGCACAGCGCGGGACCGACCGACGCCGTGATTCGCCCAGGAGAGGACCGCGCCCGGGAAGCCGGGCCGGCCGCGAGCGCGGCGT
Source organism: Kofleriaceae bacterium (assembly GCA_035262925.1). Taxonomy (GTDB): domain Bacteria; phylum Myxococcota_A; class Polyangia; order Haliangiales; family Haliangiaceae; genus DATFRY01. Next base: position 19,469 of record DATFRY010000378.1, on the reverse strand, counting down.
CCAGCGCGACTCTGTCGACGGCGGCTTCTGACGCGTGGGTCGAGGACGCGGGGCCGACCGGCGCGGCGGTGACCGTCCTCGAGCGCCTGCACGCGGTGCTGCTGTCGCGGCGAGGCGCGCCGCCCGCCCGGAGCTACACCGCCTCGCTCCTGGCCGGCGGCCCGGATGCCATCGCGGCCAAGATCACCGAGGAGGCGGGCGAGCTCTGCGCCGAGCTGGCGGCCGGCCCCGGCGCGGACGAGGATCGCGTGGCGCACGAGGCGGCCGACCTCCTCTACTTCGTCCTGGTCGGCCTGGTCGGCAGCGGCGTCGCGCCCGCCGCGGTGTGGAGCGCGCTCGAGGGCAGATTCGGCCAGAGCGGCCACGCCGAGAAGGCGAGCCGGCGATGAACGCCGACGGTCTGTTGATTCCTGGCGGCGGCCTGGCGCGCGCGCTCGATCTCTACGAGGACCGGCCGCAGCAGCGCGCGATGGCCAGCGCGGTCGAGGCCGCGCTCGAGGACCGGCGGCCGCTCCTCTGCGAGGCCGGGACCGGCACCGGCAAGACGCTGGCCTATCTCCTGCCGGCCGCGCGCAGCGGGCTGCGCGTCGTGGTGTCGACCGGCACCCGCGCCCTGCAGGAGCAGCTCACCCGCAAGGACCTGCCGCTGGCCGCGCGCGCGCTCGGCCAGCCGATCGCCTGGGCCACGCTCAAGGGCGTGTCGAACTACCTGTGCCGGAGACGCGCCGCCGAGCTCGAGCTCTACGCGGCCGCGCTCGGCGACGAGGCTTCGGAGCGGGTCGCCATCGACGATATCCGCTCCTGGATGGTCGCCACCGAGACGGGCGATCGGGCCGAGATGGGCGCGCTCGGCGAGGACAGCCCGTGGTGGGAGCGGCTCACGGTCACGCCCGAGACCCGGCTGGGCGGGCGCTGCCCTCACTTCGAGTCCTGCTTCGTCACCCTCGCGCGACGGCGCGCGGAGAAGGCCAGCATCGTGGTCGTCAACCACCACCTCTACTTCGCCGACCTGGCGCTGCGCGCCGCCCATCCCGGCGCCCGTGTGCTGCCGGATCACGACGCGGTCGTGTTCGACGAGGCGCACCTGCTCGAGGACGTGATGACCGAGCACTTCAGCGTCGGCGTGTCGACCGTGCGGCTGGGCCTCCTGGCCCGCGACCTGCGCGACGCGCTCGCTCGCGCCGGCTTCCCGATGGAGGCGATGCGCCTGTCAGGCCTGCTCGAGCGCGCGGCGGCCGACTTCTTCGGCGCGGTGTGGCGCGCGCTGGCCCCGATCATGGGCGACGCCTCCCGCGTGGCCCTGCCCGAGGGCCTGTTCTCGTCGCCCGATGTGCAGGCTGCCTGGTTCGGGCTCGACGGCGCGCTCGAGGCCGCCGCCCTGCGCGCGGCCGGCGCGGCCGAGGAGGAGGCCCGCGGCGGCGCCGACGAGGCGGGCCGCGCCGCGCGCGAGGAGTGGCTGGCGATGGCCCGGCGCGCCGACGGCGTGCGCGACGCGCTCGCCACCCTGGCCGATCCGGCGCCGGGTGGGCGCAGCGTGAGCTGGGCCGAGAGCCGCGGCCGCCAGATCTTCCTGCGCGCCGCTCCGGTCGACGTGGCGCCCATCCTGCGCGACCACGTCCTCGCGCGCGTCCCGGCCGCGGTGTTCGCGTCCGCGACCCTGACCTGCGCGGGCCGCTTCGACTACGTGCGCGAGCGGCTCGGCCTGCCCGGCGACGTGTGCGACGAGGCGCGGGTGGATTCGCCCTTCGACTACGCGCGCCAGGCGATGCTCTACGTGCCGCGCGACCTGCCGCCGCCTGGCGAGGCCGAGTTTCTGGCGGCGGCGTGCGACCGCATCGCCGAGCTCCTCGACATCACCGAGGGGCGCGCGTTCGTCCTGTTCACCAGCCACCGCGCCCTGCGCGAGGCGGAGGCGCGCCTGGCCGAGCGCTGCCCCTATCCGCTGCTCGTCCAGGGCCAGGCCCCGGCCGCCGCGCTGCTCGACCGCTTCCGCGCGCGCCCGGGCTCGGTGCTGCTGGCCACCGGCACGTTCTGGTCGGGCGTGGACATGCCGGGCCCGGCGCTGTCGCTCGTCGTCATGGACAAGCTGCCGTTCGCATCGCCGGGCGATCCGCTCACCGCGGCGCGCGCCGAGAAGCTGGCCCAGGAGGGCCGCGACCCGTTCCTCGACCTGCACCTGCCACAGGCCGCGCTCGCGTTTCGCCAGGGCTTCGGCCGCCTCATCCGGCGGCGCGACGACCGCGGCATCGCCGCCGTGCTCGACGGCCGCCTGCTCGGGCGCGCCTACGGCCGCGCGTTCGTGAGCAGCCTGCCGCGCGAGCTCCCGCGCACGTCGATCCTCGAGCAGGTGCGGCGATGGTGGGGGGGCGAGGAGCGCTCCATCGCGCGCGCCGCCGCGGAGGCGCCATGAACGGGGCGCCGTCCGGCCAGCTCGCCGCGGGAGGCCTGGTCCTGGCCGCCTATCTGGTCGGCTCGATCCCCACCGGCTACCTGATCGGGCGCCTGCGCGGCGTGGACGTGCGCACGCAGGGGAGCGGGAACATCGGCGCCACCAACGTGGCGCGCACGGTCGGCCGCAAGCTCGGCATCCTCGTCCTCGTGCTCGACGCGCTCAAGGGCGCCGTGCCGCTCCTGGTGTGGCGTCTGGCCGATCTGCCGGCGCGCGTGCCGCTGTCCGGGAGACTCGCCCCGTTTCTGTTCACCGCCTTCGGCATCGCGCCCATCATCGGCCACTGCTTCACGGTCTGGCTGCGCTTCCGCGGCGGCAAGGGTGTGGCCACCGCGCTCGGCGTCTTCCTGGTCGCCGATCCGATCCTCATCGCCATCGGCGGCGGCCTGTTCGCGGTCCTCTACGCGGCCACGCGCATCGTCTCGATCGGCTCGCTGACCGCGGCCCTTGCCATCCCGACCGCGGCCGCGCTGCTGGGCCGCCCCGCGCCGCTCCTGGTGCTCGCCGTCGGCGGCTCGGCCATCGTCATCGCCAAGCACCACGGCAACATCCGCCGCCTCCTGCGCCGCCGCGAGCTCAAGGTCTGAGGCGACCGCGCGCGGATCACAGCCGCGACACCGGCTGCGCGGCGCCGACCAGATCGAGCAGCGGGGCGAGCACGAACGCCCGGTGGCCGAGGCGCGGATGCGGCACCACCAGATCGGGCTCGGCGATCCGCCGCTGCCCGAACAGGAGGAGGTCGAGGTCGAGGGTGCGCGGGCCCTGCGCCACGCCGCGCGCGCGGCCGTGGTGGGCCTCGATGGCCAGCAGGAGCTCGAGGAGGCCGCGCGGCTCCAGCCCCGGTGACGGCGGGAAGCCGGCCACCTGGTTCAGGAACTCCGCCTGATCGGCCACCGGCCCGACCGGCGCGCTGCGATAGACCGGCGAGCGGGCCAGCTCGCCGCCGGCCGCCGCCCACACGCGCAGCCTCTCGCACGCGTCGTCGAACCGGGCCAGGATCTCGGCCTGGGTCCCGATGTTGCCGCCGAGGCCGACGTACGCCCAGTCCGGCCCCGGCGCCATCTCGTCACACGGACAGCCTGGCCATGCGCGCGACCGCCTCGGCCAGGCGCTCGGCCGGCGCGCACAGGGTCAGGCGCACGAAGCCCTCGCCGCACGCGCCGAAGCCGGTGGCCGGCGTGCCGACGATGTGCGCCTCGCTGAGCAGGCGCGCGGCGAACTCCATCGAGGTCACGCCGCGCGGCGTCGCCACCAGCGTGTAGAACGTCGCCTCGGGGGTGAGGACGTCGTAGCCGGCCCGGGCCAGGCCGCCGCACAGGACGTCGCGCCGCTCGCGGTAGACCTTGCGCATGTCGGCCACGCAGGTCTGGTCGCCCGACAGCGCGGCGATCGCCGCGCGCTGCACCGCCTCGAACACACCCGAGTCGACGTTGGTCTTGACCTGGCCCAGCCCGCGCACGAGGTCGCCGTTGCCGCACGCGAACGCCGTGCGCCAGCCCGTCATGTTGTAGGTCTTGGACAGCGAGTAGAACTCGATGGCGACGTCGGTCGCGCCGGGCACCGACAGGATCGACGGCGGCGGTGCGGCCTCGTCGAAGTAGACGTCGGCGTAGGCGTTGTCGCTGGCCACGATGACGTCGTGCTCGCGGGCCCAGGCGACCAGGTCGCGGTAGAAGTCGATCGTGGCGGTCGCCGCGGTCGGGTTGTTGGGATAGTTGGTCCAGATGATCTTGGCCTCGCGCGCCACCTCGGTCGGGATGGCGGCCAGGTCGGGCAGAAAGCCGTTCTCGCGCCGGAGCGGCACCTTGTGCACGCGGCCGCCGCAGAAGGTCGTGCCGACCGCGTAGACCGGGTACGCCGGATCCGGCACCAGCACGAGGTCGCCCGGGTCGACGAACGCGATCGGGAAGTGGGCGATGCCCTCCTTGGAGCCGATGAGGACCAGCACCTCGCGCGACGGGTCCAGCTTCACGCCCCAGCGGCCCGCGTAGTACGCGGCCGCGGCGCTGCGCAGCTCGGCCATGCCCTGATACGAGGGATAGCGGTGGTGGCGCGGCTCGGCCGCCGCGCTCTGCAGCGCATCGATGATGTGCCGGGGCGTCGGCAGGTCGGGATCGCCGATGCCGAGGTCGATGAGATCGGCGCCGCGGCCGAGCGCCTCGCGCTTGAGCTCGTCGATGCGGGCGAACAGGTACGGGGGCAGCTCGCGCAGCCGCTGCGCCAGGCGCGACGGCCGCGCCGGGGTGGTCATCGCGCGGCTCCCTGCGCGGCCTCGTCCTCGCTGATGACCGGGCTGGACAGCGTGCCGATGCCCTCGATCTCGATCTCGACCACGTCGCCGGGCGCGAGGTTGCCGACCCCGGCGGGCGTCCCGGTCGACACGATGTCGCCCGGCTCGAGCGTGAAGTGGGCCGTGATGAACTCGAGGACGAACGGCACCGGGAAGATGAGGTCGGAGGTGCTGGTGTCCTGCTTGACCACGCCGTTGACGCGCGAGACCAGGTGCAGGTCGCTCGGGTCGAGGCCGGCGCGGATGACCGGGCCGAACGGGCAGAAGCCGTCGAAGCTCTTGGCCCGCATCCACTGCCCGTCCCTGGCCTGGAGGTCGCGCACCGAGACGTCGTTGAGGCAGCTCATGCCCAGCACGTAGTCGAGCGCCTGGGCGGCGCGGATCCGGCGCGCGCGGCGCGAGATGACCAGGGCCAGCTCGCCCTCGAAGTCGACCCGCTCGTAGCCGGACGGCCGCACGATCGCCTCGCCCGAGTGGGCGAGCGCCGAGGGTGCCTTCAGGAACAGGAGCGGCTCGGAGGGCACCCCCTTGCCCATCTCGGCGGCGTGGGCGCGGTAGTTCTGACCGAGGCAGACGATCTTGCTCGGCTGGAGGTCGATGAGGTAGCGGCGGCCCGCGCCGCTCGCCTGAGGGTCCACGACGGGGATGCGCACGCCGCGCTTATATCATGCGTGCAGGCCGTCGGCCGCGGCGGGTGGGACATCGGCCTTCTCTCGCCTACCCGACGGAGCGCGTGCGGTTGCACTGCCCGGAGGCACACGCTACGCTGGCCCTTCATGGCGGCGTCGAGGCACCCGCCTGCCCCGCCTGAAGAACCGAGCGCGGATCAAGCAGGGCAAGGTCAAGGCACGAGCCAGGGCCAGTCCCCCGGGCAGGGCCTGGTGCCGGCGCCCCCGGGACCGCGACAGGCCAGCCTGCGAAAAACCTACGGCCCGGTGCCGGTCCCGCCGCCGTTGCGCCCGCCGATCCCGTCGCCGCTCGCCCAGCCGATGGGGCGCGCGCACCTCCGCTCCGAGGACGACGGCGACGAACAGACCACCGTCGATCCGCAGGCGGCCAAGGCCAACCTGCGCGAGCCTGCCGACGACCTGGTGAGGCCGGGCTCGCCGCCGTCGCTGTCGCCGCCGCTGTTCGAGCCGGCGACCCTGTCGCCGCCGGCGTTCGACCCCGCATCGCCGGCGCCGCCGCCGCTGTCGCGACCATCGCTGTCGCCGGCGCCGCCCGCCGCGCCGGCCCTGTCACCCACCCCGCCGGAGCCGCCGCCCCTGTCGCCGGCGCCGCGCGCGGCCGCGCCCGGCGATGAGGACTCGGACGCCGGCGACGGAGATCCGGATCAGAAGTCGACCACGACGACCGAGACGGTGGACGACTCGGCCGAGATCCTGCTCGACCCGAGCGACGCCGGGGAGCCCCTCAGCGATCACCTGGCCGCCGGCACCGGCGAGACCGGCGGCGCGTCGCTCGACGAGCCGACCGAGGACGAGGCCGCGCCCAGCGTCCCGCAGCTGTCCGCGCTGTCCGCGGCGGCCGCGCGGGCGCCGACGGGTGCGCCCGCGCCGCTGCGGCCGGCGCCGCGCATCCCGTCGTCGCCCAGCGGGCCGGCGCTCAGCCCCGCCTGGCTGGTGGTGCAGTCGGGCACCGATCGCGGCCGGCGCTTCGCGCTCCGCACCAGCCGCACCTCGGTCGGGCGCGGCGTGGACAACGATGTCGTGCTGACCGACATCGCCGTGTCGCGCAAGCATCTCTCCATCGACTTCGACGGCTCGAGCTACGTCCTCAACGACCTCGGGTCGGGCAACGGCACGCTGGTCAACGACCGCGACGAGGACGCCTCGTTCCGCCTCAGTCACGGCGACAAGCTCGAGCTCGGCAACACCGTGCTGGTGTTCGAATGCACCGCGATCGGGCAGGCGGCGGGCAAGTGGGGCGGGCTCGACCAGGTCGAGGACGATGCCAGCACGGTCGCCGGACGCAGGGCGCAGGCGCAGAAGCCCGCGCTCGGCGCCGGCGGCAACGGCGCCCAGGCCGGTCCGCTTCACGCGCGCGAGCCGTCGCCCCCGCGTGCGACCACCGCGCCGCCGCCTCTGCCGCCGCCGCGCCCCGGACCGCGCTCGGGTCAGATGGCAGCGGCCGCCCCGCCGCCTCTGGCCGCGCTGCCCGCGCCGGCGCCGCTCGCGCTGCCGGCACCGGGGGCCCCGCGGTCGCCCGTGCAGCTGGCCTCGACGCTTCCGTCGCTGGGCGCGCCGCCGCAGGCCAGGGCGATGAGCCCGCAGCCGCCCCTCCGGCCGCGGCCGCAGATCGTCCCGCCGGCGCCCGCCGGTGCGCGCACGATGTCGACCGAGGCGGCGATCGCGCTGGCCAACCGCCAGGCGCCAGCGCCCTCGCCGGGCGGCTACTCGCCGTATCCGCCGGGCCCCGGTCCGTTCGGCGGCGCCGGGCCGCGCGGCCCGTCGGTGGCGTATCCGGCCGCGCCGGCCGGCTTCAGCATGTCGCCCGGCACGGCGTCGTCGCCGCGCTTCCAGTACCCGAACGGCGTGATGGCGCCGCTGTCGCCGACCACCGAGCGGCGGCGGGTGCTGTTCGGCATCCTCGGCCTCGCGTTCGTCGCGGTCGGCGCCGGCATCGTGATGGCGCTGGTGCACGGCGGGGGCGGCGATGCCGCGGAGGCGCGCCGCCAGCCGGCCGCCGCCAGCGCCGTCAAGGCGGCGCCGGTCGACACGGCGAGCCCGGCGGCCCAGCCCCCGGCGGGCGCGGGTGCGGGCGCGATCGTCCCCGGCCAGCCTGCGGTCGCGGCCGCGGATCCGCCGCCCGCCGGAAGGGGCAACGCCTCGTCGCCGGCGCTGCTCCATCATCTCTATGGCGACCAGGAGCTGCGCCCGGTCGACTTCGGCACCGACGAGCAGTTCCTGTCGGACATCGGTCGAGGGCAGGTGGCGCAGCGCGGAGACAGCGGCGCAGGAGCCGCCGCGGGTCCCACCGCGCAGTCCGTGCCCGACGAGGGCGACGGCGACACCGAGGTCGCGACCGACAGCGCCGACGACAAGGCGAGCGGTCGCGAGGGCCGCGAGCAGCGCCGGCATCACCACCGCGACCATCACCGCTCCCACGCCAGCCCCGAGCCGGACGTCCAGGAGCTCGGCCAGGACGACCAGGCGACGGACGGCGCGGCCGGCGAGGAGGACGACGGCTCCGCGTCCGGCCCCGCGCTCGACGCCGACGCGGCGATGAAGCGGGCGAGCGCGCTCTATCGCAACAAGAAGTTCACCGAAGCGGCAGGCGTGCTCCGCCGCTCCGCCGACACGGCGAGTACCCGCACCGCGGCGAAGCTGCGCGAGCTGGCCGCCAGCTACGCCAAGGTGGGCCAGCTCCTGAGCGAGGGCCAGGGCGCCATGTCGACCGACTTCCCGAAGGCGCTCGCCGCCTTCAGGCAGGCGCTGCGCATCGACGAGGAGTTCGGCGACGGCGTGCACGACCGCTCGATCGGCGCTCGCATCGCGCAGGTCGCGCCGGCCGCCGCAGGCGCCTACATGGCGCGCAAGGACTATCCCGAGGCCAAGCAGGCAGCCGACATGGCCGAGAAGTTCGGCGCCGGCGAGCGCGTCGCCACCGTGCGCAACTCGCTCGAGCGCAAGGCGAAGCAGCTCTACGACGAGGCCCGATCACAGGCCGACGACGGCAACACGGCCGAGGCCGCGGAGACCGCCCGCCTCATCATGCAGATGGTGCCGCGCTCGAGCGATCTGTACGCCCAGGCCTCCCGCCTGGCCGGGAAGTAGCGCGCGGGTCGCCCGACCGGTTGGAGGCTGTTCTCGTCGATGTTGACATCGACGTCGACGTTACGTCGACGTTGACCCGGTCGTTGACCTTGACGGCGCCTTGACGGCGCCTTGGACGTGAGGGCCACCATGGTCGTTGACTCGACGTCGTCGACTCGACGCCTGTCCCGCGCGGCATCGAGCAGGCCCGTCAACCTGACCGACAATGGTGGCGCTCACGTCCAAGGCGCCGTCTTGGTCGACGACCACGTCAACGTCGACGATCAGGTCAAGGTCGATGGGTCAGCGCTGCGGTGCTACTCGGCGAGTAGCTTGTCGATGATGCGCTCGAGCTCGGCGAAGTCGAACGGCTTGTCGAGGTACGCGTCGGCCCCGTAGAGCGGCGACGTGATCTCGTTGACCTGCTCGCCGATCGCGGTGAGGACGACGATCTTGGTCGCCTTGGTCATCGGGTCGCGCTTGAGGGCGCGGGCCACTTCCCAGCCGTTGCGCTTGGGCATCATGATATCGAGCACGACCAGGTCGGGCGTGCGCGCGCGGGCCGCGATGAGCGCCGCCTCGCCGTCGGGTGCGGTGACCACGTCGAAGCCGCGGCGGCGCAGCCGCGTCTCGACCAGCGCCAGGATCTCCGGCGCGTCGTCCACGACCAGGATGGTCGCCGGGCGCGAGGATTTTGCCGCCGGCTCTTCGGACATGGGATGGCTACGGTACGGCGGCTGCTCCCGGGGGTCAAGCGGCCGCTGGGCGCACCCGGCGGGCCCCGCGTGCTAGAACGCGGGAGTGACCCGGACGACCCGCGGCCTGCTCGTGGTCATCGCCGGCGGCGCGGCCGTCTTCGCCGGGGTCTCGATCTACGGCGACGTGCACGAGCTCGGCAACCGCCTGGCCGGGTTCGCCTGGTGGACCTTCGCCGCCGCGCTCGGGCTCGCCCTCACCAACTATGCCCTGCGCTACGCCCGCTGGACCCTGTACCTGCGAAATCGCAGCCTCGCCGTTCCGGCCCGTACATCGGCCCTGGTGTTCGTCAGCGGCTTTGCCCTCTCGGTCACCCCGGGCAAGATCGGCGAGCTCATCAAGAGCTACCTCCTGCGCGCGATCCTCGCCATCCCGATCGCGCGCAGCGCACCCATCGTGGTCGCCGAGCGGGTGACCGATCTCATCGCGCTGCTCCTCCTCGCCCTGGTCGGCGTCGGCCTCTACGGCATCGCCGGCACCACGGTCGCCGCCGGAGGCGCGCTGGTGCTCGCCGGCCTGGTCGTGCTCGCCTGGCCGAGCCTGAGCCACCGCCTCATCGACGCCGCCACCGGGCCGCGCCGCCTGGCCCGCTACCGCCCGCGCCTGCGCGAGCTCTACGCCGGCCTGGCCGAGCTGGTCCGCCCCTGGCCGCTCACCTGGGGCACCGCCATCGGCGTCGTCGCCTGGCTGTCGGAGTGCGCCGGGTTCGCCCTCATCGTCAGCGGCTTCAGCGGCACGCACGTGCCGTTCGCGCTCGCCATCCTCATCTACGCCAGCACCACGGTGGCCGGCGCGCTCTCGTTTCTTCCCGGCGGGCTGGTCGTCACCGACGCAGGCATGACCTGGCTCCTGCAGTCGGCGCGCGGCGCCGACCAGGCCACCGCCGCGGCCGCCACCATCCTCACGCGCCTGGCCACCCTGTGGTTCGCGGTCGTCATCGGGCTGGTCGCGCTCGCGGTGCTGCGCCGCCACGCGCCGGCCGCGTCGCGCACGCTGGACGGCGAGCTGGCGGCCGAGTCCGACGCCGGACCGGCCAGCTGAGAGGAGCCCGTCACGGGCGGCGCGCACCGGGCGGCCGCCCAGGCTTTCGGGCACTATACTGCCCTGATGGTGGGCATCGACTTCGACTTCGTCCGCTATGTCAATTACCGCAAGGGCCAGGTGGAGCAGCGCGAGCGCGACGGTGCGGCCTACGCCTATTCGGGCGAGCGCAAGCTCCGCCGAGCCCTGACCAGCGCCCGGCCGGTGCTCATCGCCATCGAGGCCACCACCCGCCTGTGGAAGAGCAAGGCGCGCCGCGAGCTGCTCGCGCGCTCGACCGTGGCGAGCGACGCCCGCTACACGTCGCTCTACCGCGCCGCGCACGCGGCCGGCGAGGCGCTCGGCCTCGACGTGCCGGGCCTCTACGTCGCCGAGGGCGACTTCCCGGCCCCGTCCGCCACCCTCGGCACCGACGAGGACACGGTGGTGGTGGTGGCGCGCCGCGCCGCCGAGCACCTCTCCGAGCCGGAGCTGGTCGCGCTGGTCGGACACGAGCTCGGCCACGTGCAGAACAACCACGTCCTCTACTCGACCGCGCTCTTCTACCTGCGCCACGAGGCCCTGTTCTTCGTGCGCTGGGTGGTGCAGCCGGCCATCATGGCGCTCAAGGGCTGGGCGCGGCGGGCAGAGGTCACCTGCGACCGCGCCTCGCTCATCGCGGCGCGCGACATCGACGTGGCCCTGTCGGCGCTGGTCAAGGCCACGCTCGACGACGGCGGGCGCGGCGGGCGCGCGGACGACGACGCCGGCGACGACGACGCGCCGGACGCGGAGGCCAGGGGCGTGCGCGAGCGCCTCGCCAGGATGGCCGAGTCGCGCGGCGCGGTCGGGCGCGCGGCCGAGATCTTCCGCGCGAACCCGTTTCTGCCCAAGCGCGCGCGCGCCATGGAGGTGTTCGCGCAGTCGCTCCTCTACCACAAGCTCACCGGCCAGGCCGACGCCGGCGGGCTGTCCTCGGACGAGGTCGATTCCCAGGTGGCCACCATCATGAGCGTGTTCGCATGAGCGCCCTGCCCGAGAGCCACCTGGCGCTGAAGTCCGCGCTGCTCGACCTCCTCGGCGAGGTGGCCACCATCGCCGAGCGGAGCGGCATGCGCACCCTGGCCGGCGACATCCGCCACGAGCGCATCCCCAAGCTGGCCGAGGAGCGCTTCCACCTGGTCGTGCTCGGCGAGTTCAACCACGGCAAGTCCACCTTCGTGAACGCGCTGCTCGGCGCGCGCGTCCTGCCGACCGGCATCACGCCGACCACCGCGGTCATCAACCGCGTGGTGTGGGCCGAGGCGCCGACCGCCCGCGCCGTGACGCGCGCCGGCGAGGTCGTGCGGCTCACGCCGACCGAGCTCGAGGACTGGGTCACCGTCGAGGGCGCGCGCTCGGCCGACCTGGCCCACGTGGAGGTGGGCTACCCGGCCGACGTCCTGCGCGACCAGATCGTCCTGGTCGACACGCCCGGGGTCAACGACCTCAACGAGCAGCGCGCCGAGGTCACCTACGGCTACGTGCCGCGGGCCGACGCGGTCATCTTTCTCCTCGACGCCGGCCAGGCGCTCAAGGACTCGGAGCGCGAGTTCCTGGCCAGCCACGTGCTCGAGGGCTCGCGCGACCGGCTCATCTTCGTGCTGGGCAAGATCGACCTCCTGGGCCCGGCCGAGCGCGACGCGGTCGAGGCCTACGTGCGCCGCGGGCTCGGCAAGCTGGTGGCCGAGCCGTCGCTGTTCTCGGTGTCGGCCAAGGCGTGGCTCGACGGTCAGCGCGACGACAGTGGATTCGCCCCGCTGGTCGAGCACCTCGGGCGCTTCCTGGCCACCGACCGCGGGCGGCTGCTGCTCGACAACGCGGCCACCGACGCGGCGCGCGCGTCGGCCTACCTGGAGCGCAACCTGGGGCTCAAGCTGCACGCCTGCCAGCTCGACGTGGCCGATCTGGAGAAGCGGGTGACGGCGGTGCGGGCCCAGCTCGACTCGTCCAAGCGCAAGCTCGACGAGCTGCACGGCCGCATCAAGGCGGAGAGCGCGGCCATCAAGGCGCAGGCCAAGCTCGACCTCGACCTGTTCGCGCGCGCGTTCGTGAGCGCGCTGCCCGAGCAGATCGACGCGGTCGACGCGGTCGACGTCAAGAAGTACCTGGGCTCGTTCATCCAGGACAAGTTCCGCGAGTGGACCGAGATCGAGGGCGCCAAGATCGGCGCGCTGCTCGAGCAGCTGGCCGAGGACGTCATCGCGGTGACCAACGAGAACGCGTCGGAGGCGGCCAGCGCGCTGGCCAGCCGGCTGGGACCGGCCGACACCGCGGTCGACATCGACATCGACACGTTCAAGTACGACGTCGGGGTGTACGCGGTGGGCGCGCTGGGCACCACCATGCTGTTCTTCGTCAACGCGCTGGCGGGAGGGCTGCTCACCCTCGCCGCCCCGATCCTCGCCATCATCATCAAGTCGAAGGTGGCGGGCGACATCCGCGAGCAGGCCAAGGAGCGTGTGCCCGGCGTGGTCCTGCGCGCCGCCGACGCCATGGGGCCGCACTTCGGCAGCTGCATCGACGATTTCGGACGCCGGCTGTCAGAGTTCGTGACCGCGGCCGGCAACACGCTCTACCGCGGCATCTCCGAGATCCTCGACCAGACCATCGCGGAGAGGCGGCAGGGCGAGACCGCGGTGGCCGCCGTGCGCGAGGAGACCGAGGAGAAGGTGCGCGAGGTGGTCGCCATCCGCGGCAAGGTGGAGGCGATGCGCGCCGCGCTGTGGCGGCTGCCCGCCCCGGGCGAGACGGCAGGCAGCGCCGCCGAGGGCGACGCCAAGACGACCCCGCCCGACGGCGAGTGACGCGTGTCCTTCTGGTCCCGCATCGAGCGGCGCCTGCAAGATCTGGCCGGCGAGCTCCTGCCCGACGACTTCAAGAACTCGCTCGACCAGGCGCAGAGCGAGCTCGAGGCCGGCCGCGCCGCCGAGGCGGTGGCGCTCCTGGCCGAGCTGTGCGCGAGTCGCCCCGACCACGCCGGCGCCCAGTACCTGCACGGCGCGGCCCTCCTGGAGCTGGGCCAGGTCGACGACGCGACCGCCGCGTTCGAGCGCGCCATCGCGCGCGCCGGCGATCTGCCGGAGGCCTATCTCGGGCGCGGCGAGTCGCGCCTGCGCAGCGGGCAGCCGACCGACGCGATCGCCGACTTCCGCCGCGCCCAGGCGCGCGCCGGCGGCGACCGGGCCATCCTGGCCGCCGCCTACCGCGGGATGGGCATGGGACACCGGCTGGCCGGCGACCTCGACAAGGCCATCCGCGAGCTGCGCAAGTCGGTGGCCGAGTCGCCGAGCGACCCGGCCGCGCTGGCCGCGCTCGGCGACGCGCTGTGCGCCGACCCGGACGGGTCGCGGGTCGAGGCGCGCCGCCACCTGCGCCGGGCCGCCGATGCGGCCGACGCACCCGTCCTGACCTGGCTCGCGCTGGGGTGGCTCGATCTGGCCGAGGGCGACGCCGTCTCTGCGCGCGGCTGGTACGAGCGCGCCGCCGGGGCCGCGAGCACGCGGCCTTCGCCCCCCGTGCCGCCGGACAGCGCCTCGTCCCTGACCGACGCGCTGGCCGGGCTGGGCGACGCCGCGCTCGCGCTCGACGACGCGGCCGGCGCGGCGGCGCGCTACCGCGAAGCGCTGGCCAGCGCGGGCGGTATCAGCCGCGCCGATCTCCACGCCCGCCTCGGCGACGCGCTGTCGGCCGCCGGCGATCACGCGGCCGCCCTGGCCAGCTACCGGGCCGGCCTCGAGCAGGGCGGCGGCCGCGCGGTGGAGCGGCGCGCGCTCGATGCCGCGCTGGCCGGCGACGATCTGGTCGCCGCGGTGCCGCTGGCCAGCGGCATCCTGGCCGACGACGCCGGCGACCCGCGCGCGCTCATCGCGCAGGGCCGCTCGCTCCTGCGCGCGGACGATCGGGCCGGCGCCCGGGCCACCTTCACCGCCGCGCTCGAGCGCGACCGCGGACCGGAGGCCCGCCTGGCCCTGGCCGAGCTCGCGCTGGCCGGCGACGCATCGGTCGAGACCGCGGCGCGCGCCGCGGGCTGGGCGCTCGGCGCCCTCCACGCCGCCCCGCGCGACGAGCGCGCGCGCGCCGCGCTGGCCGAGGCGCGCGCCCGCGAGCTCGAGGTGCGCGACGCCGCGGCCGGCGACGCCGACGACCCGGGCGCCCTCTACGAGCTGGCCAGCGAGCTCGACCGCCTGTGCCAGCGCCGCCCCGAGCTCATTCACCTGAGCGGCGAGGCGGCGCGCACCGCCACCGACTTCGACCAGCCGCTCCTGGTCACCGTGATGGGCGAGTTCTCGAGCGGCAAGTCCACCTTCATCAACGCCTTCATCGGCGAAGACGTGGCGCCGACCGGCATCACGCCGACGACCGCCACCATCAACGTGGTCAAGTACGGGCGCGAGCGCGGCGGCCGCATCCTCTACCGCGATGGCCGCACCGAGAGCCTGGCCTGGTCGGCGCTGTTCGAGCGTCTGCGCGCGCTGGGGCCGGCCGACGTCCGGCAGGTCAGCCTGGTCGAGATCCTCCTGCCGCTCGACTCGCTCCAGCGCGTCAACCTGATCGACACGCCGGGGCTCAACTCGATCCTGCCCGAGCACGAGGAGGTGGCGCGCGGATTCATCACCCGCGCCGACGCGGTCGTGTGGCTGTTCGCCGCCCAGCAGGCCGGCAAGGCGACCGAGCGCGCCGCGCTGGCCGCGGTCGCGCGCGAAGGGGTGCGCCTGCTCGGCGTGCTCAACAAGATCGATCAGATCGAGCCCGGTGAGCAGCGCGCCATCGTCGCCTACGTGACGCGCGAGCTGGGCGGGCTGGTCGAGGCGGTCGTGCCGCTGTCGGCGCGGCGCGCGCTCGAGTCGCGCGGCAGCGACCCGGCGTGGCAGGTCCTGCTGGCAGCGCTCGAGGAGCGCTTCTTCACCCGGGCGCGCGAGATCAAGCGCCAGATGCTGGCCCGACGGCTGCGCGGGCTGCTCGCGCGCGCCGGCGAGCGCGTGGCCGGCGAGCGGCGCGCGGCCGACGATCTGGGCGCCCGGCGGCGCGGCGCGGCCGAGGCAGCGCGGGCCTCGCGCGGGCGCTTCTTCGACCAGGCGGTGGCGCGCGAGCGGCGCCGGCTCAGCGAGGGCGGGGCGCTCCTCTACCGCAGCGCCGCGCGCGAGGTGCTCGAGCTGGTGGTGCCGCGCCGCCTGCCGTTCGGCTCGCACCGGGCCTCGCGCGCCGACCGCGACTATCTGGTCGCGCTGCTGGACGGCGGCTTCGCCTCGCTCCTCGAGCAGAGCCGGCGCCGCGTCGACGGTGAGCTGCGCGAGGCGGGTCGCGCCGCGCTCGCGCAGGTCCTGGCGGCGCCCGACGGTGCGGACAGCGATCCGGCCACCGCCGAGGTCCTGCGCGGACTGTCAGACTCGATCGAGATCCTGGACGCGCAGGTGTACGCTCGCACTCTCGCCTATCTGCGCGGCTACCTCGAAGGAGGATACGTGGACGCGTTCTTCCGGCGCGATCTGCCCAAGCTCGATCTGGAGGAGGACGCGGTCTATCACGCGCTCTACCGCGACTCGCCCGACCTCGACGCGGCCGTGGCGCTGCCGCTGGCCGAGGCCGGCTCCGCGGCGCTCGAGCGCGTGGCCGAGCGACTCGAGCACCTGGCCGAGCTGGCCGAGATCGACGCCTTCGACCTCGAGGTCGGCGCCGCGCGCGCGCTGGCCGGGCTCGAGGGCCGGCTCGAGACGCTGGCCCGCGGCGGCGAGGGAGTCACGCCGTGAGCGGCGCGATCATCCGCATGACCCTGGGGCTCGACGAGGCCGGGCGCGGCCCGGTCATCGGCCCCATGGTGCTGGCCGCGGTCGTGCTCGACAGCCACGCCGCGCGCGCGCTCACGCGGGCCGGGCTGCGCGACTCCAAGGCCTACGGGTCGACCGCGCAGGGCCGCGAGCACCGGCGCGCGATGGCGGGGCGCATCCGCGAGCGCGCCTGCTTCATCGGAATCCGCGTGGTGGACGTGGCGGTGATCGACCGCCGGGTGCAGCGCGGCGAGCTCAACGTGCTGGAGCGCGAGGTCGCGACCGAGCTCATCGGCCGCGCCCCCACGGTCGACCGCATCGTGACCGACGGCAAGGTGCTGTTCGGCCCGCTGTCCGGCCTCTATCCCCACCTCGAGGCGTGGAATCGCGGCGAGGAGCGCCACGCCGCCGTGGCCGCCGCCTCGGTGATGGCCAAGGTCCGGCGCGACGAGCTGTTCGAGCGCATCGCCGCGCGCTATCAGCCGCTGTTCGGCCGCGTGGAGGGCGGGGGCTACGTCAATGCGCGCACCCGCGCGTTCCTGTGCGACTACGTGAAGCGCTTCGGCCGCCTCCCGCCCGAGGCGCGCCGCTCCTGGCCGCACCTGTACCTGGACGAGGTCCTCGGCCGCCCCTACGATCCGTGGATCGACTGCCCCGACGAGCGCGAGGGGCAGCTGGCCCTGCTGTAGCGGAAGGGCGGGGCAGTGGAGGGGGCCGCGCGGCGGAGCGCCGCAGCCCGGCCTACTTGCTGCGGGACTTGCCCGCGGCCTTGCCGGCCTGCAGGCACACCGCGAGCCGCTTGTCGCGCAGCACGAACTTCTCGTGATAGGCGGGGTCGAGCTTGCGGATCGATTCGTCGAGCTGCTGGACTTCGAGGCAGCGCCGGCTGGCCGCTGCCTTGACGGCCCGGTCGTGGAGGTCGCGCGCCGTCGGCGCGGCGTCGGCGTCCTTCGCGGTCTCGGTGGTGCGTGGAGGCGGCGCCGGCTGAGCGGCCGGCGGCGACGCCGCGGGCAGGCCCGCCTCGGCGCCGCTCTCGTCCGCCTGCGACGACTGCCCTTTCGGCGCCTGCGCCGGCGGCTCGGCCTTCTCGGCCTTCTTGTCATCGAGGCGGTTCTGGACCGGCGGCGATTTCTCCTCGGCCAGCCCGAGCGCGCCGCGCTCTCCGGTCTTGTTCTTGGCCAGCCGCCCGTCACCCTCGGCCGTACCGTCTGCGTTCTCGGCATCGGGCGCACGCGCGCGCTTCGGCCGCGGCTTCTGGGCGAACGTCCGGCCCTCGCCCGCGGCCGCGCCGGAGCCGGACGCGGCAAGCTCGTCGGCCTCGCGACGATCCAGGTCGCCGCCACCTCCCGCCGCGCCCGCGGCGGGGCCGGCCGGCGCAGGAGCCTCCGCGGCAGGCGCCGCGGGTTCGGATCGGTCGGCGGACCCGAGCTCCGGCGCCGGCGCCGTCGCCGCGCTCGGTTCGGGCAACTCGCGGCGGACCGACGTCAGCTTGTCGCCGCCGCGCAGGAGAAGCAGCGTGCCCACGCCGGCGACGACCAGCACCGAGGTCGCCGCCGTCAGCGCCGGATGCGCCACGACAGGCTGCAGCCACGATCGCAGCCGCGCCCACCAGCCGGACGACGCCGCGTCGGGCGCGGCCGCCCGCCGGCGCGAGGCCGCCTGCGCGGCCTCCGCCAGGAGCTGAGCCGAGATGCGCGGCGGCGGTTCCTCGTGGGCGGCGGCGCGGGCCAGCTCGCGCACTCGCTCGAACGAGGCCAGCTGCGCCGACAGTGCAGGGTCGCCGGCCACCCGCGCCCGCACGGCGCGCTCCTCGTCGGGCGACAGCTCGCCGTAGAGCAAGTCGATGAGCTCGTCCCCGCCCGACGGCTCGTCCGGGCCGCCGCCATCCAGAGCATGTCGCCCGCCCGAGGTCACGGCATCGCCTTGGCCATGTCCTTGTACTCGTCGAGCTCCAGGCGCAGCTTCTCGAGCGCGTAGCGCATGCGGCTCTTGACCGTGTTCTCCGGCACGCCGACGATCTGCGCGATGTCCTTGAACGGCATGTCGAGGAACTCGCGCATGAGGAAGACCTCGCGCTGCTCCTCCGACAGCCGGGCGAGCGCGTCGTGCAGGCGGACCTGCAGCTCCTTGCTGACCGTCTGCCGGTCCGACGCGATCTCGTTGGCCGGGATCACGTCGAGCAGGGTCCCGCTTTCGGGCGAGCTGTTCATCGGTGCGTCGAGAGATTGCGCCTTGCGGTGCTTGGCGCGCCTCGACTGGTCAACGCACAGGTTTCGCGCGATGGTGTAGAGCCACGTCGTGAACTTGGCCTGCCGCTGGTACGCCTCGGCGCCCTTGATGACGCGAAGAAACGTCTCCTGCAGGAGATCCTCGGCGGTCTCGCGCAGCTGGACGTAGCGCAGGATGAAGTTGAAGACCGGCCTGCGGTGCCGCGTGAGCAGCACCTCGAAGGCTCTGACGTCGCCCTTCTGATAGGCCACCATCAGGACTTCATCGGCTTCGTCGCGCAGCATCCGGCAGGGCCCCTGGACGGCCTGACACAGTATCCCATGGCCTGAGGGCAGGCAAACCCTCGAAACCGCCCGAAACGGGCGGCCGCGAGGCCCTCTGGGATTCCTCTACCGTCTCTGACAACGTGGACAATAGAA
This sequence comes from Kofleriaceae bacterium, assembly GCA_035262925.1. Taxonomy (GTDB): domain Bacteria; phylum Myxococcota_A; class Polyangia; order Haliangiales; family Haliangiaceae; genus DATFRY01. The sequence goes on along the minus strand of DATFRY010000378.1, from coordinate 744 downwards.
GGTGGAGCGTCCTTGGATGACGACCCGTCGGATGCGACCGCCGCAGCCGCGCCGCGGGCACCTCTCTCCCTCCCGCCCGTACACGCGCAGGTAGTCGGCGTTCTCGCCCTCCGCCCCCTCCGCGTCGACGAAGTCGCGCAGGCTGGTGCCGCCGCGCGTGAGTGCGTGGCGGAGGACCGCGCGCACCGCGCGCACCAGCTCGTCCGACTGCTCGCGCGAGAGCCGCTCGCCGCGCACGGTCGGCGCCACCCGCGCCGCCCACAGCGCCTCGCATGCGTAGATGTTGCCGACCCCGGCCAGGATGCGCTGGTCGAGCAGGATCGACTTCACCATCTGCTTGCTCCGGTGGATGGCGTCGTGGAAGAAGCGCCCGCCGACCTTCTCGATGAGAGGGTCGCGGCCCAGGTCGGCCAGCGCAGGGTGCTCGCGCCGGCGCTCCCCGCCCGGCGCCACCGTGACCAGCCCGAAGCGCCGCGGATCCGAGTAGCGCAGCTGGCGCGGTCCGTCGAGCGCGAACACCACGTGGGTGTGGCGGACCTCGGGCGCGCGCTCCGGCACCAGGCAGAGCCGGCCGGTCATGCCGAGGTGGACCAGCACCATCTCGTCGCGTCCCGTGAACTCGAGCATGAGGTACTTGCCGTGGCGGCTGACCGCGCCGAGCACCGCCCCGACCGCGGCGCGCTCGAGCCCGGCGCGGTCGACCGGCTGATTCATGCGCAGCGGGATGCCGCTGGTCCACACGCC
>DATFRY010000377.1:0-9752 GCA_035262925.1 Kofleriaceae bacterium | reverse complement strand
ATCGGCACGCCGGCCGCGATCTCGGCGGCCCACAGGTCGGCGGCGTCGACCGCGTGCATCTCGACCGAGCCGCTGCGGCCCGACCGGCCGGGATTGCCGGGCGAGCCGTCGTGGCCGCGCGAGCCGTCGGGGCCGCGGGCGCCGCGCTGGCCGTCGCCGGTGAAGCAGGTGGCTCCGCTGTGGTCGCCGGTGGTCGAGCCGGCGGCGCCGCCCGCTCCGCCCTGGCCTCCGCGGCCGCCGAGGCCGCCGTCGCCGGGCGCGCCGGGCTCGCCGGCGGCGCCGCCGCGAACGTCGTAGGCGACCAGGTCGACCAGTCGTGCGCTGGACGGCGCGAACTCGACGGCGATCGATCCGCCGTCGCCGCCGTTGCCGCCGTCGCCGCCATCGCCGCCGTCGCCGCCTCGCTCACCGGCGCCGCCGGCGCCGCCGCTGCCGCCGCTCTCGCACCGGCCGCCGCTCCGGCCGACGGAGCCGTCGAGGCCATCGCTGCCTCTGGCGCCGTCGCTGCCACGGGCGCCGGGCCCGCCCCTGCCGCCCGCGGCCGCGACGGTGAAGCGGCCGGCCGGGCCGCGCGTGTCCACCATGTAGTAGTCGGGCGCGGCGCGATCGCGCGTGACCCGCACCAGCAGGAGGCGCCCGTTGAGCTCGGTGTCGATGCGGGCCAGCGCGACGCGGATGGCGGGCCCGCCGCCGCCGTCGCCGCCGTCGGTGCCGCGCCCGGCGTACGCGCCGTCTTCGCCTCGGTCGTCGACCGCGCCGCCGCAGTCGAAGCGCGGCTTCAGGGTGAGCGCGGCCCGGACCGAGCGGCCGCGCAGGCTGGCGCCGATGTGGATGCGGCGGTCCAGCGCCGCCGGCCGATCGCGCGGAAAGCGGAGGTGGCCGGTGTCGTCGACGGTGACGGGCTCGGCGGTGACGATCAGATCGGCGAGGCGGAGCTTGCCGGCGAGACTGCCGCGGCCGTTCCAGGTCTGGCGCCGATCGCCGCCGCGATAGACGAGGTCTGCGACGATGTGCGCGTCGGCGTCGTTGGCGCAGACCGTGTCGCCGGCGCCGGGGGTCGCGCCTCCCGCGCGCAGCGAGAGGCTGACGACCTTGTCGGGCTCGAGGCTGGCGTAGGTCGCGCACGACGCCAGCGATGCGGCGGCGGCGAGGAGGAACGGCGGGGTGAACAGGGCAGGAGCGGCTCGAGACATGAATGCATCGTGCAGGGCGCCTGCGGCCGTCGCGTCCGGAAAAAAGCATGGGCGCGGCCGGAAAACCCGCGCGCCGCGGCGGCATATGATGCGAGCGCATGCCGGAGACGTTGCTCGTGGCCGCGTGTGCGATCGAGGTCGGACTTTTCTGCGCAAGCTGCGGGCCGCCGCCGCGCGCGCTCGGTTCGTCGCCGCTCGCGCTCGGTCCGTCGAGCGGCGCGACGAGCGATGTGGGTGAGGCCGCGCGGATCCGGCAGGTCGTCGAGCTCGACCGCGGCTGGCGGTTTCGCCGCGCTGCGACTCCCGCAGCCGAGCGGCCCGATCTCGACGACACGAGCTGGCAGGAGGTCGACCTGCCTCACACCTGGAACGCGGTGGATGGGCAGGACGGCGGCAACGACTACCACCGCGGCGTCGGCTGGTACCGCAAGCGGTTCGCGGTTCCCGCCGCGGCGGCCGGCCGGCGGCTGTTCCTCGAGGTCGACGGGGCCAGCATCGCGGCGGACGTCCATCTCAACGGCCGGCACGTCGGGCAGCACCGCGGCGCCTGCGCGCGCTTTCGCCTCGACGTCACCGGCGCCGCGCTGCCCGGGCGCGAGAACCTGCTGGCCATCGCGGTCGACAACGCCGAGACACCCGACGTCGCGCCGCTCACCGGCGCCGACTTCACCTACTTCGGAGGCCTGTATCGCGGCGTCCGCCTGGTGATGACCGACCCGCTGCACGTCGATGCCCTCGACGCCGGCGGGCCCGGCATCCATGTGCGGCAGCGCCGCGTCACGCGCGCGTCGGCCGACGTGGACATCGAGACCCTCGTGCGCAACGACGGCGGCGCGGCGGCCGGCGCGACCGTCGAGGCCATCGTGTTCGACGCCGAGGGACGCGCGGTGGCGCGCGCCAGCCGCGGCGCGGGGCTCATCGCGCCGGGCGCGCGCGCCGTGGTCGCGCAGTCGATCCACATGGACAGGCCGCGCCTGTGGAACGGCCTCGCGTCGGGCGCGCTCGACCCGTACCTCTACCGGGTCGAGGTTCGGGTGCTCGGCGGCGACGGGCGGGTCGCGGACGCGGTGAGCGTGCCGCTCGGCCTGCGCTTCTTCGACATCGACCCGGTGCGCGGCTTCTCGCTGAACGGCGGCCCCTACCGCCAGCTCCACGGGGTGGGGCTGCACCAGGACTGGAGCGGCCGCGGCTGGGCCACCTCGCCGGCCCAGCGCCGCCGCAACCTCGATCTGGCGGTGGAGCTCGGTGCCGACGCGGTGCGGCTCACCCACTACCAGCATGCCCAGGACACCTACGACGAGGCCGATCGGCGCGGGCTGCTGGTGTGGACCGAGGTGCCGGTCATCAATCGCATCGCCGCGACCGGCGAGTTCGCGGCCAGCGCGCGCCAGCAGCTCGGCGAGCTCATCGCGCAGACCTCGAACCATCCGTCGGTGTTCACCTGGGGCATCGCCAACGAGCCGCTCCTCCACGACGGACCCGATCCGGTGCCGCTCCTGCGCGAGCTCGACGGGCTGGCGCACCGGCTCGATCCGACGCGGCCGACCGTGCTGGCGTCGCACATGGCCCAGGAGCCGGGTCCGGCCACCCATCCGTCGCACGAGGTCAGCGACCTCCTGGCCTTCAACGCCTATTACGGGTGGTACTACGGCGCGATCGACGACCTCGCCCCGTGGATCGCGCGCTACCGGCGCGACAACCCTGCGCGCGCGATCGCGTTGTCGGAGTTCGGGGCCGGCGCCGGCATCGAGAGGCACGCGGCGCGACCGGCGGCGCGCGATCTCAGCGAGGAGTACCAGGTGCTGTTCCTCGACCGTCACCTCGCCGCGACCGCGCGCGCCGAGCTGTGGGCTGCCTTCATCTGGGTGCTGGCCGACTTCGCCGCCGATCACCGGACCGACAGCTCGCGGCCCGGCATCAACGACAAGGGCCTCGTCACCCACGACCGCCGCGTGCGCAAGGACGCCTTTTACGCGGTGAAGGCTCACTGGTCGCGCGCGCCGACGCTGCGCATCGCGAGCCGCCGCTTCCGCCGGCGCGAGGCGGACACCGCCGAGGTCGCGGTCATCACCAACCTCGATCGGGTCGAGGTGCGGGTCGACGGCGCGCGGCTGGGTGCGCCGGCGCGCGAGCCCGGCAGCCGCGTGCTCCGCTGGCGCGACGTCCCGCTGCGGCTCGGCGACAACGAGGTCGTCGCCACCGGTGTGGCGGCCGACGGACGCCGGCTGTCGGACCGTGTGCGCTGGCGCCGCGTCAGGTAGCGGGCCGGGAGGCGGCGAGCGCCGGCGAGCGTGTATGATCGCCGCGCCCTGACGCCGCCCCCACAAGTTCCCCCAGGCGTGGAACCGAACGGTCTGCCTGTGGGGCCCCCCACGAGCCGAGGAGCCGGAGCTGCGCTCGCGCTGGCCGCGATGACGGCGCTGGCAGCGGCGTGCGCCACCGGCGAGCCGCGGGCGGGGCGCCCTGGCCGCGAGGAGGGCGGGGCGCGCGATGCACGCGGCGCGAGCGAGGGCCGCGAGGCCAGCCGAGTCGGCGCCCGCGCCAGCACCATGGCGGCGGCCGCCGCCGCCGTCGCCACGAGGCCGCGCACGCGCGCGCCGGCCGCGGATCCGCGCGACCTGGCGCTGCTCGCCAGGATGACCCTGCGCGAGAAGGTCGACCAGCTGGTCCAGTTCAGCGCCGGGCCGGCGACCGGCCCCGACTCGGCCGGTCGCCCGCGCAACCGGACGCTCGAGGACCTCGCCCGCGAGGGCGTCGGCTCCTTCATGTGGCTCACGCGCGGGGCGGCCGACATCAACCGCGTCCAGCGCATCGCGGTGACCGAGTCGCGCCTCGGCATCCCGATGGTGTTCGCCATCGACATCGTGCACGGCTACTGGACCATCTTCCCGGTGCCGCTCGGCCTGGCCGCCACGTTCGACCCCGGCGACACCCGGACGATGGCCCGCATCGCCGGCCTCGAGGGCTACGCCGCCGGGCAGCGCTGGACCTTCGCGCCGATGCTCGACCACCCGGTCGATCCGCGCTGGGGTCGCGTGGTCGAGACCTTCGGCGAGGCGCCGCTCCTGGCCTCCGACCTGGGGGTGGCGGCGATCGGCGGCTTTCACGGGGCGCTGGCCGGCCAGGGCCTCCCCGCGCCGGCCGACTTCGGCGTCGCCACCTGCCTCAAGCACTTCATCGGCTACGGCGCGGTCCAGGGCGGCAAGGAGTACGCCTACGCCGACGTCTCCGATCGCGCGCTGCGCGAGTTCCACCTGCCGCCGTTCGCGGCCGGCATCGCCGCCGGCGCGCCCGCCATCATGCCCGCCTTCACCACCGGGCCGGGCGGCGTGCCGATGACCGCCAACCGCCGCGCGCTGCAGGGCACCCTGCGCGGCGAGCTCGGCTTCGCCGGACTCCTCGTCTCCGACTACGCGGCGGTCACCGAGCTCAGGCTGCACGGCGTCGCGGCCGACGACCGCGCCGCCGCGGTCATCGCGATGCGCGACGGCACGCTCACGATGGACATGGAGGACGGCGTCTACTACGCGCAGCTCGCGGGCGCAGTGCGGTCGGGCGCGGTGAGCGCGGCCGCCCTCGACCGCGAGGTGCTGCGCGTGCTGGCGTTCAAGCGCCGCCTCGGCCTGTGGCGCCACCCGTACGTGCCGGAGGACCTGGCCGCCCGCGTGCGGCTCGCGCCTGCGCACCGGGCCGCCGCGCTGGAGGTCGCGCGCCGCGCCGTGGTGCTGATGAAGAACGACGCGGGCATCCTCCCGCTCGCCGCGCCGCGCCGCATTCTCGTCACCGGCCCGCTGGCCGACAGCCGCCGCGATCTGCTCGGATCGTGGCAGGCGCAGGGACGGGCCGAGGACGCGGTGAGCGTGCTGGCCGCCGTGCGCGAGAAGGCCGCCGCCCGGCCCGGCGCATCGATCGAGGTGAGCTACAGCGAGGGCTGCCGGCTCGACGAGGCCGGCGGCGGCGACGCGGAGGACGATCGCCTGATCCGCCGGGCGGCGGCGCGGGCGCGCGCGGTCGACGTCGTCGTCGCGGTGGTGGGCGAGCCCGCGTCGATGAGCGGCGAGGCGAAGAGTCGCTCGCGCCTCGACCTGCCGGGCGCGCAGCAGAAGCTCATCGACGCGCTGGTCGCGACCGGCGTGCCGGTCGTGGTCGTGCTCCTGAGCGGCCGCCCGCTCGCGGTGCCGGAGCTGGTCGCGCGCGCCGGCGCGCTCGTCCACTCCTTTTTCCCCGGCATCGAGGGCGGCCACGCCATGGCCGATGTCCTGTTCGGCGACTACAACCCGGGCGGCAAGCAGCCCATCACCTGGCCGCGCAGCGTCGGCCAGCTTCCGATCCACCACTACGATCACCCGAACGGGCGGCCCAACATCGCAGCGCGCAACGAGTACAAGGCCCACTGGCTCGACGAGCTCGACGCGCCGCTCTTCCCGTTCGGCTACGGGCTGTCCTACACGCACTTCGCGCTCGACGGGCTCGAGCTGCCGGTGCGGGTCGCGCGCGGCGGGCGGCTCGCGGTGCGCGTGCGCGTCACGAATCGCGGCGACCGCGAGGGGGACGCCACCCCGCAGCTCTACATCAGGCCGCGCGTGGCCAGCACGGTGGCGGCCACCCGCCTGCAGGGGTACCGGCGCGTTCGCCTGCGCGCAGGTCAGTCCGAGGTGGTCGAGTTCGTGGTGCCGGCCGCCCGGCTCGCGATCTATGATCCGGCCGACCGACCGGTCGTCGCGCCGGGGACCTACGAGGTGCTGGTCGGGCTCGACTCGAGCAAGGGCCTGCGGGGCACGTTCCAGGTCGGCGACGCGGACGCGCAGGGCGGCGCCAGGGGCAACGCCGACACCGACACCGACACCGACACCAACGCCAACGCGAACGCCAAGGCGAACGCCAACGCGAACGCCAAGGCGAACGCCAAGGCGAACGGAAGATAGCTGCGCCAGGGGACATGAAAGCTTGATGCGCCTGCAGATCGTGGCCCGGACCGGGCACCCGGGCTTCCTCGACCTCCCGTGGCACGTGCCGCTGGCCCGCTGGAAGAGCGAGCGTCTGGTCGAGGTGCCGCGCGGCATCCACCGCCACGTGGTCCGCTTCGTCGGCTACGGCGAGCGGCTCTACGCGCTCAAGGAGATGCCGGTGCGCCTGGCCGAGCGCGAGTACCGCCTGCTGCAGGCGCTCCGCGAGGCGTCGGTGCCGGTGGTCGAGGTGGTCGGCGTGGTGAGCGGGCGCAGCACCGCCGCGCCAGGCGGCGCCGATCGCGGCACCGCGCTCGACGCCGTGCTCATCACGCGGCATCTGGAGTTCGCGCTGCCGTATCGCAACCTCTTCACCGGCCACGTCGTCCCCAACCTGCGCGGCAGCCTGCTCGACGCGCTGGTGCAGCTCCTCGCCCGTCTGCACCTTGTCGGCTTCTTCTGGGGCGACTGCTCGCTGTCGAACACGCTCTTCCGCCGCGACGCCGGCGGGCTGGCCGCGTACCTGGTCGACTCGGAGACCGGCGAGCTGCACCCGGAGCTGAGCGACGGACAGCGCTCGCACGACCTCATCATCGCCGAGGAGAACATCGCCGGCGATCTGTTCGATCTCGAGGCCGGCGGCCTCCTGCCCGAGGGGCTCGATCCGATCGAGATCGCGCGGGAGGTGCGCGGCCGCTACGAGGCGCTGTGGAACGAGGTCACCCACGAGGAGGTGTTCCCGCCCGACGGGCTCTACCGCGTGGACGCGCGGCTGCAGCGCCTGAACGAGCTCGGCTTCGACGTCGAGGAGGTGCAGCTGGAGGCGGCCGAGGGCGGATATCGCCTGCGCCTCGAGCCGAGCGTGGTCGAGCCCGGCCACCACCGCCGCCGCCTGCAGAGCCTGACCGGCCTCGACGTGCAGGAGAACCAGGCCCGCCGGCTGCTCAACGACATGGCCAGTTTTCGGGCCCAGCTGGAGAGCAAGGAGAGCCGCGGCCTGCCGCCGCCGATCGTGGCCTACAAGTGGCTGGCCGAGGTGTTCGAGCCCACCATCGCCGCGGTGCCGCCCGAGCTGGCCGCGAAGCTGGAGCCGGCCGAGGTGTTCCACCAGGTGATGGAGCACCGCTGGTTCATGTCCGAGCGCGCCGGCAGCGATGTCGGCCTGGCCGACGCCATCGACTCCTACGTCGCCAACGTGCTGCCGCTCCAGCCCGACGAGCGCACCGTGATGCCGGCGCCCGATGCTGCCGAGCTGACCGACCCCGCCGCCGCGATTCCGATCGAGCCGCCGGGCGACGAGCCGGGCGAGCCGTAGCGGCCACGAGGGCGCGTTCGGCCACACGGTCACGGTGGCGGAGAAGCCCTCCGCCCCGGGCCACGCGGTCAGTGTGCCGCAGGGGGCGGGGGCGCAGGCTGCGAGCCAGGCTGCGAGTCCGTCTGCGGACCCGGTTGCGAGCCCACCGCCCGGAACTCCGGCTGCATTCCGAAAATCTTGACCACGAAGCCGAGCACGTCGGCCGACTCGGCGATCTTCATCTTGGTCGGCTTGCCCGCCCCGTGTCCGGCCTTGGTCTGGATGCGGATGAGGACCGGGTTGGGCCCGTGGTGCGCCGCCTGCAGCCTGGCCGCGAACTTGAAGCTGTGGCCCGGCACCACCCGGTCGTCGTGGTCTGCCGTGGTGATGAGCGTGGGCGGATAGACCACGCCGGTCTTGATGTTCTGGAGCGGCGAGTAGGCGTAGATCGCCTTGAACTCGGCCGGGTCGTCCGACGAGCCGTAGTCGTCGACCCACGCCCACCCGATGGTGAACTTGTGGAAGCGCAGCATGTCCATGACCCCCACGGCGGGCAGCGCGGCGCCGAACAGGTCCGGCCGCTGCGTCATGCACGCGCCGACCAGGAGCCCGCCGTTGGAGCCGCCCTGGATCGCCAGCTTCTTGGTCGACGTGACCTTGTTCTCGATGAGCCACTCGGCCGCGGCGATGAAGTCGTCGAACACGTTCTGCTTCTTGAGCTTGGTGCCGGCCTGGTGCCACTCCTCGCCGTACTCGCCACCGCCGCGCAGGTTGGGGATGGCGAGGACGCCGCCCATCTCCATCCACACCGCGTAGGTCACGCTGAAGGAAGGCGTGAGCGATACGTTGAAGCCGCCGTATCCGTACAGGATGGTCGGGTTGTTTCCGTCCCGCGCCATGCCCTTGCGGTGGGTGATGAACATCGGCACCTTCGTGCCGTCCTTGCTCCTGTAGAAGACCTGCTCGGTCTCGTAGCGGTCCTTGTCGAACTCGACCTTCGGCTCGCGCAGGACCTGGCTCTCGCCCGACTCGATGTCGTAGCGGTAGATGGTCGCCGGCGCGGTGTAGCTGGTGTAGACGTAGAACGTCTCCTTGTGGCCGCGCCGGCCCTTGAAGCCGCTCGCGGTGCCGAGGCCGGGCAGCTTCACGTCGCCCAGGTGGGCGCCCTTCTCGTCGTGGACCGCCACGCGCGTGTGGGCGTCGTGCAGGTACTCTGCGAAGATCCGGCCGCCCACCGCGCTGGCCGTCTGCAGCGCGTCCGGCCCCTGCGGGACCAGCTCGGCCCAGTTCTCACGCGCCGGCTTGCGGACGTCGACGACGATGATGCGCCCGCGCGGCGCGTCGAGGTCGGTCACGAACCAGAAGATCGGGCCCTTGTTGCCGATGAACTCGAACTTGGCCTCGAACTCACCCACCAGGGTGGTCATCGAGTCCTTCGCCGCCCCCTCGATCTTCTGGCCGGGCCTGACCTTCTTCAGATCCTGGTACATGACCAGGTTCATCGGCCCGGTGCCCTTGCTCACCTGCACCACCAGGTAGCGGCCGTCCTCGCTCACGATCGAGCCGAACGCCCACTTCGGCTGATCGGGGCGCTCGTAGACCAGCGTGTCCTCGCTCTGCGGCGTGCCGACCCGGTGGTAGTAGAGCTTCTGGTTGAGGTTGGTGTCGGTCAGCGCCTCGCCCGCCTTCGGCTCGGGGTACCGCCCGTAGTAGAAGCCCTTGCTGTCGTGGCTCCACGACGCGTTCGAGAACTTGATCCACTTGAGGTCGTCGCTCAGGTCCTGGCCGCTGTCGACCTTGCGCACCTTCCACTCGGCCCAGTCGCTGCCGGCCGACTGGAGGCCATAGGCCATGAGCCTGGCGTCGTCGCTGATGTTGGCGCCGGCCAGCGCCACCGTCCCGTCGGACGAGAGCGTGTTGGGGTCGAGCAGCACGCGCGGCTGGGCCTTGTCGCCGAGCGACGAGGTCCAGTAGAGGACGTCCTGGTTCTGCAGCCCGTCGTTCTTGGTGTAGAAGTAGCGGCGCGCGAGCCTGTCCGGCACGCCGTACTTCTCGTAGTTCCAGAGCGCGGTCAGCCGGTCGGCGATCGCGTGGCGCTGCGGGATGGCGTCGAGGAAGGAGAACGTCACCTTGTTCTCCGCCTCGACCCACGCCCTGGTCTCGGGCGAGTCCGCGTTCTCCAGCCAGCGGTACGGGTCCGCCACCTTGGTGCCGTGGTAGTCGTCCACCACGTCGCCGCGGGCGGCGGGCGGATAGGTCAGCCCGCCCCCACCGGCCGCATCACCCGGGGGAGGCGCGCTCTTCTCGGAAGGCTGGCTG
>DATFRY010000376.1:0-35518 GCA_035262925.1 Kofleriaceae bacterium | reverse complement strand
TGCGCGCCTACTACTACTATCACACGCCGAGGGGGCGAGCTCACGCGGTGCTGGTGGCGGAGCCCATCCCGCCGTTCTACGCGCGATGCAAGCTCGACTATCGCGCGCCGGCGGTGAGGGGGCGGGTGAGGGTGGCGATCTACGAGCCGCCGATCATCCGCCCGTCGGTCCACGTGCGGCGGACCGTGTACATTCGCGCGCCGCGGGTCGGCTGGTACGCGAGCGTGCGGACGCACGTGCACCCGGCGCCCGCGCGAGTGACCTGGTACGTCAGGCCGCGCACGCCGCGCGCGCGCGTCGTCTACGGCGCGCGTCCGTCGGCCTCGGTGCGGGTGAAGACGGTGTTCCGCGCCGTGCCGCCGCGGCCGCGCGCGCAGGCGGTGGTCCGCTTCGGCGGTCGGGTCGACGTGCGCGATCACCGGACGCCCGATCGCGTGGAGGTGCGCGACCACCGTCGCGGCGGCGACGTCCGGGCCGGCGCCGCGGCCGGCGTCAGGATCGGCGCCGGCGCGCCGGCGGTCGAGGTGCGCGACCACGCGAGCGGCGCGGTGCGCGGCGGCGCGGCGGTCAGGATCGGGGCCGGGGCCGGGGCCCGTGGCCGCGAGGTGCGCGAGGTCCGCGATCACCGGACCCGCGTCGAGGCCGGCGGCGGCGCGCGCGGCTCGGCGCGGGCCAGCGCGGGCGCGCGCGTCCAGGTGAAGGCGCCCAAGATCAAGGTGAAGCCGCCCAGAGTGAAGGCGTCGGTCAAGGTCAAGGGCGGCGTCAAGATCGGCCACTGACGAAGGTCGACCGGGGCTCGCCGATCTCGTCGGCACCCCGGCTCCACCAGGGTTCGCTCGCTCGGTCGTTCGACCCGAGCGAACCCTGGTGCAGACGCCTGGAACATCGGCTGTCCCTGCCGCGTTTCCCGGGATTGGCCCACGCCGTGGATCGCCGGGGACAGCCGTGTTAAACGCAGGCGTCATGGTTGGCGCCGGGCGGTTGCGGTATCGGCTCGTCCTGGCCGCGCTGGGCGCCCTGGCAGTCGTCGCCGCGTCCGCGCCCGCGGCGGCCCAGAAGCGGCGGCCGCGGCCGCGGCAGAGGCCGCCGGCCGCCGCGCCGGCGGACGAGATCGCGCGCCTGGAGAAGCAGCTCCTGGATCGTCAGGTGCGCGGCGCGATGATCCCCTCGCTCCGCCTGGCGCGCCGCATCTACCAGCTCAAGGTAAAGAAGCTCGGCCCCGATCACCCCGACACCGGTCGTGCCCTCGCCCAGGTCGCGCAGCTCACCGCCGCGACCGGCGACTACAGCGGCGCGCTCGCCATCCACCGCGACATCGTGGCCCGCGCCGAGAAGCGGCACGGAAAGGCCGACCCGGCCATCCTGCCGGCGCTCGAGGGTCTCGCCGGCCAGCTGTGGATGGCGCAGCGCTTCGACGAGGCCGACACGCTCTACCAGCGCGTGCTGGCGCTGCGCCGCGCCCAGTCCGGCCCCGACAGCGCGCCCTACGCGGCCGGGCTGCAGACCTACGCCGCGCTCCTCACCGGCCGCCACGCCTATGACGCGGCCGAGGAGAAGTACCTCGAGGCCAAGGCGATCCTCGACAGGACCGGCAAGCCGGACGATCCATCGCAGTCGGGCCTGCTCATGTCGCTGGGCCTGCTCTACTGGTCCGAGGGCCAGCAGGCCCGCGCCGCGCATCAGTTCGACCGCGCGATCGCCATCCTCGACAAGTTCTACGCGGAGACCATCGTGGACCCGTCGCAGGTGGCGGGCCTGGTCCTCGCGGTGGCGTCGATCTACGCCACCGGCGGCCGCGCCGACCTGGCCCGTCCGCTCGAGGAGCGCGGCGAGCGCCTCTACCGCCAGGCGGTGGCCGACATCGAAGGGAAGTACGGCGCCAGCGACCTGCGGCTCATCGCGCCGCTGTCCTCGCTCGCCCAGCTTCACCAGCGGCGCAGGCAGTGGGACGACGCGGAGCGGCTGATTCGCCGCGTCATGGCGATCCAGGCGGCGCAGAAGGGGCCGGGTGTGTCGCCGCTGTCGTCGATCACGTGGATGTTCTCGCTGGCCTATCTGGAGCGCCAGCGCGGCCGCCCGCGCGCCGCGCTGCCCATGCTGGAGAAGGTGCGCGGCGTCTACCGCTCGCTGTATGGCGACTACATGGCCTCGACCATGGACCACCAGATCGCCGACGTATGGCGCGAGCTGGGCGACTATCGCCGGGCCCGGCGCATCCTCGAGCGCGTGCTGGTGACCTCGCGCCGCACGTGGGGGCCGCGCCACCCGCTGGTCGCGACCCAGCTGTCCAGCCTGGCGATGCTGCACATGGCCGAGGGCCGCGCGCGCCCGGCGGTGGCGCGCATGCGCGAGGCGCTCGACATCGAGGAGCCGCAGCTCGCGCTGGTCCTGGCCACCGGCACCGAGTCGGACCACGCCACCTTCTTCAGCCAGACCGCTTACCAGCTGCACATGGCGATCACGCTGCACGCGCGCTACGCGCCGCGCGACCGCGACGCCGCGCGCCTGGCCATGACCACGGTGCTGCGGCGCAAGGGGCGCATCCTCGACGCGGCCGCGGCCAGCGTGGCCACCCTGCGCGGCAAGCTCGGCCCCGACGATCGCAAGGTGCTGGACGAGCTGGCGGCGGCGCGCGGACGGCTGGCCGCGCTCATCGTGGCCGGCCCCGGGGCGACCGACACGCCCGAGCAGTACAGCGTCGAGGTCGGCCGCCTGGAGCGCGAGGTCAAGCGGCTCGAGGACCTCGCGCGCCGGCGCAGCGCGGCCTACCGCGTGCAGAGCCAGCCGATCGAGCTGGACGCGGTGCAGAAGGCGATCCCGGCCGACGGCGTGCTGGTGGAGATCGTGGCCTACCAGCCGTACGACGCGCGTGCGGTCGGGCCGTGGGATCCGAACAGGCAGCCGCCGCGGCGCTACGGGGCCTATCTCCTGCGCCGGACCGGCGACCCGAGCTGGGTCGAGCTGGGCGACGCGAAGGCGATCGATGCGGCGGCCGATGGTTTCCTGGCCGCCCTGGCCGACCCGGATCGCAGCGATGTGGACGCGCTGGGACGCGCCCTGTTCGACCGCGCGTTCAAGGGGCTGGTGGCGCAGCTGGGACAGACGCGCAGGGTGCTGATCGCACCGGACGGCCTGCTCAACCTGGTGCCTTTCGGTGCCATGGTCGAACCTTCCGGCCGACACCTCATCCAGCGCTTCACGTTCTCCTATCTGACCTCGGGCCGCGACCTCCTGCGCCTGGGGACCGGAGCCCGGGCCAAGCGGGGTCCGGTCATCGTGGCCGACCCGCGCTTCGACAGCGCCGACCCGGCCCCGGGCGCGAGCGGCGCGGGAGCCGCGCCGGCCGCGAAGGCGCCGGCGGGGAACGGGCCGGCGGGGAACGGGCCGGCGGCGAAGGCACGCTCGGGCCAGGTGGTGGCGTCGCGCGGGCTCCGCTCGCGCGCCCTGCGCGGCAAGAAGTGGGCGCAGCTGCCCGGCACCGGCGAGGAGGCGGACGCGCTGGCCTCGCTGCTCGGCCAGGTCGAGGTGCTGCGCGGCACCCACGCGACCGAGGCCGCGCTCAAGAAGGTGGCCGGCCCGCGCATCCTTCACATCGCGACCCACGGCTTCTTCCTGCCGGCCGAGGCGCCGCGCCCGGCCGAGCCCGCGAGCGCGGCGGCCGGCGCGGCGCCGCCGGCGATCGCGATGCCGCTGCCGGTCTCGCCGGCGGCCGGCCCGGCCCAGGCCGATCCGATGGCGCCGGAGAATCCGCTCCTGCGCTCGGGTCTGGTCCTGGCCGGCGCCAACCGCCTCTCGAGCGGCGGCGAGGACGGCATCCTGACCGCGCTGGAGGCGGCCGGCCTCGATCTGTGGGGCACGCAGATGGTGGTCCTGTCCGCCTGCGAGACCGGCGTGGGCAAGGTGACCGAGGGAGACGGCGTGCACGGGCTGCGGCGCGCGCTGGTCATCGCCGGCGCCGAATCGCTGGTCATGAGCCTGTGGCAGGTCGACGACCGCGCCACCCGCGAGCTCATGGCCGGCTTCTACCGGAGACTCGAACAGGGAGAGGGTCGCAGCGAGGCGCTGCGCCAGGTGCAGCTCCAGATGCTGCGCAGACCGCGCACGAGCCACCCGTACTACTGGGCCAGCTTCGTGCCGACCGGGAGCTGGGCGCCGCTCGCGCCCGTGGAGGAGTAGAAGACATGACGCATCGAACCGCGAAGATGGCCGCAGTCGCGCTCGCCGGCGCGTGGGTGCTGGTCGCCGCCGGAGTGGCCGAGGCGCAGGAAGCCCCGCCGCCGCCGCCCGGCGCGATGGACCTCTACGGCGGCCGCCCGGCCCGCAAGCCCAGCAAGAAGCAGCGCGAGATCGAGCGCCACCTGTTCACCGCCCAGTACTTCCTCTTGCAGGCGCAGGACCTGGACGGGGCGGCGAGCGAGTACCGCGCGGTGCTCAAGCTCGACAAGGGCAACGTCATGGCCGGCATGGCGCTGGCCGACGTCGAGGTCCAGCGCAAGAAGCCCAGGCTGGCCATCAAGGTGCTCGAGACGGTCGGCCGCAAGGCGAAGCGCGACGGGCGCATCTGGCGCGCGCTGGCCATGGCGCACAAGGCGGCCGGCGACGACAGGAAGATGGTGGCCGCGTGCAGGAAGGCGCTGACCATCGACGCGCGCGACGGCGAGGCGCTGTGGATGCTGTTCGAGCGCGCGCTCGAGCGCAACAAGCGGGGCGACAAGGGTGCGCGCGCCGAGCTCGAGGCCTCGGCGAAGGGCTACCTCGCGTCCGGCTATCTGCCCGAGGGGCCGCAGCACCGCATGGTCGAGCACACGCTGCTCGAGCTGTCGGGCGACGAGGTCGGGCTCGCGGTCTACGACGCCAAGGCGGCCTACAATGACGCGTTCGCCGACGGCGGCATGGGCTCGATCAACCAGCAGATGGCCGCGGCCAGGAGCGGGTTCGAGAAGTGCGTGGCGGCCGCCCCCGACCGGCAGGAGTGCCACTACTACCTGGGGCTGGTCTACGGCTCGGTGAAGGCGTCGGAGTCGTACGACCTGGGCAAGGCCAAGGCCAGCCTGCGCAGGGCGCCCGACATGCCGGAGGCGCACGTGGAGCTGGCCCGCCTCCTGCGCGTCGAGGACGATCTCGACGGCGCGGCCAGGGAGCTGGGCGTGGCGATCAAGCTCGCGCCCGGGAACGCGGTGGCCCACCTCGAGCTCGGCATCGTGCGCAAGCTCGACGGCAACGAGGACGCGGCGGTCGACTCGTTCGTGGCCGCCTACCAGGCGGATCGCTTCTCGTCGACGGCGGACCGCGCGGTGAGCGAGCTGGCCAAGATGCGGCCCAGGCATCCGCTGGTCACCGGCGCCCTCATGCAGGGCGGCGACATCAAGGGGACCGACGTCTTCTCCACCGACCGGTTCAAGGCCGCGGTCAAGCTGGTCGAGGAGCAGATGGGCGGGGTCGAGGAGGGGGCGCCGGAGCAGGCGGTGCTCGAGGAGATCCTGTCCCGCCTGCGCAGGTCGGGCGACGTGAGCTCGCGCTACACCTTCAGCGTCGCGGTGCTCAAGACCGAGATGGTGAACGCCTTCGCGCTGCCCGACGGCAGCATCTACTTCACCCGCGGCCTGTTCGACTTCCTGAAGAAGAAGTGGCCGCGCCGCAAGCTGGACGCGACCAACGACATCCTGGCCCACGTGATGGCCCACGAGATGACCCACGTCATCCGCCGCCACACCCTGCAGACCCTCATCTATCAGGAGGCGATCCGCGACTCGTCGCGGCCGCTCGACCCGGCCATCCTGACCCACGTGACGCGCCTGCACGAGGTGGAGGCGGACCGCGAGGGCATCGTGCTGGCGTTCCTGGCCGGCTATCACCCGCGCGGCGGCATCGAGTTCATGGAGGTGTCGGGCAAGGAGATGGAGATCCCGCCGCACCTCGATCACCCGACCTACGAGGAGCGCGTCCACTACCTCGAGGAGTACTGGACCAACGACGTCAGGTACGCGTTCGTGTCGTTCAAGCTGGGTCTGGCCACGCTCGACCGGGCCGCGCGCCTGGAGTTCAGCGACCCGTCCAAGGTGCCCGAGGCCTACGAGCTGGCGGTCGATCACTTCAAGCGCTTCCGCACCACGCTCAAGGGCAACAAGGAGGTCCTGAACAACCTCGGCATCGCCTATGCCAAGCTCGGCGTGATGAGCATGGCCCGGAGCGGCGGGTCGCCGCTGCTCGGCTGGCAGACGCGGTTCTCGGTCGAGCGCAACGCCGCGCTCAGGTACCGCAGCCTGCAGCGCGACGAGGACGAGCCGCGCACGCGCGGCGGCGGCGCGCCGAAGAAGCCGGCGGTGCCGTGGCAGCTGCGCGAGGCGATGGCGGCGTTCGACGAGGCGCTGCACATCGACAGCCGCTACGGCAAGGCGCAGCTCAACATGGCCCTGGTGCAGCTGGCGCTCGGCCGGTCGGCCGACGCGCACCGCAGGCTGGCCGCGCTGGCGCCGTCGGGCGAGCGCGACCTCCTGATCGGCGTGGCCAGCGCCGAGGAGAAGCGCTGGGCCGAGTCGGAGGCGGCGCTCACCCGCGCCAGCAAGTTCGCCGGCCTCGCCCGCGCGGCCCGCTACGACCTGGCCAGGATGTATCAGCTGTCCAGCCGGCGCGACAAGGCGAACGCCGCCTACCGGGCCTATCTCCTGGCCGACCGGGACAAGGCCAGCCCGTGGGCGCAGGCGGCCCAGCGGGCGCTCAAGCAGCCGCAGGCGTCGCGCTGAGCCGGCCCGCGGCGCTCCGCTCCGATACCGATCCGGGCCCGCTCAGCTGCCGGTCGACGTGTAGCGCCGCACGCCCAGCTTCCAGACCTGGAGGGCCGCGATCAGGAACGCGACCCCGGCCAGCGGCGCGAGCCAGCGCAGCGCGGCCGGCGAGCCGAGCGGGTCGTCGGCGCCCAGGATGGCGACCGCCGGGAGGTAGTTGACGCAGCCGAGCGGGATGACCGCGAGGAGCAGGCCGCGAAACCACCTCCGGTAGATCGTCACCGGATACTGGCTGGCATAGGCGCCGCCGTAGGTGAAAGAGCTCCACAGCTCGAGCGTCTCGACCGTCCAGAACGAGCTGGTCGCCTGCAGGACGACGAGGCCGGTGTAGAGGCAGATGCCGCCGGCGATCGCCGCGGCCAGGAGCGCGATGCGGGCCGCGGACCAGTCGATGGAGGCGGCGCGGCTGGCCCACACGAGGACGGCCAGGCCCTGGACCAGGCGCCCCGCGCGCATGAGGGTCAGCTCCCTGCCCATGAGCTGGAGCGCCATCGATCGCGGGCGCAGGAGGAGGCGGTCGAGCTCGCCGCTCACGATGAGCGGACCGACCTGGTCGAAGCCGCGCGAGAGCGCGTCGGCCAGCGCGAAGGTGACGTCGGCGATGCCGTAGAAGAAGGCGACCTGGGGCAGGCGCCAGGGGCCGAGCGAGCCGAAGCGGTCGAACAGGGCCCACATGCCGAGGAACTCGACGCCGGTCACCAGCAGCTGACCGACGGCGCGCAGCGCGATCGAGGCGCGGTACTGCAGCTGCCCGCGCGCCGAGATCGCGATGTAGCGGGCGTAGAGCGCGAGCGCGTCGCGGAGCGAGTCCAGCACCGCCGCTCAGCCTCCCTGGACCACGAGGCGGCGCGCGCCGCGCGCCAGCGCCCGGTGGCCGATCACGACCAGCGCGGTGATCCACGCCACCTGGCGGGCGAGCACCCAGGCGACGCCGCCGGGCGCGATGACGCCGGTGTACACGCGCGCCGGCAGATCGAGCACGCCCGCGAAGGGGAGCGACTCGATGATGGGCTGCGCCCAGGCGGGAAACAGCGGCAGCGGGATGATGAGCCCGCCCATCAGCGCGGCCAGCCCGGCGCTCAGGCTCGCGATGCCGTCGCCGCTCACCGTCCACAGAAGGCCGATGTTCATGAGCGTGGTCAGCGCGCAGGACAGGACCAGCGCCGCCGTCATCGCGGCCAGGGCCGCGGCGGCGGTCGCCAGGTCGGGCGGCGGCGCGAGGCGCCACTCGCCGAGCCCGACCATGGGGAGGACGACCATCGCGAACAGCAGCATCGGGACCAGGCGGAGCAGCATCGGCGCGGTCCGCCAGGCCAGGCAGCGGCTGAACCACAGGCCGTACTGACCGAGCGGGCGGCACAGCTCGTAGACGATGTCGCCGCTGCGCACCGCTGCGCGCACGTCCGGGTCGACGTTCTGCGGGAACATGGCGTAGGTGGCCTGGCCCAGCCACACGTAGCCGACCATGGCGGCGTGAGGCAGCGGCCCGGGCCCCGCGCTGGCGGCGTAGAACGCCTCCAGGATCATGATGCGCATCACGCCGAAGAAGCTCTGGGTGAAGATGCCGCCCAGCGCCGCGCCGCGGTACTGGAGCAGGGTGCGGAAGCGCGCGGCCAGGATGGCGAGGTAGGGGGTCACGGCGCCCGCGTGCTCGCGTACAGGCGCGCGATGATGGTCTCGATGGGCGGGTTCTCGACGAACAGGTCGCGCACCGGGAAGCGGCTGGTGACGCGCGCGATGAGCTCGGCCGGCGAGACCGCCTGCGGATCGAAGGCCAGGCACACCCGGTGGCCGTCGCGGCTGACCACGCGGGCGTCGGGATCGCCGAGCGCCTCGGCCGAGGCGTCGTCCACGTCGACGGTGAGCCAGCGCTCGCCCGACACCCGGCGTCGCAGGTCGTCGAGCGTGCCGTCGGACAGGATGGCGCCGCCCCCGATCACGATGACGCGACGGCACAGCGCCTCGATGTCGTCCATGTCGTGGGTGGTCAGGATGATCGTGACCCCGCGCTCGCGGTTCCGGCGCAGGACGAAGTCGCGCACCGCCAGCTTGGAGACCGCGTCGAGGCCGATGGTCGGCTCGTCGAGGAACAGGATGGGCGGCGCGTGGACCAGCGACGCGGCGAGATCGCAGCGCATGCGCTCGCCCAGGCTGAGCTGGCGCACGGGCGTGTCGAGGAGGCGCTCGAGATCGAGCAGCGCGACCAGCTCGTCGCGCGTCCGCGCGTGCTCGGCGGCCGGCACCCGGTAGACGTGGCGCAGGAGGTCGAGCGACTCGATGACCGGCAGGTCCCACCAGAGCTGGGTGCGCTGGCCGAACACGACGCCGATGTCGCGCACGTGCGCGATGCGCTCCTCCCACGGCACGCGCCCGAGCACCTCGACCCGGCCGGAGTCGGGCACCAGGATGCCGGCCAGGGTCTTGACCGTGGTCGACTTGCCGGCGCCGTTGGGCCCGATGTAGCCGACCAGCTCGCCGGCCTCGAGCTGGAAGGAGACGCCGTCGAGCGCGCGCACCTCCCGGTGGCGGCGCCGCACCACGCCGCGCAGGGCGCCCCACACGCCGGGCGCGCGCTCGGCCACGCGATAGACCTTGACCAGGTCCTCGACGATGATCTGCCCCACCGGCCCCACGGTGGCGGGACTGCCGCCTCCGATCAAGGGGGCGAGGCCGCGATCCGAGGGCCGCGATCCGAGGCCGCGCTCAGAAGGCGGAGGACACGGCGATGCCGTCGCGCGGCAGGCCGGTGAACGTGTCGGGCGTCGCCATGCCGAGCCACGGATCCTCGGCCGGGGTGAGGAACAGCGCGGCGTAGACCCAGCGGTTGAGCTCGGCCAGGTCGAGACCCGGGCCGGACGCCAGCCTGGCGTGGATCTGCTGGTGCAGGACCAGCTCGTTGTAGGCGGTGTCGCGCCGCATGAGCGCCTCGAAGGCTGCGATGAGGCGCGCGACGCCGGCGGCGGGCAGGGCCTGGCCGGCCCGGGCCCAGTCGGCCGGCTCGAGGGCGGACAGGAGCGCGCGGCTGCGGCCGTCGAGGTGGCCGGGCGCGACGCGCGCGTCGATGGCCGCGCCGACCTGCGACCAGAAGTCGCTCGCGCGGTCCCAGGCGCGCGCCTGCGCCAGGCTGAGCTGGGTGCCGAGCTGGAGGGTCTGGACCAGCGGGCGCTCGACGACCATCTTGCTGGCGGCGCGCATCTCGGCGTCTGCCAGCGACTCGCCGCCCGCCGGCGCGATGCGCACCGGGCCCAGCGAGGCGAAGCGGTCGGCGGCGCGCTGCGCCTGGTCGCGGTGGTACCCGGCGACCAGGCGGGCGAACGCGCGATCGCCCAGCGACCCGGTGCGCGCCGCGACCGGCTGCGCCTGCTCGAGCGCGTCGAGGAACAGGGCCGGGCTGTACAGGCCGGGGATGACGTCGACCGGGCGGCCGGTGGCGTCGAGCACGTAGTGGGCGCTGTTGCCGCCGACGGTGCGCTCGAGCACGCGGCCGTCGCCGAAGTCGATGCGGGCGACCGGCACCGGCCGCTCGCTCGACCAGTGCAGGATGAAGTGATCGGCCAGGTAGCGCGACACGTCGCGGTTGGCGTAGAGCGCGACGCGGAAGAAGCGGCTGTTGGCGCACGATAGATCTCGGTCGAGGCGGCCGAGCATGCGCAGGGACAGGATCGGCTTGCCGGTGGCGCGCGCCTCGCGCATGGCCGCGTCGAGGTCGCGGTGCCAGTAGAGCCGCGACCATGTCGCGTAGCGCTGGCCGGCCACGTCGTCGATGCGGTGGGCGAGCGCGTCGCGGTCGGGGCCGGCGGGCGCGCGGTCGTACTCGGCCAGGAGCCGGGCGAGCAGGGCGCGCGGGGGCTGGTCGACCTGGCCGGGCCGCTCGAGGGCGGCGTCGCGAACAGGGCTGGCGCAGGCGAGGGTGAGCGAGGTGAGAGAGAGGAGCGGGAGCGCGGCGCGAGGGTTCATCGTGGCGTGACCTCCTGTGCATCGTGATACGCGCGGCCGGCTGGCCTCGCTGTAAGGAGCGCGTAAGGATTCCCGGGCGCGCGCGGCGTCGTGCACCGAGCGCGGCCGCGCTCAGGCGGCGGGCAGACGCAGCGAGAAGACCGCGCCGCCGCCGTCGCGCGCGCCGTGCACGAGGTCGCCGCCCATGGCGCGGGCCAGCGCGCGGGCCATGGCCAGGCCGAGGCCGAGGCCGGCGGGCCCGCCGTCGCACGCGCCGCGCGCGAACGGGCGAAACAGGCGGCGGCCGAGCTCGCGCGCCACGCCGGGCCCGCGGTCGGCGACGTCGATGACGACGCCGTCGCCGTCGGCCCGCACGGTGAGCGCGACCTCTCGCACGGCGGCGCCGCGCGAGTACTTCTCGGCGTTGTCGACCAGGTTCTGCACGATGCGCGCGACCGCGTCGGCGTCGAGGCGAGCGGGTGCGCGCTCCGGGATGTCGGCCGCGACGGCCATGCCGGCGTGCTCCAGGGCGGGCCGCATGCGCTCGAGCGCCTCGCGCGCGGCCTGGGCGGCGTCGCCGGGGCGCGGGCTCACGGTCAGGCCGCGGCGCTCGAGCTGGGTGAAGCCGAGCACGTTGCCGACCACGCGGCCCAGGCGGGCGGCCTCGTCGGCCACGCGGCGCGCGTAGTCGGCCCGGCGCTCCGGGTCGCCCAGGCCGTCGGCCAGCATGTCGCCGTAGAGGGCCAGGCCGGCCAGCGGCGTGCGCAGCTCGTGGGCGGCGGCGGCCGCGAAGTCGGAGCGCTGGCGGGCCAGTCGATCGGCGCGCGCGACCAGGGCGACGACCAGCGCGCCGCACAGGAGCGCGAGCGCGGCCGACGGGACGAAGCGCCACAGGAAGCCGCGCCGGATGGCGTCGCCGTCGGCGTGCGCCCGCGCGACGGCGGGGCCGGGATCGACGGCGACGCGCCACGCCGAGCCGGCCACGGCCAGCGGGGCGGAGGGGCGCGCGTCGTCCGGCGCCCCGGCGAGCAGCGCGGCCGGCATGTCGCCCGCGCGCTGGGCGAGCCAGGCGCCGATCGCCTCGGGCGCGACCGCGAAGCCCTGGGTGAGCGTTCCGTCGGGCGTGGCGACCGCGCGCAGGGCCATGAGGCGCGGGCCGCCGTCGAGCGATGCCGTGCGCCAGCCGAGCGGATCGATGCGCACGTCGATCGGATCGGGGGAGGGCGGCGCGGCGGGCGCGCGCCTGGCGGCGGCGGGCGCGGCGCGCTTGCCCGACCGCTGCTGGGCCTGCACGTCGCGGTAGACCTGGTTGGGCGCCGCGTTCTGTGCGTAGACGGCCGGGTCGATCGCCTGCACCTGCTGCCCCTGTTGCTGGGACGGCGGCTCCGGCGATTGCTGGGCGGGCTGCTGGGCCGCATGCCGCGCGGCTGGCCCGGCTGGCCCCGCCAGCGCCGGCGGCGGGTCGGCCCGGGCCTGGAGCGAGGCCGCGGCGGCGCCGGCTCCGACGCGCAGATCGGCGGCGCGCGCGCGCAGCGCGGCCAGGGCGCGCCGGTCGCGCTGGAGCCGCCCCGGCGCCGACAGCTCCGGCACCTCCTCGTTGATGGTCGGCACCGTGACCCGCCCGTCGGGCGCGATCTGGAAGTGGACCGCGATCAGCGGATCGGCCGGCCCGCGCGCGAGCGGCGACGGCACCACCGACTGCCCCTCCGACGCGCCGCGCGGGTCGTGATAGAGGTTCTGGTACTCGTAGTACGGCCGCTGGTCCTCGGTCGCGCGCAGCTCCTCGAGGCGCGCGCCGAGCTCGGCGGCCAGGAGCGCGGCGCGCCGCCCCGCCTCGGCCGACGGCGCGGCCGCGAGCGCGGCCGCCTCGGCGCTGGCGCTGCGCCGGCCGGTGGCGAACCAGCCGCCGAGCACCGCGGCGAGCGCCGCGCCCGACAGGAGCGCCGCCCACAGCGTCCTCACCGGGCGCCTCCGTCCTCGTCTTCGGCGCCGCCCTGCCGGGGCGCGCGCGGCTCGCCCCACGCGTAGCCCACGCCCTTGACGGACACCACGATGCGCGGGCTGGCCGGGTCGCGCTCGATCTTCTTGCGCAGGACGGCGATCGCCATGTCCACCGCGCGCGTGCGCAGATCGCCGCGCGCACCCCAGACCTGCTCGAGCAGCTCGGCGCGGCTGACCGGGCGTCCGCGGTGGCGGTAGAGCAGGCGCAGGACGCCGGCCTCGCGCGCGGTCAGGGCGATCTCGGCCGCCCCCCGCCGCGCCACCAGCAGGCCGAGGTCGACCAGCAGCCCGTCGACCGCGAGCATCTCGGGCGCGCGCGGCGGTGCGCGCCGGGCGAGCGCGCGCACGCGGGCCAGGAGCTCGCGCGCGCCGAACGGCTTGGTCACGTAGTCGTCGGCGCCCTCGCCGAGACCGCGCACCACGTCGTCCTCGCCGCCGCGCGCGGTCAAGATCAGGATCGGCATGCCGGGCCGGGCCGCACGCAGCCGCCGGCACACCTCGATGCCGTCCAGGCGCGGCAGCATCAGATCGAGCACGACCAGGTCGAACGGCTCGGCGGTGCCGAGAGCGAGGCCCTGCTCGCCGTCGGCCGCGACGCCGACCTCGTGCCCGTCGCCGGCCAGGAGATCGCACAGACCCTCGCGCAGCCCGAGCTCGTCCTCGACCACCAGGATGCGCACCGCTCGATCATAGGCCGGCGCGGCCGCCCGCGTGTAAGAGGTGTGTAAGCCGTCGGCCGGTGGCGGCTCGGGCCCGATGCGGCGATCAGGCCCGCTTGCCGGCGCGGGCGGCCTCGCGCACCGCCTCGAGCACCGCGTCCACGTGGCCCTTGACCTTCACGCCCGGAAACACGCGGGCCACCTTCCCGTCGCCATCGATGACGACCGTGGTGCGCAGGATGCCCTGGATCTTCTTGCCGTACATATTTTTTTCGCCCCAGGCGCCGTAGGCCTCGATCACCTTGCCGTCGGGATCCGAGAGCAGCGGAAAGGCCAGCCTGTACCTGTCCGCGAACTTGCAGTGCGAGGCGATGGAGTCCTTGCTCACGCCCAGGACGACGGCGCCGAGCCGCTCGAGCACCGGCAGCGCGGCCTGGAAGTCCTGGGCCTCGAGGGTGCAGCCGGGCGTGCTGTCGCGCGGGTAGAAATAGACCACCACGACCTTTCCGGCGTGATCGGACAGACACACCTGGTCGCCGCTCGAGGCTGGAAGGGTGAACGCGGGGGCCTTGCGACCCACCTGAAGCGCCGCCATCGCGATTCGATAGCACATGAGGTGGTACGGTGGAGCATGACCACGCGGGGAGAGATCGGCGGCGGAGGGCTGCCGTGGTCGGTCGAGCTCGCCGGCCGCTTCGAGGAGCACTGGTTCACCAGCGAGGCGCTGCAGCAGAACCGCCTCGGTGACCCTCACGTGCGGCCGCTCTGGGTCTACCTGCCGCCCGGCTGCGACAGCGAGCGCGAGCGCCGCTATCCGTCGATCTACATGATCCAGGGCCTGACCGGGCAGCTCGACATGTGGCGCAACCGGACCCCCTTCCGCCGGACCTTCCCGGAGCTCGCCGACGAGCTGTTCGCCACCGGCGGGGCGGCGCCGTGCATCCTGGTGTGGGTCGACTGCTGGACCAGCCTGGGCGGCAGCCAGTACCTCGACTCGCCCGCGACCGGGCGCTACCACACGTACCTGTGCCAGGAGGTGGTGGCCTGGATCGACGATCACTACCGCACGATCGCGGATCGCGATCACCGCGGCATCGCCGGCAAGTCGAGCGGCGGCTACGGCGCGATGATCTCGCCGATGCTGCGGCCGGACGTGTTCGGCGGGCTGGCCACCCACGCCGGCGACGCGCTGTTCGCCGCCTGTTACCTGCCCGATTTCCGGCGATCGGTTCGCGCGCTGCGCGACCACTACGGCGGCTCGTTCGACCACTTCTGGCGCGACTTCCGCGGCCGCCCGGCCTTCTCCAGGGAGTGGGACCATTACCTGCTCAACGACTGGTGCATGGCCGCCTGCTACTCCGCCGACGACGACGGCACCGTGCGGCTGCCCTACGACCCGGCGACCGGTGAGCTCGTGCCCGAGGTGTGGGAGCGCTGGCTCGCGCGCGATCCGGTCGCGATGGTGCCGGCCCACGCCGACGCGCTCCGCTCCATGCGGGCCATCTACATCGACGCCGGCATCCGCGACGAGTTCTTCCTCGACCTGGGCGCCGAGGCCTTCCGCCGCGCGCTCGAGCGCATCGGCGTGACCGACGTCTACTTCGAGCTGTTCGACGCGACGCACATGCAGATCGAGTATCGCTACCCGATCTCGCTCAAGTTCCTCGCCGACCGCCTCGCGGCCTGACGCGGCCGCGTACCTAGCCCCGCGCGATCGCAGCGCGATCAGTGCACGATCCGTTCCTCCGGAGCGCGGCAGGATGATCCCTGGGGGTCATCGCCTCACGCGCCCACTCGGTGCTGTCGATGCCTGGCAGCGATGGGGGTCCCATGCGCCCCAAGGGGTCGATGATCCGCCACGGACTTGATGGAACATCGCTTGCATCCCAGCCCCCCGTGCGCGTCGAGAAGCCCAGCAACAAGGTTCTTCCGACCCAATCTCAGCTCGACGCGACGGACGAGACCAATCCGGATGTAGGAGTCGGCCACCTGCGGCCCCGCACCGAGCGGGGCTGGGAGGCGAGCACCGAGCACACGATCGTCGGTCCGCCCCCGCCGGCCGACTCGCCCAGGGGTCGCGCCGGCCGGTCGCCGCGGCTGGGGTCGCGGCCGAAGCTGGCCGCCCTGCCGGCGCTCGACCCGGTCTCTGGCGAGCTGGTCCCCGCCGAGGCGGGCCTCGACACGCGAGACACGGTTCCGGAAGTGCCGGCGCTCCTCGACGACCAGGTCGCGTCGCAGATGGTGCCGGCGGCCGCGCGCAAGCCGCAGGCGCTGGTGGTGGACGACAGCGGTCCGGCCGTGTCGCCGGCGGCGCGCATCGTGCCGCAGTCCGTCGCGCTCGCCGCGGCCCGCGCCAACGGCTTCCCGCGCTCGGCGGCGGCGCGGGCAGGCGCTCCGGCGGCCGCGGTTCGCGTCCCGGCTCCGCCGACCCAGCGCCGATCGGCCCAGCGCCGCGCGCTCTCCGCCGCCGGCTCCTTGGGAGGCCCCGCAGGCGGAGTCCTCGCGTCAACACCGCCTGGGGGAACTGGCGGGGGCCCGGCGGTCGCCGCGCCCCGACTCGCGCAGGCGACGCCCCTCCGCTCGTCGCGCGCGATCGCGCGGCCGGGCCTGGCGCAGGGCTCGGTCACCGCTCCGCTGCCGAGCTCCGTCGTCCCCGCCGAGGCGGCCGCGCCGGCGCGTCGACGGCCGCCGACGGTCGAGTTCCCGACCCTCGACGCGAGCGACCTCGCGCAGCCCGCCGACCCGGGCACCGACCAGACGCTGGTCGACGTGCGGCGCGTCCCCGACCCCGCTCCCCCCGCGCGGCCGCTGCCCTCGCTCTACTCGGTCGTCGACCGCCGGCACGCACCGCGGCCGCCGGCCGAGTCGATGGCGGGCATGGTCGCGGCCCGGCCCGCGCCGATGATGCCCGCGCCGATGATGCCCGCGCCGATGATGCCCGCGCCGATGACAATGGATCGCCGCTCCGAGCTCGAGGCCGTCCCCGAGCCGATTCCGCCGGAGATCGCCCCGGTCCCGCGCCCCGAGCCGCGCGTCATGGCCGAGCCCCGCGTCGTCGTCGAGCCCCGCGTCATCGTCGACATGGCCCCGCGCCGCGCTCCGGCTCCGGCCCCGCGTGCGCGCCCGGCCACCCATCGCCCGGCGGCGCGCCCCGTCGCGTCGCATCGCCCCGCGGCCGTCGCCCAGCCGCGCCCGCGCATCGCCCCGGCCGCCGCCCCGTTCAGCGCCTCCGAGTCCGCCTTCTTCGCCGCCGGCGAGGAGCTCGAGCGCGCCGACAGCCATCCGTTGTTCGACGACCTCGACGACGCCATGCCCCCGCGTCCGACACTGTGGCGTCGCCTGACCGGCCGCCACCGCCGTCTGTCGTAGGACCAGGTCGCGAGTCGGGTCAACGACCATGGTGGCGCTCAGGTCCAGGGCGCCAACCAGGTCGACGACCAGGTCGACGCCGACCCGACCTCGACCTCGACGTCAACGAGAAGAGCGAGAAGAGCGGAGCCGGCTCAGCCGAGCTTCGCTCGCAGAAGCTCCTGCACGCGCTCCGGGTTGGCGGCTCCCCCCGAGGCCTTCATCACCTGGCCGACCAGGAAGCCGAGGAGGCCGGTCTTGCCGGCGCGGTAGCGGGTGACGTGGTCGGGGTGCGCGGCGATGACCTGATCGACCAGGGGCTCGATGGTCGAGGTGTCGCTCATCTGGCGCAGGCTGCGGCGCTCGATGATCATCTCGGGCTCGCCGGCGCCGGCCAGCATCTCGGTCAGCACCTCCTTGCCGCCCGCGCTCGACAGGGTGCCGTCCTCGACCAGGCGGACCAGGGTGCCGAGCTGGCGGCCGCCGAAGGGGAGCGCGTCGAGGGCGCGGCCGCCGAGCTGGCCGACCAGCTCGTTCAGCACCCAGTTGGCCGCCGCCGCCGGCCGCGCGCCGGCCGCGACCGACTCCTCGAAGAACGCGGCCAGGTCGAGGTCGCTGCTGAGGAGCTCGGCCTGCTCGCGGTCGAGCGCCAGCTCGCCGGTGAAGCGCTCGAGCTTGGCGGTCAGCTCGGGCGAGCGCTCGCGCAGCCGCTCGCGCACCTCGGCGCGCGACTTGCGGGGCGGGCGGGTGTCCGCCTTGGCGCTCTTCTGCCGCGGCGCCTCGACCTCGCCGGCGACCTGGGCGCTCTCGACCCGGCCGCGCGCGCTCGAGTCGCGCAGCGCGATGACCCGGTTGAACACGAGGGCACCGGCGGCGCCGCTCCGCGAGTCGAGCGTGAAGTAGCCGAGCCGCTCGAACTGGAAGCGCGATCCGATCGGCGCGTCGAGCACGCTGGGCTCGACCCGGCAGCCGGTCACCGCGTCGAGCGAGTGCTGGTTGAGCTGGGCCACGACATCGGCCCCGTCGTCCGGCCGCTCGGCGGTGAACAGGCGGTCGTAGAGGTTGACCTCGCAGGCGAGCGACTTCTCGGCCGACACCCAGTGGATGACGCCCTGGACGCCCTTTCCGGCCCGCCCGCCGCTCGCCTCCCCGCCGTCTCCGGCGCCGGGGCGGTAGCTGCAGCGCAGCTCGAGCGGCTCGCCGGTGCGCGAGTCGGTCGACACCTCGCGGCAGCGGATGGTGCCGGCGTAGCGCAGGCGCACCTCGCGGCCCGGGGCGAGCCGGTGAAAGCCGGGCTGCGGATCGGCCTGGAAGTCGTCGCGGTCGATGTAGATGACGCGGCTGAGCGGCACCCGCCGCGTGCCCGGCTTGCCCACGTCGGGCGGGAAGCTGGGCGCCTCGAACTCCTCGACCTGGCCGGGCGGGATGTCGTCGAGCACGACGCGCAGCGGGCGCACCACGCACATGACGCGCGGCGCGCGCCGGTTGAGATCGTCGCGCACGCTGAAGTCCAGCTTGCCGACGTCGACCAGGCTGTTGGCCCGCGCGACCCCGATGAGGTCGCAGAACGCGCGGATCGACTCCGGCGTCACGCCGCGGCGGCGCAGGCCGGCCAGGGTCGGCATGCGCGGATCGTCCCAGCCGTCGACCCGGCGGTCCTCGACCAGGCGGAGCAGCTTGCGCTTGCTCATGACCGTGTAGCCCAGGTTGAGGCGCGCGAACTCGATCTGCTGCGGCCGCGCCGCCGTCTCGCACGCGGCCAGCACCCAGTCGTAGAGCTCGCGGTTGTTCTCGAACTCGAGCGTGCAGATGGAGTGGGTGACGCCCTCGATGGCGTCGGACAGCGGATGGGCGTAGTCGTACATCGGGTAGATGCACCACTTGCGGCCGGTGCGGTAGTGGTCGGCGTGGCGGATGCGGTAGAGCAGCGGGTCCCGCATCTTCATGTTGGCGGCCTCGAGGTTGCCGATGCCGCGCAGCACGTGCGCCCCGTCGGGGAACTCGCCGTGCCGCATGCGGCGGAGCAGGTCGAGGTTCTCGTCGGGCGAGCGCGAGCGATACGGGCTCGGCACCCCCGGGCTGGTGAGGCTCCCGCGGTGCTCGCGGATCTGCTCGTCGCTCAGGCTGTCGACGTACGCGCGGCCGCGCTGCACCAGGCGCTCGGCGTGCTCGTAGAACTCGTCGAAGTAGTCGGAGGCGAAGAAGAGCTTGTCGGCCCAGTCGAAGCCGAGCCAGCGGATGTCGCGCTGGATCGCGTCGACGTACTCGACGTCCTCGGTCTCCGGGTTGGTGTCGTCGAAGCGCAGGTGGCAGGCGCCGCCGTAGTCGGCGGCGAGACCGAAGTTGAGGCAGATCGCCTTGGCGTGGCCGATGTGCAGGTAGCCGTTCGGCTCGGGCGGAAAGCGGGTCACCACGCGCGTGTGCTTTCCGCTCTGGAGATCGGCGTCGATGATGTCGCGGATGAAGTTCTGGGCGCGCGCGCCGCTCGCCTCGGTGCCAGTCATGATGCTTGCAAATTAGCACGGTCCTGTCGCGCGTCGTCCTCCCGGACGAACAGCGCGATCTTGAGGTAGTCGGCCTCGGGGAACCCGACCGGGTGATCGACCTCGGGCGGCAGCCGGCGCACGAAGCGGAAGCCCGGGCCGAGCCCCGACGCGGCCGCGCGCACGAAGTCGCGCTCGCCCACGCGCGAGGTGCAGCAGCACGCGACCACGCGGCCGCCCGGCGCCACCAGGCGGCCGGCCGCGCCGTACAGCCGGCGGTACGCGGTCAGGGTGCGCTCGACCTGGGTCATGCGGCTGGTCATGGGCGGCGGATCGGCGATGACCAGGTCGAAGCGCTCGCCGCCCGCGCGCTCCGGGTCGCGCGCCAGCTGTGCGGCCCGGGCCGGCAGCCACTCGAACACGTCGGCCACGGTGAAGCTCTGCCGGCCGTCGGGCCCGGCGTGGTGGCGGGCGGCGAACTCGAGCGCGGCCGCCGACGAGTCGACGCTGGCGACCAGCGCGGCGCCGGCGCGCTCGGCCGCGAGCCCCAGCCACCCGGTGTACGAGAACAGGTTGAGCACGCGCCGGCCGGTCAGGTCCTGGCCCGAGATCCAGCGGCGCAGACCGCGCAGGTCGAGGTACGCGCCGCTCTTCTGGCCGTGGGCGAGGTCGACGCGGAGCTCGAGCGCGCCCTCGCGCACGCGCAGCGGCTCGGCCGGGAGCTCGCCGGCGAGCGCGCGCAGCGCCGCGCCGGCCTGGCCGCGCCGCCGGTGGGCCGGCTTCCACACCGCCCGGCGAAGCCCCAGCCGGCGGCGCACCTGCGCGGCGACCAGCCGCCCGAGCGCATCGGCGCCGCTCGAGTAGGTCGACAGCACCGCGGTGTCGGCGTAGACGTCGACCACGACCGCGGGCAGGCCGTCGCTCTCGCCGTGGACGGCGCGAAACCCGTCGGTCTCGCCCGCCAGCGGCGAGCTCGCGCGCCGTGCCAGCGCGGCCGCCACCCGCTCGTCGACCCACGCGGCGTCGGGCGCGCGCGGCGAGCGCTCGAGCACGCGCACCGCGATGGCGCCCTCGGCCTCGAAGATGCCGCTGGCGACCGGGCGGTTGTCGGGCCCGATCAGGGCCAGCCACTGCCCGTCGCGAAACACGTCCGCCGCCGACGACAGCTGGCCGCGAAACAGCCACGGGTGGCCCGACTGCACCACGCGCAAGGACGTCTTGCGCAGCTGGTAGCGGCGCAGGTGCCGGAGGGGTCCGGTGACGTGTGGCCCGGTCAGGTCGGGCCCGGTCAGCCTGGGCCCGCCCGGCGGCGCCGCGGTCGGATCGCCGGGGTCTCCGCCGCCTGAGGGCGGGGCGGTCACCGCGCCGCGTCCGCGTCCGGCTCGTCCTCGCCCGGGAGGATGAGGAAGTGGGCATGCGCGATCGCGATCGGGCGCTGCCGGTCCTCCTGCCAGGCCTCGACCCGGACGTTGGCCACGCGCCGCCCCTGGCGGGTGAGGATGCCCCGCGCCCAGGTGTCGAGCGGACGTCCGGAGCGCAGGTACTCGATCGTGATGTCGATCGTCTTGGGCAGGACGACCGTCTCCGCCTCCCACAGGAGCTGGAAGATCGCGGTCGACTCGAGCAGCGCGCCGAGCGCGCCGCCGTGCAGCGCGGGCAGGGCCGGGTTGCCGACCAGGGTGTGCGAGTAGGTCAGGTGACCGAGGAGCTCGCCGGCCACGTGGCGCATGGACAGGCCCATGAAGCGCGCGTAGGGCACCACGTCGGTCAGCCGGCCGGGCTGTCCCTCGCGCTTGGCCTCGGCGATGAGGTCGACCAGCCGGGTCGCGCACGGCTCGCTCACGGCGGCGGCCTCCGCGGCGAGCCGCGGCCGGGCGCGGTGGCGATCATGAACGCGCCCGCCGCGGCGGCGACCGGGTCGGCCTCGTCGTCGTGGAAGGCGACGCCGCGCACGAAGGCCACGTTGCGGGTGAGCCGGTAGCAGGTGGCGTGGGCCAGGACGTCGCGCCCCGGGTCGGCCGGGCGCAGGTAGTCGATCCGCAGATCGAGGGTGGCGATCGGCACCGGCGACGGAAGCTTCATGAACACCGCCGCCCCGCAGCAGGCGTCCATGAGCGAGGTGATGGCTCCGCCGTGCAGGACACCGGTGTCGGGGTTGCCGACCAGCTCGAGCGAGTAGGGCAGGCGCATGCGCGCCGCGCCGTCGGACAGCTCGACCATCTCCAGCCCGAGCGCGCGGTTGTGCGGCACCACCTGATGGAAGGTACGGTTGAGCTCGGCGAGCCGGGCGACCTGCTCGCCGCGGTCGCGCGGCGCGCTCACGGCGGCACTATACTAGAACCGGCGTGGAGCTGCTTTCGGGACTCGACGAGCTCGACGCGCGCGCGGCCGAGCTCGACAGCCAGGCGCTGCACGCGCCGTTCATCGATCGCTTCTGCTCGTCGTCGTGCTGGATCCTGCCGGCCGCCGAGGCGCTCATGCCACCGGGGCAGCCCCTGGTGGCGGCCGGGGAGGCTGGATTTCTGGCCACGGTGGTGAGGCGGCGCGGCGAGGTGCGCACGCTCGAGCCGTGCGAGGCGTCGTGGGGGCTGGCCTCGCCGCTGGTCGGAAGCGCGCCCGAGCTCCTGGCCGACGCGGCGGCGCAGCTCCTCATCGCGCGCGAGGCCGACTGGGACCTCCTGGTCCTGTCCGGCCTGCCGCTCGGCTCGCCGCTGCTCGACCGGCTGGCCCGCCGGCTGGCGCGGCGCTACCGGGTCGGGCTCGGACCGGTGACCCGGCGCCACATCGCCTCCCTCGACGGCGGGCTCGACGGGTTCCTGTCGCGGCGCCCGCGCGGGCTGCGCAAGACCCTGCGCCAGGGGCTGCGCCGCGCCGCCGACGAGGGCATCCGCTTCGAGACCGCGCACACCAGCGACCCGGACCAGGCCGACGCCCTGTTCGATCGCGTGCTCGACATCGAGCGCCGCAGCTGGAAGGGGCAGGCGGGGGTCGGGCTGGCCGAGGAGCCGATGCGCGAGTTCTACCGCCGGGTGAGCCGCCGCCTGGCCGCCAGCGGGCAGCACCGGCTCCTGCTCGCGCGCCACGGCGACGACGACATCGCCTTCGTGCTCGGCGCGGTCTTCGGAAACACCTACCGCGGCCTGCAGTTCAGCTTCGACGAGCGCTTTGCCCGCGTGGGGCTGGGCAACCTGGCCCAGTATCATCAGCTGCTCGAGCTGACCTCCGACGCGAGCATCGCCAGCTACGACCTGGGCACCGGCGGCGAGTACAAGGCCGACTGGGCCGAGGACGGCTGGGACTCGGTGTGCCTGGTGGCGGCGCGCTGACTCAGGAGCCGCCGTCGAACTGGATGTGGGCGCGCCGCGGCCACAGGAGGAGCAGCACCACCAGGCTCACCGCGGCGAACGGGAGGAACTGGGCCATGGCGCGGTGCGCGATGCCGAGCACGAGCCCGTCGACCGCGATCGACTCGGCCAGGGCCCAGGACAGGATGGCCGGGACGAACAGGCGCGAGGCGCTGGGCGCCGACTCCGTGCCGGCCGCCGCGGCCGCCGATCCGCGCTCGCGGATGATCGCCATCCGGCGCCGCACGAGCGCCACCGCGATCAGCGTGGCCGCGGCCAGCGCCGCCATGAGCGGGGTCAGAAACGGGGGCGGCGCGCCGCGCACCGGGACCGAGGTCCCGACCATCGCGTCGCCGGCCGGGTGGGTGACGATGGCCATGAGCCCGCCGAAGACGAGGATGGTGACCACCATGCACACGTGGACGATGCGCAGGACGACCAGCACATCGGCCGCGACCGCGCCGCCTGGGTCCGACTGGCCGGGCCGGGGCGGCCGCCCGGCCCCCGCACCTGCTCGCGCTCGCGCTCGATCCGACACGGCCCGAGCCTACCACCAGGGTCCCGGCCGGCGCGCAAGCGGCTGGAATGGCCGTCGATTCGCCCGTTCGGAGCGCTTCGCGGGGTGCGCTCGGGCGGCGACGTGGATCCCCGGAGGGCGTGTGGACGCGGCCCGGGGCCGCCCCTATCATCACGTCGTGGCTCCACAGCGCAAGCAGCGCAGCCCGCTCCGGCACAAGACCGCGCGCGGCAAGGAGGCGGGGCCGGTCGTGCTGGTGCGCCGCCTGCACCGCCGTGACCTCAACAAGGTCTGGGAGTTCCTGAAGCGCAGCTTCCGCGACGTGAACCTCGAGACGGTCGAGTACCAGCGGCCGCGCAGCAAGAAGCGCTTCTTCGAGACCTACGAGGAGGAGGGTGTCGAGCAGCTCCTGTTCGTCGCCGACGGCGAGATCGTCGCGTACTCCGAGTGCACGTTCGAGATCATCGGCAGCGACACCTGGATCAATCCCCGCTACTTCGAGAAGCGCGACATGCGCCCGCTCTACGTCGAGGAGCTGGCGGTTCACCCCGACTGGCACGGGCGCGGGGTCGGCTCGTTCGTGCTGGAGCAGATCACGCACCTGGCCAAGGTGCGCGGCCTCACTCACCTCGTGCTCGAGGTGGCCGAGAACAACACGCATGCGATGAGCTGGTACCGCAAGCGCAGCTTCCGCAAGCTCGACGCGTCGGTGTTCATGGCCTATGCGGTCGACGTCGCGCCCGAGCTCCTGCCGCCGCGCGTGCTGGGCAGCGACGAGGAGGCGGTCGTCACCGACGAGCAGGCGATGGCGGCGCAGCCGGTCGACGGCGAGGCGAGCAGCGCGACCCCGCCGGCCGCGCCCGCCAGGCCGAAGGCGAGGACCCGCGCCAGGCGCAAGACCAGGGGCAAGGCGAAGGCGAGCGCGCGAAACGGCAAGGCGGCGGGCGCGCGGGCCAGGAAGGCCGCGTCGCGCGGCAAGGCCGCGGCTGGCGAGGCCGCCGCCGGCAAGCTCGCCGCCGGCAAGGCAGCGACGGCGGACAAGGCGGCGTCCGGCAAGGCAGCGACGGCGGACAAGGCCGCCGGCAAGGCCGCGGTCGTGGGCAAGCCCGCGGTCGGCAGCGCCGCGGCGGCAGCGAAGCCCGTCGCCGGCAAGCCCGCGGCCGTGGGCAAGGCCGCGGCCGGCAGCGCCGCGGCGGCAGCGAAGCCCGTCGTGGGCAAGCCCGCGGCGGCGAGCAAGCCCGGAGCGCCGGGCCTCGCGACGCCGGGCCACGCGGTTCCGGCCCCGCCCGGCAAGGCCGCGGTGGTGGGCAAGAGCGCGACCGCCGCGGTGATCGGCAAGACAGCGGCCGGCGCCGCGGTCAAGGCGACACCGGCCGCGCGGCCGGCGACCGACGCGGCGCCGGCCACGTCGCGCGCCGTCGAGGCCGCGGAGCCGGGCGCCGATTCGAAGAACGGGCAGCGCCGGGCCCCGACGGCCCCGCCCGCGGCCGAGCCGACGCCGGGGCGCCGCGGGACCTAGCGACCGAGCGACGCGACCATGAGCGCCCCGACCGACGAGGAGCGCGCCGAGGAGGAGGCCGCGGCCGACACGCCGCCGCTCACGCCGCTGGCGCGCCTCGCCGCGCGCGTCGGGTCGCTGGTGGGCGAGCGCGAGCCGTCGCCCTTCTGGCTCACTCGCTTCGTGCTGCTTCGCCTGCTCGGGCTGGTCTACCTGTTCGCGTTCCTGGCCCTGGCCAACCAGATCGTGCCGCTGGTCGGGAAGGAGGGCCTCCTGCCCATCCAGCCGCTGCTCGACGGCGCGACCGAGCGGCTCGGGTCGGGGTGGATCGGCTTCTGGCGCATGCCCACGCTGTTCTGGCTGGGCGCGCCCGACGGCGCGCTCGAGGCGCTGTCGTGGGTCGGGGTCGCGCTCTCCCTGGTCGTGGTGGCCGGCTACGCCAACTCCATCATCCTCGCGGTCCTCTGGTTCCTCTACACCTCGTTCGTCGCCATCGGCCAGGACTGGTTCGCCTACGGCTGGGACATGCAGCTGTGCGAGACCGGGTTCCTCGCCGTCTTCCTCGTGCCGCTCCTCGACGGGCGGCCGTTTCCCCGCCGGCCGCCGTCGCGGCTGGTCATCCTGCTGTTCCGCTGGCTGGTCGTGCGCCTGATGCTCGGGGCCGGCCTCATCAAGCTGCGCGGCGATCCCTGCTGGCACGACCTCACCTGCCTCGCCACGCACTTCGAGACCCAGCCGCTGCCCGGCCCGCTCAGCCGCGCGTTCCACCTCCTGCCCGACTGGCTGCACGCGGGCGGCGTGCTCGTGAACCACGCGGCCGAGGTCGTCGCGCCCCTGCTGGCGTTCGGACCGCGCCGGCTGCGCCACGTGGCCGGGCTGGTGATGGTCGGCTTCCAGCTCACGCTGATCGCGAGCGGCAACCTGTCCCTGCTCAACTGGCTGACCATCGCCGCGATCGTCGCCTGCTTCGACGACGGGTTCCTCGGTCGCCTGTTGCCGCGCCGGCTGCGCGCGCGCGCCGACCGGGCGCGGGCCGACGGGATGGCCTCGCCCTGGCAGACGGCCTGCGTCGTGGCGCTGTTCCTGCTCTACCTGGTGCTCAGCGTGGCGCCGATCGCGAACTTGATGTCGAGCCACCAGAAGATGAACTACCCGTTCAACCGGTGGAACCTGGCCAGCGCGTATGGCGCGTTCGGTTCCATCGATCGCGAGCGCCCCGAGATCG
This sequence comes from Kofleriaceae bacterium, assembly GCA_035262925.1. Taxonomy (GTDB): domain Bacteria; phylum Myxococcota_A; class Polyangia; order Haliangiales; family Haliangiaceae; genus DATFRY01. Next base: position 9,722 of record DATFRY010000376.1, on the reverse strand, counting down.
TCTTCGAGGGCACGCGCGACGCCGTCGATCCTCCGGGCGGCCAGGCCCACTGGGTCGAGTACGATCTGCCGTGCAAGCCTGGCGACCCGATGCGGCGGCCGTGCATCGCCGCGCCCTATCAGTACCGCCTCGACTGGCAGCTCTGGTTCGCCGCCAAGGCGGGCCTGAGCCAGTACCCGTGGGCGGCGAACCTGGCCTGGAAGCTGCTCCACAACCACCCGGCCGGCCTGCGCCTGCTCGCGGACAACCCGTTCCCCGACAGACCGCCGCGCCGCGTGCGCGCGCTCCTCTATCGCTACCGGTTCGCCGACCCCGACGATCCGAGCGGCGCCTGGTGGCGGCGCGAGCTGCTCGGCACCTGGCTGCCGCCGGTGTCGGCCGACGATCCCGCGCTCCTGGAGTTCCTACGCGAGTACGGCTGGCTGCCGCCGGCCCGGTGACCGCCGGCCCCACGGCCCGGCCCCCGCAGCGGCCTCAAGCTAGAGGCGGATCGCCACGCGCTGGACCAGGACGTCGACCACGACGCTGGGGTCGCCCACCTTGCGCACGCCGAGGTGGATGGTGGTGCCGACCGGGCCGCGGATCGACTCGACGGCGACCTCGAAGCCGATCTCGACGACGGAGCGGCCATCGACGCTGACGATGCGGTCGCCGGCGGCGATGCCCGCTGCCTCGGCGCCGCCACCCGGTACGACCTGGTTGACGACGATGAAGTCCTCGCCGGGCGAGAAGGCGATGCCGATGCCGGCCAGCTCGACGCCGGGTTTCTCGCCCTCGCGGAGCGGCGTGAGCTTCACCTCGACCGGGCCGACCTGTGCCCCGTCCTGGACCTCGAGGCCGGTCAGCACGTAGCCGTGGTGGCCGTAGGCCTCCACGTCGACCGAGCGGCGGCCGGGCGCCAGGCCGCGCAGCGTGAAGGCGCCCTGCGCGTCGGTCACCGCGCTGGCCGAGAACGGCACCGGCGACGAGCCGTCGCCCAGCCCGCCCTCGACGGTGATGCGCGCGTTCTCCAGGACCGGGCCCGCCTTCGAGCGAACCACGCCGACGAGGGTCCCGCCGGTGGGCAGCTGGATGTCGACCGCCGTGGGGCGGGCAGGGGGCAGGACCGCGGAGGCCGCCGCCGGCCGCGATGGCGCGTGACCGTGGGCGGTGGCCTGGACGCGGTACTCGCGCGCCTCGAGCCCGTCGACGTCGAAGGCCCCGTCGCGGTCGACGAAGGTGCGCGTGGCCAGGATGCGGCCGTGGCCGAGCGTGGCGCTCTCGAACACGACCACGCTGAACGAGGGCACCGGCTGGCCGGCGGTGTCGCGCACGGTGCCGGCCAGGTGCGCGCCGTCGCTCATGGTGAGGCGCACGCGCGCGGTCGCCCGCGGCTGCAGGGTGACCACGGTACGCACGGGTGCGTGCTCGCCGTCGCGCGCCTCGAGCTCGTAGTCGCCGGGGTCGAGGCCGTCGATGGTGAAGCCTCCGTCCGCACCGCTCATCGCGCGCCCCGCCGCGGGCAGCTCCTCCGGCGTCCCCAGGGTAGGCCGCACCGGCCGCGCCGCTCCGACGATCACCCCGGGGAGCGGATCGCCGCCGCTGTCGACCACGACGCCGCTCACGCGCGAGCGGCCCAGCGCGTCGGTGTCGCCGCCGTCCGCCGCCAGCCGCACGGTCAGACGATGCGTGACGATGGCGCCTTGCTCGAGCCGTGTCCGCCCCGGGCCGTAGCCGCGCGCGCGCGCCTCGAGGAGGGCGTAGTCGGGCGCGTGGAAGTGGAACTCGCCCTTGCGGTCGCTGGTGAAGTGATCCTGGATCGACACCAGCTCCTGTTCGTGGGCCGGCAGGTCGATGATCCGCACCTCGGCGCCCGGGACCGGCTCGCCGCTCGGCGCGACCACCACGCCGACGTAGTCGATGGCCGGGATGAGATAGATGACCACGTCGCGCACGCGCACGCCGGGCCGCGCCATGAGCTCGATGGGGCTGTGGCCCCACTCGGGCGCGAACGGCAGGAAGCCGGCGGCCGTGATGGCCGCGATCGACACCGCGCCCGGGCGGTCGGGCTCGAAGCGAAATCGGCCGTCGCCGTCGGTGGCGAGCGAAGTGGACGCGCCGTCGGCGAGCGAGAGCACCACCTCGGCCCCGGCCACCGGCGCCGTGGTCGACCAGTTGACCACGCGTCCCTCGACCGATCCGCGCACGGCCGCCGGGTCGAGCTCGGCGCGCGCAGCGATGAGCGCGAGCGGCCGCTTCTCCGGTGCCGCCGCCGCGGCCGGGGCCGGCGCCGGGGTCGGCCGGGCGCCGGCCGCGCGCGGCGCTGTGCCGGGTGCGGAGGCGCGCGGGTCCGCGCCGCCCGTGGCGGCCTGGTCGCCAGCGGGCGCGCTCGCCACCACCACAGCGATCGCGCCGCCGGCCGCGACCAGGGCCACCAGCGCGAGTGCGAGCTTGGTCTTTGCCTTCATGATCAGCACTCCTCGTGACGCGAGATGGACGCGCGACAGCGCGCCGCCGAGCGGCGCCGGGGCCAGGGCGCGCATCCAGCGCCCCCGCGCGCCCGCCGATCCGTCGAGGCCGGCGCGCAGGCGCTCGAGCCCCTCCTTGAGCCGCCACCTGACCGTGGCCGGCGCGATGCCCTCGAGCTCGGCGATGCGCGCCGTCTCCAGCCCCTCGACGAAGCGCAGGAGCACGGTGCGGCGGAAGGGTTCGGCCAGGAGGACGACCTGCTCGGCGAGCGCGCGGTGGGCCAGCGCGCGGTCGAGCAGCTGGTCCGGCGTCGGCGCCGCCCGTTCGTCGTCCTGCCGCTCCCCCTGCCACGCGCCATCGCGCTCGCGCCGCCTGGCCTCGCCGCGCCGGCGCATGCGGACGAGGTTGCGGACGACCTGCGCGAACCACGGCCGGGCCGGCCGGTCGGCATCCGGCGGGTGGCGCAGCGCGGCCACGTAGGCGTCCTGCACCAGGTCGTCGGCGTCGTCGCGGCCGCTGACCAGCGCGCGGGCCAGGCGGAGCAGGAACGCGGCGTGGCGCGCGAGCTCGTCGGCGGCGAGCGGCGGATGTGCGGCCGGGGTGGTCACCAGTCACCATCAATATGCCGCGAGGGCGCCGGGCGTTGGCGGGCGCATCCGCTCCCTGGCACCCCTCTTGCTGTTCCTGACGGCGGCGAATCGCACCGCTCGCCTCGGGAGGACTGGAAGCATGGCGCAGCTATTGAGTCGCAGAATCGCGTTCCTCGGCGGCCTCGGGGTGGGGGCCGGATTGATGCACGCCCTGGAACCCGCTCGCCGCCCGCGCTGGCCGCAGCTCGGCGGCCGGCCCGGCGACGGCCGCGTGCCCCCGTGGCCGGACGACCTCGTGGCGGCGAGGGTGCGCGCCGCCGTCGCGCGCGCCGCGTCATACCCGCACGCCATCCACGTGAGCGTCGATCACGGCGTGGCGACCCTGCGCGGGCCGGTGCTCGAGCGAGAGCTGGCCGGCGTGGTGCGGCGGGCCGCGCGTGTGGCCGGTGTGCGCTCGATCCGGAGCGAGCTCGATCCGCACTCGAGCGGCGCGGACCAGCCGCGCCTGCGCGGCCCTGCCCAGCGCGATCGGCTCGCGATGGAGCGCGACGTGTGGCCGCTGTCTTGGCGCGTGGCCGCCGGATCGGTCGGGCTGGCGCTGGGCCGGATCGGCCTGGCGCTCGCGCGCCGCCGCATCAGGGGCGGCCTGGTTCTCGGTGCCGGCGGCGCGGCGCTCGCAGCCCGCGCGGCCGCCAACCGGCCGCTCCGCCGCGTCATGCACCTCGGCAAGGCCAGCCACGTGATCGAGCTGCGCAGGACCGTGCTGGTGCGCGCGCCGGTGTCGGAGGTGTTTCGCTTCTGGGCCCAGGTCGAGAACTTCCCGCTCTTCATGGAGCACGTGCTCGACGTGGCGATCAATCCGCACGACGCGCGGCGATCGCACTGGCAGGTGCGCGGTCCCGCCGGTGTGCCGGTGAAGTGGGACGCGGAGGTGACCCGCCTGGTGCCGGACGCGCTGTTCGCGTGGAAGACGCTGCCGGGCAGCAGCGTCGAGCACGCCGGCGCCGTCCACTTCGAGCCGCTCGGGCCGCAGTCCACCTGGCTGCAGGTGCACATGGTCTACGTGCCGCCGGGCGGCGCGCTGGGGCAGCTGTTCGCGACCGTGGTGGGCGGCGATCCGCAGACGCGCATGGAGGAGGATCTGGTCCGGCTCAAGTCGCTGCTCGAGGACCTGCACACCCTGGCGCCGGTCGGCCCGTCGGCGACCGAGACCAGCCCGGCGGCGCAGCGGTAGCGATCGGGTACGCTCGAATGGCCGCCCTCCACGCCACCCACGCCATCGAGTGACGCCATGCCCAGCCGGACGCGCTCCCCGTCGTCGTCGTCGTCCTCGTCGTCGTCCTCGTCGTCGCGGTCCGCGCGGTCATCGCCGCCATCGGGCGCCGCCGGGCAGAAGCTGCGCACGTACCGGGCCAGGCGCGACTTCGGCCGGACGCCGGAGCCGTCGGGAGACGGGGGCCGGGCGCGGGCGGACGAGGGTGAGCTCGCCTTCGTGGTCCAGAAGCACGCGGCGCGCCGGCTGCACTACGACTTCCGGCTCGAGCTCGACGGCGTGCTGCTCAGCTGGGCCGTGCCGCGCGGCCCGTCGCTCGACCCGGGCGACAAGCGGCTGGCGGTGCGCGTCGAGGACCACCCGCTCGACTACGGCGACTTCGAGGGCGTCATCCCGGAGGGCGAGTACGGCGGCGGCTCGGTCATCGTGTGGGACCGCGGCCACTGGCGACCGGAGGGCGACGCGCACGACGGCCTGGGCCGCGGGCGGCTGAGCTTCGCGCTCGAGGGCGAGAAGCTGCGCGGCCGCTTCCACCTGGTCCGCACGCGCGGCGACGGCAAGTCGGACAGCTGGCTCCTCTTCAAGGGCAAGGAGGCCGGCGGCGGCGAGGACGGCGGCGGCGACGCCGACGGCGCGCTGACCGAGCGCGAGCCGCGCAGCGTCCTGACCGGGCGCACCGTCGAGGAGGTGGCCGAGGCGCGCGATCGAGTGTGGCACTCCAACCGGGACGGCGGCGGCGCGAGCGAGAAGCGGCCGCCGCGCACGCCCACGGCGGCGGCCGCGGCCACGCCCGCATCGGCCGGGAAGGCCGACCTGAGCGCGCTCATCCGCGCCATCCCGAAAAAACTGCCCAGCTCGATCCAGCTGACCAACCTCGACAAGGTCCTCTATCCCGAACAGGGCCTCACCAAGGCCGCCATCGTCGCGTACCAGGCGGTGGTGGCGGAGCGCATGGTGCCGCTGGTCGCCGACCGCCCGCTCATGCTGCTGCGCTGCCCCGACGGGCGGGGCAAGGCCTGCTTCGTCCAGAAGCACGTGAGCCGGGGCCTGCCGGACGTCCTCCACCAGGTGCCGATCGAGGAGGGCGGCGAGTCGCACCTGTACATGGCCCTCGACAGCTTCGACGGCCTGGTCGCGCTCGCCCAGATCGGGGCGCTGGAGATCCACATGTGGGGCGCGCGGCGCGACAACATCGAGCGCCCCGACCTCCTGGTCATGGATCTCGATCCCGACGAATCGCTGCCGTGGCAGGCGGTGCGCGACGCCGCGCTCGACGTGCGCCGGCGGCTGGCCGACCTCTCGCTCGACAGCTTCGTCAAGACCACCGGCGGCAAGGGCCTGCACGTGGTCGCGCCGCTGGCGCGGCGCACCGGCTGGGACGAGCTCAAGGACTTCGCGCACGCGCTGGCCCTGGCCATGGTGCGCGATCGGCCCGACCGCTTCGTCGCGACCGCGACGAAGAGCAAGCGGGCCGGAAAGATCTTCGTCGACTACCTGCGCAACGCGCGCGGCGCCACCGCCATCGCGCCGTACTCGACGCGGGCGCGCCCGGGCGCGCCGGTGTCGGCGCCGATCACCTGGGACGAGCTGGAGGCCGGCGCCGCGCCGTCGGACTTCACGGTCCTCACCATGCCGGCTCGGCTGGGCTCGCGGCGCCGCGACCCGTGGCACGGGTTCGCCGCCGTCCGCCAGTCGATCACCGCGTCGATGCGGAGCGCGCTGGCCCCGCGCCGCGGCCGCTGAGGCGGGCCCCGATCGGCGATCGCGTCGCGCGCGGTCGCGGCGTCGCGCCCCTCGTCCGGTGATGACCGGTGCGCGTCCGCGCTCGAAGACGGCGCGTCATGAAGACGCGGACTACAAGATCGATGCCACCAGGCGCGGCCCGGCGCGGCGTGTCGAATGCGCTCTGCCAGTCGCACACCGCGCGCAAATGCCGAGATGCGGGCCGCGGGGAGGTTCCGCTTGCGCGACCCCGGGGCCGGGCAGATGATGGATCAATCCATTCCAGCGAGGTAGTCGATGGAGCTTGGAGACCGCGTCACTCGCGCCATGACCTCGGATGGGGCATTTCGGGTCATCGCCGCGATCACCACCGAAACCGCCACCCAGGCCGCCAGGGCGCAGGGGCTGAGCGGTGACGACGCGCGCAAGCTGGCCGAGCTCATCACCGGGGCGGTGCTGCTGCGCGAGACCACGTCGCCCGGGCGGCGCGTGCAGATCCTGATGCGCGATCGCCAGGGCGGCGTGCTGGTCGCCGACGCCATGCCCGACGGCAGCAACCGCGGCATCGTGAACCCGGGCTCGAGCGACACCGTGATCCGCTGGGCCGGCGACAACACCATGCAGGTCAGCTACACCATGCCCAACGGGGCGCTCCATCAGGGGCTGGTCGACGTCCCGGCCGGCAGCGATCTCTCCACCGCGCTCATGCGCTACATGCAGCAGTCGGAGCAGACCGTGTCGGTCATCTCGGTCACGGCGCTGGGCGACGGCTGCGACGGGCTCGCCGCCGCCGGCGGGTACGTGGTGCAGCTCCTGCCCGAGGCCGAGCGACCCGCGCTGCGGGCCATGACGCGCCACCTCGACGGGCTGGCCAGCCTCGATCTGATGCTGGCCGGGCCGGTGACCAGCTCGCGCGACCTGGTGTCGCGCCTGCTCGGCGGCTTCGAGCACGCCGAGCTGGCCGACTCGCCGCTCTGCTTCGGCTGCACCTGCAGCGAGGAGCGCGTGCTGGCGGGACTGGCCCGCCTGGCGCCCGAGGACGTGGCCTCGCTGGTCGGCAGCGAGACGCCGCTCGAGGTCCGCTGCGACGCGTGCGGCCGGCGCTACGAGATCGATCCGGACGAGCTTCGCTCCTTCGTCACCGCGCGCACCGCCAACTGATCGGCGCGCGCCCGCGGCCGCGGCCACCGCGGCGGCCCTCGCTACGGCGGCGCGAAGGTCCCGGTCAGGCGCGCCGCGGCCAGCGCGCGATCGGCGAGCACGGCGGCCACCTCGTCGCGGGTGGAGTCGAGGCTCACGCCGGAGAGCGGGTTCTCGTCCACCGCGTAGAGCGCGAGCTCGTAGGTGTGCTGATCGGGCGGGCAGGGGCCGCGGTAGCCGCGGGTCTCGCCGTCGAACGCCAGGGTCTGCTTGGCGCCGGGCGCCTCTTCCGGCTCCTCCACCTTGTCGACGTCCTCGGGCAGGGACATGAGGTCGCCCGGCACGTCCCACAGCACCCAGTGCACGAAGCCGCCCTCGATCGAGAGATCGGTCAGGACGACCGCGTAGCCCGCCGCTGCCGGGCCTCCGCTCCATGACAGGGGCGGCGACACATCGTCGCCATCGGAGTCGGCGCAGGCGTGCCGGGGCGGGATCTCGCCGCCGTCCGGGAAGGCGCTGCTCTCGAGGACGAACAGCCCGCCGGCATCCCCGCCCGGGGCCGCGTCGGAGGAGCCGGGGCTCGCGTCGGCGCTGCTCGATCCGCCGCCTCCGTCGTCATCGCCGCCGCACCCGGGGGCGCAGGCCAGGAGGGCGGGCAGGGCGACCAGGGGCATCGCGTGGAGCAGCCGGTGTGGAGGACGGCGGCCGGTACGCATCGGGCGATGGTACACGAGCGGTGCCGCCGCCGCGGGCGTAGGATGATCGGGTGGGGGGCGAGCGCGGCGGAGCGCGCGGTGATCGAGCCGAGCTTGTCGCGGTCGCGGCGGTGTCGCTCGCGTTCGCCCTGCCGCTCGCGCTCTCGCCCTACGTGCCGGGCGGGGACGCCCCGTGGCACGCCGCCGTGGTCGCGGTCCTGGCCGCCGGCGATCCCGATCGCTTCCTCGGCATGTTCGAGGCCGACGGCGGCTTCGGCTCCTACGTCGCGGTCTATCGCCTCCTGGCCCTGCTGGCGCATGCCGTGGGCGCGGCGGCCGCCGTGCAGATCCTGTGCGTCGCCTACGCGGCGGCGTTCGTGTGGGCGGCGCGCGCGCTGGCCCGCTCGCTCGGCGCCGACGGGTGGATCGCGGTCCTGGCCGCGCCGGCCGCCTACTCGACCACGCTCGAGTTCGGCTTCGTCGTCTATCTGCCCAGCCTGCCGCTGACCCTGTGGCTGTGGGCGCTGGTCCGCGCGGTCATGCAGCGCGGCGCGCGTCCGCGGCGCGTCGCCGCGCTCGCCGCCGCGTGGCTGGCCATCTGCCTGTGCCACGCGTTCGCCGCCGCCGTCGCGGCCCTGGGCGCCGCGCTCCTGTGGGGCTGCGAGCTCGCGCGCGAGCGGCGCCGGCGCGCCGCGCTGGTGGCGGCGATCATGGCCGTCGGCGCGCTGCCGGCCGCGCTCGGGCTGGCCGGCGCCTCGCGCGGCGCGCACCTCATGCCGGGGCTGGAGTCCGAGCCCTTCCTCGATCGCCTGACCACCCAGGTGTTCATGCCGCCGCTCGAGTCGGCCGCGCGCGCGCCGATGCACGTCATCGGCTACGTCGGCGAGCCGTGGCGTGCGGGCATGGTCGCCGCGCTGCTCGCGGTCGCCGTGGCCTGGCGCCTCGCCGTTCGATCGCGCGCCCCGGCCGCGGCCGCCGCGCCACCTCTCGCCGATCCTCCGACCGGCGCCGACTCGCCGCCGGCGTCCGGCGCGTCGCGGCGCGCAGGCGTGTACCTGGCGGCGCTGCTCGCCGGCCTCTACCTGGCCACCCCCTTCACCTTCGAGTGGCCGCGCAACTGGTACGGCGCCCAGCCGCGCATCGCGCCGCTCCTGTGGGTGGCGGTGCTGGTGGCGCTGCGGCCGGCCCGCTCCTCGTGGGCGCGCGGCGCGGCCCTGGTCGCGTCCGGCGCCGCGCTCGCCTGCCTCGCGTCGCAGGCGCTGGTGCCATACGCGCGCGAGGCCCGCGATCTGGCCGCCGTCATCGAGCGCTCGCCGCCGCGCGCGCGCACCCTCGGCCTCATCGAGCAGCGACCGGCCATCGACCGCGTGCCGCCCGACTGGTTTCGCAACGCGACCGGCTGGCTGGTGGCCGAGCGCGGCGGCTTCGCGTCGCACCTGCCGATGGCCCAGCGCGGCGGGCTCAACAGCGGCCAGCACATCCCGGTGCGCCTCGCGCCCGGCGCGCCGCCGGCGCCGTCGTCGCCGCCGCTCGGCTTCGCGCGCGCGTTTCGCTGGGAGCGCCACGCGGCCGGATGGGATCAGTTCCTCATCCGCGATCTCGATCCGGCGCGCCCGCGCGACTACTTCGCCGGCCACGCCGCCGAGGTCGACACCATCGCGCGCGCGGGCCGCTGGCGCCTGGTTCGCCGCGCCCGCGTCGAGTAGGCTGGCCGCATGGTGCGCCGGTTCGCGACCGCCCTCCTCACGATCGCCGTGGCCGCGCCCGGGCTCGCCCGCGCTCAGCCGTCCGAGGAGGAAGCGGAGGAGGGCCCGCGCCCGGCGCCGTTTCTGGCCGCGTCGATCGGCGGCGGCG
>DATFRY010000375.1:0-19617 GCA_035262925.1 Kofleriaceae bacterium | reverse complement strand
GCGCGGCTTCCTGGATCCGGGTCCGCTGGTTCCGCTCCTCTTGCTGGCAGCCATTCGCCGTCATCCTCGCCGCTCGAGCGGCGCCGCTTCACGTCACGGCGACTCTAGATCCGCGTGGTGCGGCCGGCCAGCCCGGTCAGCCCTCGGCGTGCTCGCGCAAGGACGTCATGAGATCCCCCCACCACATGCCCATCGATCGGATGAAGGCCTCGACCTCGAGGCCGTGGCGCACCGGATGATCGGGGCGGATCCGGCTCCAGCCGCGGTGCGTGACCGTCACCAGGGTGCTGGTGCCGCCGGCGCTCGGCTGGAACAGGACCTCCACCTCGGTCGCCTCGGCGGGGGCGAAGTTCGCTGCCCGCCACTCGAACACGACGCGCGCGGGCGGGTCCCAGCCGGTCACGCGGCCGGTCTCCACGACGCGCGTCTCGCCGCCGGCGTCGAACGACTCGAACAGTCGACCGCCGACGCCGGCCTCGAGGTGGATGATGCCGCGCCCGCGACCGGCGAGGCGGTACTTCAGGCCGCGCCGCCACCAGGCGTCGATCTCCTCGGTGAAGATGCGGAAGGCCGCCGCCGGCGCGACCGCGACCAGGAGCGACACCCGGGCCTGGTCGCCGGCGCTCACGGCCGGCGCTTCCCCGGCTTGCGCTCGGCGTGGGCCTTGAACGCCCGCAGCTGATCGGCCCAGAAGCCCTCCACCTCGTCGAGCCAGGCGCGCAGCCCCGCGAACGGCTCGCGGCAGAGCTGGTAGATGCGCACGCGCGCGTCGTCGTCCAGCCCCTCCTCCTCGACCAGCCCGGCCCGCCGCAGCACGCGCAGGTGCCGGCTCATGGCCGGGCGGCTGGTCGCCAGCGCGGTCGCCATCTCGCTCGAGCGGTGCGGGCCCTGGCGCAGGAGCCCGACGACCGCGCGGCGCGTCGGATCGGCCAGCGCCGCGAAGGTCTGGTCGAGGTCGGGGTTCACGCTGGTCCGCCCTCGCGCACCCGCTGGAGCAGCCACCAGTGGTGCCCCTCGGGGTCGATCACCTCGCAGGTGCGATCGGCCCAGTACTCCTCGCCGTGGTCGGTGGTGGCCGGCTCGCTCGCGATGGTGGCGCCGGCCGCGCGCGCCCGCTCGCACGCGGCGTCGACGTCGTCGACGCACACACACATCGCCTGCGTGTTGGACCCGCCGACCGCGCGCGGCGACGAGGCGAACGGGCGGCGCCCCCCCTCCGAGCCGGCCGCCGCCTGCTGGACCATGACCTGGCCGCCGCCGAACACGAGCTCCGAGTACTCGATCCGTCCCCCTTCCCCCTCGATCACCAGGCGCGCCTCGAAGCCGAGCGCGCGGCACAGCCAGTCGATGGCGGCGCGCGCATCCTCGTAGAACACCGAGCTGGCGATCCGCGGCCAACCCCTGGGCGGCTCTCGCATGAAGGTCCTCCTCAGTGCCGACATCGGCCCTGATTTCAGAATCGAAACATAGTTGCCGATGAGCGAAATTATAGTCAAGCGGAGGCGCGAGCGCGGCAGCGCAGCCACGGCTCTCGCCGGCCCGCAGGCACCGGCGAACATGACGATGTCATTGCACTCCAGACATGAGTGGTTTGCGGCGCTCCGCCGGTCATGACACGCTGCCAGGATCATGCGCGCGTCCAGCCGTCTCGTCCGACTCCTGCCCCGGCTCGCAGCCGCCTGGCTCATCGCCGCGCTGGCCGCCGCCGGTTGCGCATCGCCTCCGGCCACCCAGGAGGCGCGGGGCAAGCGCACGGCGAGCCCGGTGTCGCCCGCGATGGCGGCGGCCGACCGGCTGCCGGAGGTCGCGCGCGATCCGCGCGAGCGCACCCTGGCCGAGCTGTCCTCGGTGCTCCTGACCGAGAAGCACCTCCTGCGCCGCCAGATCGACGACGCGCTGTCGAAGGAGGCGTTCCCGAAGTACCTGGAGGAGCTCGACGGCCAGAAGCAGCTGCTCCTGCAGGAACACGTGGCCCTCCTCTCGGCGTACGCCGACCGCATGGACGACCAGCTGCGCGCCCACGACCTGGTGCTCGCCCGCAAGGGCTCGGCGCTGCTGGCCAGCCGGCGCAAGGTGGTGGCCAAGGTCATCGCCGACATCCTGTCGCGGCCGCTCGACTTCACCCAGGCCCAGGAGATCGAGGTCGATCCGGAGAAGTTGACCTACTGCCGCACCGAGGCGGAGCTGCGCGAGCGCTGGGTGGGCGTGCTGAAGCTGCAGGTGCTCGAGCGGACCCAGCAGATGGAGGCGCTCATCGAGGCAGGCAAGAAGCAGATCGCGCCGTCGAAGGCGCACGGGGCCGGCAAGTCGGGCAAGGAAGACGGCAAGTCGAGCAAGGAGGACGCGAAGGACGACAAGGCGGCCGTCCACGCGCTGGCCGACATCCCGCGCACCCCCGAGGGCCGCGAGGCCAAGGCGCGGCAGGACGTCGCCACCGCGTACGAGACGCGCTTCACCCGCCAGGCCACCATCGAGCCGCTCGAGCCGGTCTCCGAGTTCCTGAACGCGATCACCGCGGTCTATGACCCGCACACCCAGTACCTGGCGCCGGCCGACAAGGAGAACTTCGACATCGCCATCACCGGCACCCTCGAGGGCATCGGGGCGCTGCTCGGCGAGCAGGACCACTACGTGGCGGTGCAGGAGCTGGTGCCGGGCGGGGCGGCCTGGCAGGAGGGACAGCTCGAGGCCGGAGACCTCATCATGGCCGTGGCGCAGGACGGGAAGGAGGCGGTCGACGTCACCGACATGCCGATCGACCGGGTGGTGTCGATGATCCGCGGGCGCAAGGGCACGATCGTCACCCTCACGGTCAAGAAGGCGGAGGGGGCGATCGAGTCGATCTCGATCAGGCGCGACGTGGTCAAGATCGAGGCCGCCTACGCGCGCGGCGCGGTCCTGAGCCCCGGCGCCGGTCAGCCCGCGATGGGCTACATCTTCCTGCCCGGCTTCTACGGCGACATCAACAACAAGGGGCCGGGCGAGCGCAACGCGACCGACGACGTCCGCGCGCTCCTGGCCCAGTTCGAGAAGCGCAAGATCCACGGCGCCATCCTCGACCTGCGCGGCAACGGCGGCGGCCTGCTCAGCCACGCGCGCGACATCAGCGGCCTGTTCATCGACAAGGGCCCGATCGTGCAGGCTCGCGACTCCGACGGCAGCCTCGAGGTCCTGGCGGACGCCGATCCATCGGTCACCTTCACCGGCAACCTGGTCGTGCTGGTCGATCGCTTCAGCGCGTCGGCGTCGGAGATCGTGGCCGCCGCGCTGCAAGACTACGGCCGCGCGGTCATCGTCGGCACCAGCGCCACCCACGGCAAGGGCACCGTGCAGGGGGTGATCGAGCTCGACCGCGTGGCGCCGGCGCCGGGCAAGGACTCGCTCGGGGAGTTCAAGATCACGGTGCAGCAGTTCTTCCGGGTCGACGGCGGATCGACGCAGCTCAAGGGCGTGACCCCCGACGTCCTCCTGCCCGATCCGACGCCCTACGTCGACTCGGGAGAGCGGTCGCTGGCTCACGCCATCCCGTGGACGTCGGTGGCGGCGGCGCGGTACGCGCAGCTGCCGCACACCTGGACGGCCGCCAGCCTGGCCGAGTCCAGCCGCCAGCGCGTGAAGGCGAACCCGATGTTCGCCAGGGTCGAGGCGTTCGCCCAGCTCATCAAGTCGCGGCGGGCCGACACCCGCCTGCCGCTCGATCGGACGACCTGGGACGCCGACCGCAAGCGCGACAAGGACGCGCTCGACGCCGCCGACCCGAAGCTCAAGGACCAGAAGCCGCTCTTCTCGGTCGACGTCGTCTCCGACCCGTCGTCGGCGGTCGCCATGCAGGACAAGAAGCTGCGCACGCGGCTCGAGGCGTGGAAGGACGACCTGTCGCGCGACATCTGGGTCGGCGAGTCGCTCCACATCCTGTCGGACATGGCGCCGAAGTCGGCGGCCCGCTGATCGCGTAGCCCGGCAGCGATTGCCGGGCCGGCAATGCTTGCCAGGCGGCGGTGCGCCGCCCGGCAAGTCTTGCCGCGCGCCTGGCCTGCGACCTGCGTTCGGCGGTGGCCCGAGAGGTGCTTGGACGGCTGACGACCAGCGAGTCCACTCATCGAGGAGGCCATCGTGTTGCGCTCACCATCAGCCGTCCTGCTCAGCGTCGTCCTGTCAGCCGGCGCATGTGCCGTCGAGGATCCCGACATCGACACGGCGGATCCGGAGGTCGGCACCATCGAGTCGGCGGTGTCGTCGAAGCACATCTGCCCGGCCGGCGTGCCGCCCGAGCTGGCGCCCGCCGCCGACCAGGGCCTCGCGTTCGTGCTGCACGCGACCGGCGTGCAGAAGTACACCTGCGCGAGCGGAGCGACCGGGTTCACCTGGACCTTCGTCGCGCCCGAGGCCGACCTCTTCACCAGGCACGGCTGTCAGGTCGGCACCCACTACGCCGGCCCGACCTGGGAGTACCAGGACGGCAGCACGGTCGTCGGAGTCCGGGCCGCCGGCGCGTCGCCCGACGCGACCTCGATCCCCTGGCTGCTCCTGACCGCGGCCAGCCACGGCCCGGATGAAGGCAAGATGACGCAGGTGACATCGATCCAGCGCCTGTCGACCACCGGCGGCCTGGCCCCGGCCGCCGGGTGCGACGCCGACCACGCCGGCGCCGCCGCCGACGTGCCGTACACCGCGGACTACTTCTTCTACCGCACGAAGACCAGGCACCCCGAGCACAACCTGCGCTGCGGCGCGGGCGGGTGAATCGGGCGATCAGTCGGGTCGATGCGCTCGCGGGCGCGGCACTTCGGCGAGCGCATCGACCATCTCGCGCAGCACCTCGCCCCACTCGGGGCGGCGCGCGGGATCGCGGCTGATGCAGGCGTCGATGAGCGCGGCCAGCGCCGCCGGCAAACACGGGGCGCGCTGCGCGACGGGCGCGGCGTCCTCGGACTGCGCGCGCCAGCCCAGCTCGGTCACCGGCACGCCGGTGTGCGGCGCGCGGCCGCAGGCCAGCTCGTAGAGCAGCACGCCGAGCGCGTACACGTCGCTGCGCCAGGTCGGCGGCTGGCCGCGCCACAGCTCCGGGGCCATGTAGAGCGGCGTGCCGGCGATCCCACCCGCCGCGCCGGAGGACTCCGGGCCCGACGAGCCGGCGGCCTCCGACGAGTCGACGGGGCCCGCGTGGTCGGGCAGGGTCACGGTCGCGGTGAGCGCGCTGCCATCGAGCGCGGCGCGCGGCGCGCTGGCGGCCGGCACCGTCGCGGTGGCGTCGAGCAGACGGGCCAGGCCGAAGTCGATCAGCTTGGCCTCGTCGCCGTCGCCGAGCACGGCGTTGGCCGGCTTGACGTCACAGTGGAGCACGCCGCGGCGATGCGCCGATGCCAGGCCACACGCGAGGCCGCGGCCGATCGCGAGGACGCGCCGCCAGGGCAGCGGCTTGCTCAGGCGGTCGAGCGAGGGGCCGCGCACGTACTCCGAGACCAGGTAGGGGCGGCGGCGCACCTCGCCGACCCGGTGCACGGCGACGATGTTGGGATGCGAGAGGCGGGCCACCGCGCGCGCCTCGGCGAAGAAGCGCTCGCGCGCGACCTCCCCCACCTCGCGCGCGCCGACGAACTTGATCGCCACCGGCCGGTCGAGCAGGCGGTCATGCGCGAGATAGACCTGGCCCATGGTTCCCTGTCCGAGGCGCCGCACGATGCGGTACTCCTCGAACGCGGGCGGCGGCTCCCAGGACGAGCCGCCCCCGCTCCAGCGCGCCGCTTCCGTCATCGCGTGGATCACCCCCACAACGAGATACGGGTGCGGCAGGGATGAGTTTCGCTCGCCGCCGCTACGTCCGCGCGATCGCGATCCATCGCCTGCCGAGGGAGGCGCCTGCCGTGGCGAACAGCGCGATGGGCAGCACGTGGCCGAGCAGGAGATGCGGCAGGTAGGCGACCGGGCACCAGAGATCGATGAACAGCCAGGTCGCGGCGCCGGCCACCACGCCGAGCGCGGCACCGGTCGCGCGCGGGTGGATCACGTCGCTGCGGCGCCGGGCGAAGACGAGCGCGGCCAGCGGCCAGCCGCCGAGGGCCAGGCTGAGGAGGAGGCACTTGAGCCCCACCCGGTGCGGCCACCGCCGCGTCATGTCGGCGAACTCGCTGCTGACGGCGAGCTTCCACACCACGAGCGAGACGACGACGAGCGCCGAGAGACCGGCCAGCCAGGTGAGCCGCCGGCCCAGCATCGACGGACCGCGGCCGACCAGCTGCCACGCCGCCAGCAGCGAGAGCGCGGCGGCCCCGATCCAGGTGGCGACCATGAGCTCGATCGGACGCACGAGGTACTGGCCGTGCTCGGGCGGGCCGCCCGGGCGCACGCCCCCGAAGGCGAGGAAGATGGCGACCATGATGGCCAGCGCGAGCGCGGCGGCGGCCAGGCAGCGCACCCGGTGCTGCAAGCGCGTCGGCGACGGCTCGGCGCGGATCCGGTCCAGGAGCTCTGTTCGCCGCGCGTCGTCGCTCATGGCTCGCTGGCTCCTTCGTCCTCGAGATCGCCGAGCGCCGCCCCGAGCGCGATGTAGGCGCGATGCGCGCGCATCTTCACCGCGGTCACCGTGATGCCGAGCACCGCGGCGGCCTGGCTGAGCGACAGGCCGTCATGCTTGAGCAGCTCGAACGCGATGCGCTGCGAGTCGGGCAGCCGCGACATCTCCTCCTCCAGCCGGACCGCCATCTCTCGCGCGCGCAAGAGATCGTCCGCGCCCGGATCGGTCGACGGCCGCTCGTCCACGTCGTCGGCGCTCTCGATCTGGCCGGTGAATTTGGCCGCGGCGCGCCGGCGTCGCATCGAGTCGCACACCAGGTGGCGGGCGATCGCGAACGCCCACGGCACGACCTCGGCCCCGCGGATGAACTGCCCGCGCGCGCGGTGCATCTGGAGGAAGGCTTGCTGCACTAGGTCCTCGGCCATGGCGTCGTCGCGGACTTGCCGCCGGATGAAGCCGAACAGGCGCGGACGCATGACGTCGTGGAGGTCGCCGAACGCTGCGTCGTCGCCGCGGGCGTAGCGCTCCATCGCGCTGTCAGCTGCAACCGCCCACCCCCCGTGCGGCGACACCCATGATCGTATCAAGGTGTACGGCCCGCGAGGCGAGAGGTTTCGGCGCCGGCGGTATTTCTCGCGCCGATACTCGCTCGCGCGAGCTGGCGAGCCGGCTCACTGGATCCCGTACCGCTTCTGGTTGTTGGTGAGGGTGCGGATCGGCATGTCGAGCAGCTGAGCCGCGCGAGTCTTCACCCCGCCGGCGAGGGCGAGCGCCTCGATGATGCGCCGGCGCTCGAGCTCACCCACCTCGTCGGTCAGCCGGTAGTCGGGTGAGCCGAGCGCGGGCCAGGGCGGCGCGATCGCAGGCGCGGGAGCGGGAGCGGGAGCGAACGCGGGGCAGCGTGGCGGGCGCGGACGGCGGCATGGGCGCCGGCACCTCGACCGTCACGAAGGCGTGTCCGCGGACGCCGATCCAACTGGCCCCGCACATCGTGCGGCTCGCGAAAGCGGCCCGCCGCGACCTCGTCCTCGAGCACCCGCATACTGTCGGTGCTACCGCGGATCCGCGGACGCCATCACGACAAGCTGGTGCAGCGACGTACCGGCGGGAGCATCGATGTCGAGTACATTGATGCCGCGTTTGATATCTGGCGCCATCGCCACAATCGCGCGGCGCTCGGGTCCTATTTCAGCCTCGGCAATGGGCGACCCATTCCAGGCCAGCGTCACTCGGGAGCGACTTCGCGGGCTCGCGGCTGTCAGCTCGAGTCGCAGCGGTCCCCGACGGTTGAGCGGGACCAGTATGCTGACCCGGTTCTCCGTCATCTCCGTCGTTCCGTCGCGCCCCTGGTGAACCCCGACGAGGAAAGGGCTACTCGCATCATTGACGGGGACCCGATCACGAGTCTTTGGTTTGATGGTATTGAGACCCGGATAAAGCTCCCCGAGAAAATGCACACCAACGACCCGATCATGAGCGGAGAGCTTGGTTCCGTAGCGCATGGCAAACATGATGCGCATTGGGAGGTTGGTTGCTGCCGAACAGCGGGCGACGAACCAACCCAAGGAACCCGGCAGCCGTCGCGCGAGCACGGAAGATGCGGGCTGGCCCCCATAGATTCGCGCCGTCCTGGCCTCGTATCCGCCGGCTATCCCCAGATTCGCCCCGGCCAAGAGCACACTGCTCGCCAATACAACCGCCGTGGCTAGCACTACCGACTCGGAAACGTGCCCACGCGATCTCACAGTGATCGAACGGAGGCATGACCGACTTCGTGATGGAAACCGCCGCCGAGGGGCGGCTCGAGGATTGCGTTGGCTCGATGAGCGTGGTGCTGAACATCAACCGGCGGAGCGCGTCGTTGGCGATGTACGCGATAGGATCCTGATTGGCGGGGAGCACATGAGCGGCGAGCCGATCGCGCGCACCGCGGCATTTCTCGCGCCGCACTCCCTCGCGCGAACTGGCGGGCCCGCTCACTTGATTCCGTACAGCTTCAGCTTGTTTGTGAAGGTGCGGATCGGCATGCCGAGCATCTGAGCCGCGCGGGTCTTCACCCCACCGGCGGCGGCGAGCGCCTCCAGGATGCGCTGGCGCTGGAGAACATCCACCTCGTCGTCGAGCCGGTACGTGGCTGAGCCGAGCGCGGGCGCCGCGATCGCAGGCGCGGGCGCGGGAGTGGCGGCCGGCACGCCTCCGGACACGGGCAGAGAGATGGGCGCGGACGACGGCACGGGCACCCGCACCTCGGCCGTCACGGCGCGCGTCCGCGGACCCCGGTCCAGCTGGCCCTGCACGTCGTGCGGCTCGATCGTGTCGCCGGCCACGGTGGCGATGACGAACCGGGCCAGGTTCCTGAGCTCGCGCGCGTTGCCCGGCCACTCGTGGCAGAGCAGCGTCGCCATCGTCGCCGGGGTCGGCTCGGGCGCGTCGCGGCCCGCCTCCAGCGCCGCGCGGGCCAGGAACTCGGCGAACAGGATCGGGATCTCGCAGCGGCGGTCGCGGATCGGCGGCAGCACCACGCGCGCGCCGCCCAGCCGGTAGTACAGGTCCTCGCGAAAGCGGCCCGCCGCGACCTCGTCCTCGAGCACGCGGTTGGTGGCCGCCACCACGCGCATGTCGATGGTGCGCTCGTGGTGCTCACCCACACGAGTGATGCGCTGGGTCTCGATCGCGCGCAGGAGCTTGGCCTGCACCGACGGCGACAGCTCGCCGACCTCGTCGAGGAACAGCGTCCCGCCGGCCACGCTCTCGAACAGCCCCGCGCGCGGCCCCGTCGCGCCGGTGAAGGCCCCGCGGTCGTGGCCGAAGAGCTCGCTGTCGGCGATGGTATCGGTCAGCGTGGAGCAGTTGCACGGCACGAACGGGCGATCGCGCCGCGCCGAGCGCTGGTGCACCGCGTAGGCCGCGTTCTCCTTGCCCGATCCGGTCTCGCCGATGAGCAGGACCGGCAGGTCGGCCGCGGCCAGCCGCTCGAGCAGCTCGAACACGCGGACCATGGCCGGGTCGGCGAGCAGGACCTCGCGCTCGCCCAGCCTGAGCCGCACCGCGGCGGCGCCGGCCGGGGCCACGCCCCCGGCGGCCGCCACGCGCGCGCCGGCGCGCGCCGCCAGGACCAGGCTGTCGGCGTCGGCGGCGTCCCACGGACAGGCCGCGACGCCGGTGCGCGCGTCGGGCGCGACCTCCTCGAGCGCGCGGGCGACGGTCTCGGCGGTGCGGCGCGCCGCTGCCCGGTCCGCCTCGGGCAGGAGCACCAGCAGATGGCCGTCGTCGGCGACGCCGGCGATGTCGATCGCGCGCAGGGCCCGCGCCAGCGCGGAGGCGGCGGGGACGCGCGACGCCGCCGCCAGGCCCGCGATCGCCAGCACCGCGAGCGGCCGCGCGTAGGTGACCGCACGCTCCACCTCCTCGGCCAGCCGCCGGCGCCAGGCGTGCTCGTCCTGCAGCTCGCGGGGCGGCGAGCGCCGCGGCGGCGCATGTACCACCAGCAGGACCTCGCCGATCGCCACCACGTCTCCGGTGGCCAGCGCGCGGGCGCAGATCAGCGTCTCGCCGTTGACCCGGGTGCCGTTGCGGCTGTCCAGGTCCGAGATGCGCATCTCGCCGCGATCGAGGATGAGCTGGGCGTGGCGGCGCGACACCGAGGAGTGATCGAGCCGCAGGTCGGCCTCGGGCACCCGGCCGATGATCTTGACGCCGGTGGGGGGGAGCTCGACGCGCGACGACGAGCCGTTCTCGATGACCAGCAGGTAGCGGCCTCCCAGCTCGCTCCGGTGCTCGTCGATCGTGACGGTCTCATCGGGCGCTCGCCCGTCCCCCACCCTTCCCACGCCGCCAGGCTAGCACCCCCGGGGGCCGTCACGCGCGGTCTGTTCCGGACCATCACCCCGCGAAGGTGCTGGTGGGGAGGCGGCGCGCGGTAGACTCCGCGAGGAGGCGGTCGCCATGCCATCGCTCGTCGAACAGCTCCTCGCCCGCCGCGACCGGGACGGCCTGCTCGCCTGCTCGTGCGGCTTGACGCATCGCATCGCCGCGGCCGACGTCCTGGTCGAGCGCGGCGCACTCGCCCGTGCCGCCGAGCTTTTCGCCCGGCGCCACCGGACGGCGTGGGTCCTCAGCGACGAGAACACCGAGGCCGCGGCCGGCGCCTGGAAGGGCATGGTGAGCGGAGCGGCGATCCGCTCGCGCGTCCTGCCCGGTCGCCCGCGTCCGCTGCCCAGCCTCGAGCTGGCCGAGGAGCTGGCCGCCGAGGTGCGGGGCGCGCAGACCGACGTCCTGGTCGCGATCGGCAGCGGCGTGGTGAGCGACCTGGTCAAGAAGGTCTCGCTCGAGGTCGGCCTGCCCAGCTGGTGCATCGCGACCGCCCCGTCGGTCGACGCCTACACCTCGGCCACGGCGTCGCTGCGGGCCCATGGCCATCACCAGACCATGGCGGCGCGCAGCTCGGAGGTGATCGTCTGCGACCTCGACGTCATCGCCCGCGCGCCGCGCCCGATGATCCTGGGCGGGATCGGCGATCTCCTGGCCAAGTTCGTCGCGTCGCTCGACTGGAGGATGGCCAGCCTCGTGACCGGCGAGCACCACTGCGCCGCCGTCGCCGACATCGCACTCGAAGCGGCGCGCGCCGCGGCGCGGGCCGCGCAGGCGCTGGCCGCGGAGCCGGCCCCGGATCCGGTGCAGGCCGCCGCCTGGCTCACCGACGCGGTCCTGGTGTCCGGCCTGGCCATGCAGGCGATGGGCGGATCGCGCCCAGCCGCCTCCGCCGAGCACTCCATCGCGCACTTCTGGGAGTCGACCGGCGCGGCGCGCCGCGAGGGCGTGAATCTGCACGGCATCATGGTCGGCGCGGCGACCGCGCTGATCCTGCCCGGATATCTCGACTTCTTCGGCAGCCTGCCCGACCCCGGAGCGGGCGCCGCGCGCGCGGACGCGGACGAGGACGAGCCGCTCGAGCCCGGGATGCAGGAGCTCGCCGGCATGGTCGTGGCCCGCGGCTGGGCGCACGACCCGGGCGCTCGGGCGGCCCGCCGGAAGGCCTTCGCCCGCGAGCGCGAGCGCATCGCCGCCCTTGCCGGCCCGCTCCTCGCCGAGCTGGCGCAGGCGATGGACGCGCTCGCCCGCCTCGGCGCGCCGCTCTCGCCGGAGGCGCTCGACATCCCCGAGCGGCTGCGCCTCCTGCCGGTGCGCAATGTCCACCTCCTGCGCGACCGCTACACCACGTTCGACCTGGCCCGCGATCTCGGCTGCTCGGATCGGCTGATGGGGCCGATCGAGGCCGCGATCTTGTGAGCGCTCACATGCGCGGCCTCGGCCTCAGCGCTCGCGTGCGGCGGCGCGCGAGGCCGCGCGCGGCACCGTCGTGCTCTTGCGCAGGACGAGCTCGGTCGGGACCACGGCGCGCGACCAGGAGCGCGCCCCGCTCTCGATCTGACGCAGCAGGAGATAGAGGCAGCGCCGCCCGACCTCGGCGAAGTCCTGGCGCACCGTGGTGAGGGGCGGCGTGAAGTAGGCCGCCTCGGGGATGTCGTCGAAGCCGACCAGGCTGATGTCGCGCGGCGCCTCGCGGCCGATCTCGTGCAGGTAGCGCAGGAGCCCGAGCGCCATCTGATCGTTGCCGACGAAGACCGCGCTCATGCCGGGCGCACGCACCAGCTCCCTGGCCAGCTCGTAGCCCGAGCGCGCGCTCCAGTCGCCGCGCAGGATGGGCGGGACCTGGGCGCCGGCCGCCTCCAGCGTCGAGCGCCAGCCGTCCGCCCGCTGATCCGCCTCCATCCAGTCGGGCGGCCCCGCGATGTGCCACACCGTCCGGTGGCCGAGGTCGAGCAGGTGTCGGGTGGCGGCCGCGGCGCCGCCGGCCTGGTCGACCGAGACGACCGGGACCGAGTCATCGGGTCCGCCCTCGACCGCGACGACCGGCACGTCGGAGGCGATGTGGCGCAGCGCATCGACCGCGGACTTGAAGGGCGCGACCACGACGATGCCGTCCACCCCCTGCCCCCGCAGCCGCTGCACCGCGCTGACCACGGGCCCGCGGCTGAGCGACTTGAGGCTGGCGATGCTCACGCCGTAGCCGGCGTCGTGGGCCGCCTCCTCGACGCCGAGCAGGGTCGAGGCCGGGCCGAACAGCGTCGTGTCGAAGCTCACCACGCCGAGCGTCCTGGATCGACCGGTGACCAGCGCCTGGGCCACAGAGCTGGGTGTGTAGTCGAGCTGGCGGATGGCGTCGAGCACACGCTCCCTGGTCTCACGACGCACGTGCGGGCTGTCGTGCAGGACGCGCGAGACGGTCTGGTAGGACACGCCGGCCAGCTTGGCGACGTCGACCATGACCGCGGCGCCGCGCCCGCCCCGCTTGACGCCGCGGCCGGGACGAGGGCTCACCACGGGCCCCAGGATAGCGCCGGTCGAGCCCGAGCGTCGACCGAAGCGCGCGCGAGCGTGGTCACGAAATCACCCGGCCAGCGCCGCCCCCATGATCGACTCCTGGGTGGCCTCGGCGCGGGCCAGCACCTTCTTGACCACGCCCTCGTGCATCACGAGCACGCGGTCGGAGAGGGCCAGGATCTCCGGGAGCTCCGACGAGATGAGCAGGATCGCGACGCCGCGCTCGGCCAGATCGGAGATGATGCGGTGCACCTCCGCCTTGGCCGCCACGTCGATGCCGCGGGTCGGCTCGTCGAGGATGAGGATCTTCGGCTCGGTGGCCAGCCACTTTCCGAGCACCACCTTCTGCTGGTTGCCGCCCGAGAGGTTGTTGACGATCTGCTCGCGCGACGAGACCTTGATGCGCAGCGCGTCGATGTACGAGTCGGCGATCCGCTCCTCCTTGCTGCGCGACAGGAAGGCCCACAGCCGGCGCAGCATTCGGTGGATCGGCAGGGTCAGGTTCTCGCGCACCGACATCGGCAGGATGAGCGCCTGCGTCTTGCGGTCCTCGGGGACGTAGGCGATGCCGGCGGCGAGCGCGTCGCCCGGGCTGTGGATGCGCAGCTCGCGCCCGTCGAGCAGGATGCGGCCGCGCGTGCGCCGGCCTGCCCCGATGATCATGCGCGCGGTCTCGGTGCGGCCGGCGCCGATGAGGCCGGCCAGCCCCAGGATCTCGCCGCGGCGCAGGGTGAAGCTCACGTCCTCCACGTGCGGCGGCCCCGACAGACCCTCCACGCGCAGGATCTCCGCGCCGCCGCCCGTCTCGGTCGACTCGCGCGGCGCGAACGATCCCAGCTCGCGCCCGACCATCGCCGAGATGAGCTGCGCCATCGTGCCGGTGCGCGAGTCCAGCTCGCCTGCGTTCTTACCGTCGCGCAGGACCACGATGCGGTCCGTGATCTGGAAGACCTCCGTGAGCTTGTGCGAGATGAAGACGACCGACGTGCCGCGCGCCACCAGGTCGCGGATGACCTTGAACAGGCGCGCGGTCTCCTTGTCGGTCAGCGACGAGGTCGGCTCGTCCATGATCAGGAGCTTCACGTTGGTGAGGAGCGCCTTGGCGATGTCGATCATCTGCTGGACGGCCGTCGACAGCTCGCGCATCTCCACTCCCAGATCGACCTGGACACCCAGGTAGTCGAACAGCTCGAGCGCCCTGCGCCGCATGGCCGGGTAGTCGAGCAGCCGCGAGCCGCGGCGGCGGATCTCGTGGCCGAGGAAGAGGTTGTCGAGCGGCTCGAGGTTGGGGCAGTTGTTGAGCTCCTGGAAGATGAGGGACACGCCGGCCGCCTGCGCCGCCCGGATGCTGGAGAAGGCCACGCGCCGGCCGTCCAGGTCGATCTCGCCGGCGTCGGCGCTGTAGACGCCCACCAGCACCTTCATGAGCGTCGACTTGCCGGCGCCGTTCTCGCCGAGGAGCCCGACCACCTCACCGCGGCCCACCCGGAAGCTCACGTCGTGGAGCGCCCGCACCCCGGGGAACGACCTGGAGATGCCCCGCATCTCGAGCAGCGCGTCGGACACGGTCAGGTCTTTCGCTTGAAGCGATCGAGCACAGCCGCGAGCACGATGATGACGCCGATGATCGCCTTGTGCCAGTAGGACGAGACGTGGATGAACACCAGCCCGCTCTTGATGACGCCCATGATGGACGCGCCGATCAGAACGCCCAGGACGCTGCCCGATCCTCCCGCCAGCGCGGTGCCGCCGATGACCGCGGCGGCGATCGCGTCCAGCTCCCAGCCGGTCCCCGTGTCGGCCTGGGCCGAGTTGTACCTGGCGACCTGGATGATGCCGACCATGGCGGCGCACAGCGCCGAGATCACGTAGAGCGTGAACTTGATCCGGACGACGTTGATGCCGGACAGGAAGGTGGCCTGCTCGTTTCCGCCCATGGCGAACGTGCGCCGCCCGAAGGCGGTGCGGGTCAGCGCGACGTGCGCGACGCCGGCCACGACCAGCGCGATCCACACCGGAATGGGCAGGCCGAGAAACGAGCCCAGGGCCACCGGCAAGAACGACTCCGGGATCTCGGTGATCGGCCACCCCTGGCCGAGCCCGAGGACCAGGCCCGACCCGAACGACAGCATGCCGAGGGTCACGATGAACGGCGCGATGCGCCCCCAGGCGATGAGCGCCCCGTTGATGGCGCCCATGGCCACCCCCACGGCGCAGCCGAAAAGGACCGCGATGGGCGGCGGCACGCCGTGCGCCATCGCCCAGGCCGCGGCCGACCCGGCCAGGCACATGATCGAGCCGACCGAGAGATCGATCCCGCCGTGCAGGATGACGAACAGCTCGCCCATCGCGACGACGGCGACGAACGAGATCTGGCGCGAGACCTGGTAGAGGTTGCCGGCGGAGAGGAAGTTGGGCTCGATGATGCCGATCGCCGCCATGAGGAGGACGAGGGCGAGGAAGATGGCCGACTCGCGCCGCCTGACCAGGTTGGCGACGACCGCGCGGACGACGTGCCCGCGGGCCGGCGCCCTCGCCTCTGCCAGTCCCGGCGCGGGCGCCTTCCCCTCCCCCTCGACTCGCCGGTCCGTGCCGTGCTGCTGCATCACCGTTGCTTCGGGCCGTCGCTTCGGGCCGTGCCTTCGGGGGGCGTTACTTCGGCGAGAACTCCTTCTTCATGTCGTTCATGTACGAGTCGACGTTCGACTTCGTCACGAACACGACCCCCGTGTCGGTCGACTTGGGCAGCTTCTTGCCCTTCTTGGCGTCGAGCAGCGCCTCGACCGAGAGCCAGCCCATCTTGAAGGTCTTCTGGACGATGCAGAACGAGATCGTCCCGTTCCTGACGCCGTTCAGCGTGTCCTTGAGATCGTCGAAGCCGGCCAGGAGGATCTTGCCCGCCTTGCCCTGCTGCTTGAGCACGTTGGCCGCCGCCGGCGCGCCCTCGGCCGAGACCGCGAAGATCCCGGTCAGGTCGGGATAGGTCTGGAGCAGCGCCTCGGTCTTGTTGGTCGCGACCGAGAAGTCGCCCTGGACGTCGACCACCTCGAGGATCTTCACCTTGGGCGCGAACTTGGCCATCGCCTCCTTGAAGCCCTTGGTGCGCAGGTTGAGGTTGGCCGCGCCGAGACCGCCCTGCAGGATGACGAGCTTGCCGGGCCCCTTGCTGAGCTGCGCCATCTTCTTGCCCGCCTCGAAGCCGGCCGTCTGGTTGTCCGTGCCGATATAGGTGAGCTGGGCCGACGACGGCGCCGGCGCGTCGAACGTGATGATCTTGATGCCGGCCTTGGTCGCCTCGTTGATGACCGGGACCAGCCCGGCGTCGTCCACCGCGGAGATGGCGATGCCGTCCACCTTCTGCGCGATGAGCTCCTCGATCGCGTTGACCTGCATCGGCAGCTCCATCTTCTGCGGATCGACGCGCTCGACCTTCACCTTGTACTTGGCCGCGGCCGCCTTGAAGCCCTCGTAGCAGGGCTCGTAGTAGGGGTGGACCGCCTTCGTCACCATCACGAACGTCGGCTGCTTCTTGTCCTGTGCGATCGCGGCGCCGGGCAGAACGAAAGCCGCGATGATCGTACCGATGACAAATCGCTTCATGGTCATCTCCTCGACGAAGACCGCGTTGCGGGGCGGCTCGGTCGCGCGGAAACGTGCGCCGGGATCCCCCCTTCTCCGCGACTGTGAACGTTCACAATCGCAGTGTCAAGGAACCTCTCGAGCGACGCGCGGTGTCATTCCACGGCGCGAAGGGGGCTTTGACGCCTTGCTCCATCGGCGGTTACGATTTGTGCGTGGGCCTCGTGGAGCAGCCGATCGAGTCGGTGAAGGGACCGCGCCGGCCGGATGCGGGCGCCGCGGGCGGTGACACCGCGCTGGTCGCGGCCGTCGCCGCGGGCGATCGCGCCGCCCTCGCGCGGCTCTACGATCGCTACGCGCCCACGCTGCTCGCCGTGGGTCAGCGCATCCTCGGCGGGCGCCGCGAGGCGGAGGACCTGGTGCACGACGTCTTCCTGGAGGCGTGGCGCCAGGCGGCCAGCTACGATCCGGCGCGCGGCACCGTGCGCTCGTGGTTGCTGGTCCGCCTGCGCAGCCGCGCGCTCGATCGTCACCGCGCGTCCAGCGGCGCGCCGCTCCCCATCGACAGCGTGCCGCGGCTGGAGGAGCGCGCCGCGGGCGGCGAGGATCCGGCCCTGGCGCCGGATCGGGTCGCGGTCCGCCGCGCGCTGGCCGCGCTGCCCAGCGAGCAGCGCGCCGTGCTCGAGCTGGGCTACTTCGAGGGGCTGTCGTCGTCGGAGATCGCGCTCCGCACCGGCGCTCCCATCGGCACCGTCAAGTCGCGCGTCGCCACCGCGCTGGCCCGGCTCCGCGCCGGCCTCAACCCGGAAGGCGCGCCCGGAGGCGCAGGGTGAACGACCACGTCGACACATTGATCCCCGAGCTGGTCCTCGGCACGCTCGAGGACGAGCTGCGCGCCGACGTCGAGCTCCACCTCGAGCGCTGCGCCCGCTGCGCCGCCGAGGCGACGGCCACCGGCGAGGCGCTCTCGCTGCTCGCGCTGGCGCTGCCGCCCGAGCACCCGCACCCGACCGCGCGCACGCGGCTCCTCGCCTCGGTCTCGGAGCAGCGCGGCCTCGAGCCGATGGGGCGCGGGCGCCTCGCTGCCTTCGTGGACCAGCTGGCCAGCTTCTTCGACGTCACCGTCGAGCGGGCGCGGACGCTCGTCGACCTGGTGTCGGACAGGTCCGCGTGGACCATCGGGCCGGCCACCGGCGTCTCGCTCATTCACATCCTGCCCGGGCCGCGCTTCGCCGGCGCCGACGCCGGCTTCGTGCGCATGGCGCCCGGCGCCCGCTTCCCGCGCCACCGCCACACCGGCGACGAGGCCGGCCTGATCCTCGAGGGCGGCTTCACCGACGAGAGCGGCGTGGTGGTCCGCGCCGGCGAGCGCCACCAGCTGGCGGCGGGGACCTCGCACGACTTCGTGGCGCTGCCCGAGGGCTGCCTGTTCGCCGCCCTGGTGCAGGGCGGCATCGAGTTCCTCGAGTCGCTCGCGCCCGACTGATCGAGCGGGCCGGGCCGCTTCGCCCGCTCAGCTCCTATCGACTGGCGAAGGGCGGCAGGAAGCTCGTCCACATGGCCGCGAACTGGACGCCGCCCGCCAGCGCGAACACGCACAGCACCCGCACCCGGTGGCTCCAGGTCGGCGCCGCGACCAGACGCCCGCTCGCCGCGATCCCTGCGACCGAGGACAGCGCGATGGCCACGGTCAGCGCGAGCTCGATGGCCGTGTACTGCCCGCTCGCCGCGCGCGAGATGCCGAGCACGAACAGCCAGATGAGGATCACGATGAGCGACCAGAAGAGGAAGATCGGGATCGCCACCAGCGCGCCCCACGCGGGCCGGCGCAGGGCGACGGCGATGGCCGCCGGGATCGGGAGGATCTGGACCACGTGGCGGACGATGGTCCCGCTCTCGAGTCCGACCAGGAGGAGCGACACGGCCACGACGGCCAGGCACAGCGCCGCGATGTGTCGGGGGGCGGGCACGTGCGCCGAGAGTAGCGCGGACGGGCTGCGGTCAGGTCGGATGCCGGTGCCGGTGAGCTCGCGACCGGTCCAGCGTCAGAACAGGGCCGCGATCTGGCCGGCCTCGTCGTCGGTCAGGGCGATGTCGAGGGCGGTGAGCGCGCTCTCGAGATGGGCCGCGGTGCGCGGGCCGATGATGGCGGCGTCGACGCGCGGGTGGCGCAGCACCCAGGCCAGGGCGAGCGCGCTCATCGACGCGCCGCGCGCGCGCGCCGCGGCGGCCAGCTGGTCGAGGGCGCCGAACACGCGCGCGCTGGCCAGGTGGGCGTACGGCTCGGGCCGGAGCGTCATGCGCGAGCCATCCGGGTACGGCTGGCCCGAGCGATACTTGCCGGTCAGCCAGCCACCGGCGAGGGGGCTGAAGGCGGTGAAGCCGATGTGCCGGGCGGCGCACAGCGGGAACATCTCGACCTCGGCGGTGCGGTCGAGGAGGCTGTAGGAGTTCTGCACCCACTCGAAGCGGGCGAGCCCGCCGGCGTCGCTGGCGGCGCGGGCGAGCGCCAGCCGCCAGGCCTCGATGTTGCTCGCGCCGATGTAGAGGACCTTGCCGGCGCGCACCAGATCGTCGAGCGCGCGCAGGGTCTCCTCGATCGGCGTGTCCGGATCGGGCTCGTGGATGAGATAGAGGTCCAGGCGATCGGTCCGCAGGCGGCTCAGGCTTGCCTCGACCTGGCGGACGATGTGGAGGCGGGAGAGGCCGCGCTGGTTGGGGCCGGGGCCGACCGGGTTGAACACCTTGGTGCTGAGGACCAGCCGGTCGCGCACCGCCGGGCCCTTGCGCGCGAGCCACTCGCCGATGAACGACTCGCTGCGGCCGCCGCCGTACGCGTCCGCCGTGTCGAACAGGTTGATGCCCGCGTCCCACGCGCGGTCCATGAGCGCCGACGCCTCGTCGCTGCCCTCTCCCATTCCGAAGAACGCGGGCGCCGATCCGACGCCGCCGAAGTTGCCGCAGCCAAGACATAGCCGCGAGATTTGCAGGCCGGTTGATCCCAGCCGCCGGTAATCCATGACGCGCAGTGTAAGATGGCGCCGCATTCAGATGACAGCCCCTTCGGTGGGTTCAGCATCGCGACACCTCCGCCGCGTGCTGGGCGTCGGCTTCGGTCTGGCCGTCATCGTCGGCAGCAC
>DATFRY010000374.1:0-9797 GCA_035262925.1 Kofleriaceae bacterium | reverse complement strand
AGCTGGCGCGGCGCCACGGCGATCGCATCGCGGTGGTGACGCTGGCGATCGAGTCGGACGAGGGCGAGGTGCGGCAGCTGGCCGCCAGGCTGGGCCTGCCGCTGATCTGGGCGATGGGCAGCCCTGAGCTCGCCCGACAGTTCGGCGACATCAGCGCGGTGCCCACCCTCTTCCTGTTCGATGGCCGCGGGGTGGCGGCCGGCGCGTTCTACGGCGCTCCGCCCGATCTGCACGCCGCGGTCGAGGCCCGGCTCAGCGCGCTGCTCGGGCCGCCCGGGTGATCGCGGGCGCCAGCCCGGCCGCAAGGGCCGTCTCGCGCATGGCGGCGTCCACCGGCGTCGCGCGCAGGCCGAAGGTGGCGGTCATGCGCCCGTCGTCGAGCACGTACGGCGTCTCCCACTGATAGATCATCTCGGCGACCTCGCCGAGGTCGCGCGCGAACGGGCCCGCGGCGCGGAACACCCAGCGCGGGACGCGCATGGTCCGCGGCCGCACGCCCAGCTCGGCGGCCACGCGGGCCACGAGCTCGCGCGTGCTGCCGCGCTTCCACGCGACCGGCAGATGGAAGACCTTGCCGGCGGCGAGGTCGGGGCGCGCGCCGAGCGCGGCCAGGCCGGCCACCACGTCCGGCACGTAGGAGTAGCTGCGCGGCAGGTCGGGGTCGCCGAGCAGGAGGGCGCGGCGGCCGCGCGCCAGGCCGCGCACGAACTGCTCGCCGTAGAACGACATCGCGCCGGCGCCGGGGCCGAAGAAGTCGGACGCGCGCGCGATGGTCGCCCGCACCTCGCCGCGCGCGTCGGCCTCGAGGAGCTCGCGCGCCAGCCGCGCGCGCAGCTCTCCCTTGGCGCTGCGCGGGCGGAGCGGAGTGTCCTCGGTCATCACGCCGCCCTCCGGCACGCCGTAGGCGTAGAGGTTGTCGAGCGAGACCAGGAGCGCGCCGGTGCGCGCCGCCGCCGCGGTCACGCCGCGGCGCATCGGGGCGAGCACGGCGTTCCACGCGCTGTAGCCGGCCGGATTGGTGCAGTCGTAGATGACCGCCGCGCCCTCGCAGGCCGCCGCCGCCGCGGCCGCGTCCATGAGATCGGCGCGCCGCCACTCGATGGCGGGGCTGGCCTGGCCCGCCTCGCCGCGGCGGACCACGCGCACGCGGTGCCTGCGCGCGAGCAGAGCCTCGGCCAGGCGCGGGCCGACCTGCCCCGCGCCGAGCACGACGTGGACCGGGCCGCCGGACCTGTCCGCCCTCCCGCTCTGGCTCTCGCTCTGGCTCTCGCTCTGGCTCTCGCTCTCGTTCTCGCTCATCTCCGTCCTCCTCGGGGCAGAGGATGGCTATTGCGAATACGCAGGGCAAGGCGCAGCATTGCCGGGTATGGCTGCAGAAATGCAAGGCCGGTTCCGGTGGGACGACGCGCGCGTGCTGCTCGCCCTGCGCCGGGGCGGGACGCTTTCCGCCGCGGCCGCCGCCCTCGGGGTCGACGCCTCCACCGTGGGGCGGCGGGTCGACGCGCTCGAGAGGTCGCTGGGCGCGCGCCTGTTCGACCGCACGCCCGACGGCGCGGTGTCGACCGCGGTCGCCGACGAGCTGGCCATCCACGCCGAGACCATGGAGCGCGCCGCGATGGAGCTGGCCGGCGCGGCCGGCACCTTCGAGCGCGAGGTGGAGGGCGTGGTGCGCCTCAGCCTGCCCCCCGGCGTGGCGGACATCCTGGTCGCGCCGTTCCTGCCCGAGCTGCACGAGCGCCACCCGCGGCTGCGGATCGAGCTCGACGCGCGGGTCGGCTACGTGGACCTGGCCCGCCGCGAGGCGGACCTGGTCTTGCGCGGCATGCGCCCGGACCGCGGCGACCTCGTCGCCGTGCGCGTCGCCACGTCGCGGTCGGTGCCGCTGGTGCACGACAGCCTGGGCGCGCAACTCGAGCGCGTGTCGGACGCGGCCGCGATCCCTTGGATCACGTACGGCCACGAGCTGGCCCACATCCCGGACGCCGCCTGGATCGGCGCGGTCGCCCCGGAGAGCGCGATCCTCCTCCGCACCAGCAGCTTCAGCGCGCAGCTGGCGGCGGTCGAGGCCGGCCTCGGCGCGACGCTCATCCCCGAGGAGCTGGTCGCGCTGCGACCGCGCCTGGTGCCGGTCCGCTTCGCGCGCAAGCTCTCGGCCAGGCTGCCGCCCTTCCCCGAGGGGCAGCTATGGCTGGCCGCGCATCGCGCGATGCGATCGGTCCCGCGGGTCGCCGCGGTGTGGGACTTCATCGTCGAGCAAACCGCGGGAGCGGGCCGGCGCCGCGCGTGAGCCCGCGCGGCACGACCCGTCGCGTGCCGCCGCTCAGCCGGGCAGCTTGGCGCCCAGCACGTCCACCTGCTCGATGGTGGGCGGCTCGGCCAGGAGGTTCGGCGCCTGCTCGAACAGCGCGGCGGCGATGGCCCCCTTGATGTGCTTCTGGCGATCGGCGTCCTGGGCGAAGGCGTCGACGATGTAGAAGACCGCGGTCCCCGCGCGC
The DNA here is from genome assembly GCA_035262925.1 of Kofleriaceae bacterium. Lineage (GTDB taxonomy): Bacteria > Myxococcota_A > Polyangia > Haliangiales > Haliangiaceae > DATFRY01. Next base: position 7,302 of record DATFRY010000374.1, on the reverse strand, counting down.
AGGGCGAACCACGCGGGCGTGAAGCTCTCCTCCTGGGCCAGGGGCAGCGCTCCGCCCAGGAACCTGGCCACTTCCTCCTCCTTGCCCGGCTTCGCGACGATGCGGACGACGAGACCGACCTTGACGCTCATGGGAACCTCCTCAGCCGCGCGCGTGCGCCGGCGACCATGCATAGCGCCGCGCGCGGGAGCCCGCCAGTGGCGTCGTCGACTTTGAGCGCCGCGCGATCAATCGGATGGCGTCAGGTCGTGACCGTCGCGCGCCAGGTAGAGGAGAGCGGCCGGCGAGTCGCCTTCGGTGTCCAGCGGTTCGACCATCAGCTGCGGCAGGAGCGCCGCGACCGCGCCGGGGAACTCCCGCTCGAAGTCGGCGCGCGCGCGTGCGTCGCGATGCGTGACGCGCAGGCGGCAGAGGGTCGCGCGGCACTCCAGGTCGTCCACCGACGTCGCGGCGAGCGCGCCCGCGGCGAGCGCGAGCCGGATCGCGTCGCGCGCATCGCTCGACCATCGCGGGTCCACCGCCTCCTCGCCGAGCGCCACCTCGATGGCGAGCGCCCGTCCGCGCACGCGGTCGCGCGCCTCCGCCTCGAGCGTCTGACGGTCCTGCTCCACCGCCCGGCCGCGGGCCGCCGCGCGCGCGAGCGCCAGATCGCGGCGCAACGCGACGACCTCGCGGGCGAGCTCCGCGACGCCGCGCTCGCGGCCATCGCCGGGCACGGCCGCGCACGCGACGCGGAGCGCGGCCGCCGCCGCGGCCGCGATGAGCGCGAGGCGGAGGAATCGCCAGTGTCGCGAACGGGAGGCGCCGATGGCGCGGTGGAGATGCGTCACGGCGCGCTCCCCTCGCGGCGGACATCGATCGCGTCGGCCGCGCCGGCGCCGCCCTCGGCCTCTCCGGCGTGGTAGCCGATCACGGCCGCGCCGGGCGGCAACGTGCAGGCGAGGTACGCGCTGCCGGCGGCGCCCAGGTACGCGGACGGGACGTTGAAGGTGAGCGCGGTCGGCGTCGCGCTGAAAGTCGTGCGCGAGAAGGCGGCGATGAGCTGGCCCGACGATCCGAGGCTGTGCAGGGTGCAGGTCGTGCGGGCGTCGCCGGTGCTCTCGACCGTGACGCTCACCTCGAGCGCACCGCCCGGAGCGGGCGCGGCTGCGAGGCCGACGGGGCACACGACGGCGTCGGGACCGGCCCCGAGGTTCTGGATGTCGCCGCGGGTCGCGAAGCTGGCCGCGTGCGAGCCGAGCACCGGCCGGCAGGCAGCGCCCGGCTGTCCCATGGGCTCCTGGGTGCCGGCGTGGCTGGGCCGCGCGAAGGCGGCGAGGGCGAGGGCGAGGACGATGGCGAGGACGATGGCGTGGATGGCCAGCGATAGAGAGGGCCTGGTCATGAGCATGGGAGAGACGCGATTGCACGGGCCGGGCCGCCCCCGGGGCCCGCGCAAGCTCGCATCGCCAGCCCCGCCGCCCGCGTCGCCGCCCGGATCGAGCGCGCGAGCTGTGCGCGCGATCCGGGCCCGCGATCCGGGCCCGCGATCCGGGCCGGGTGCGGCGGCTCAGGTGCGCGCCCGCTCGACGGCGCGCCAGAGGTACCAGCTCGCCACCGTGCGATAGGGGCGCCAGCGCTCGCCCCGACGGAGGAGGTCGGCCCGTCCCGGCAGCTCGCGCCGGCGGAAGGCCAGCGCGTAGCCCTTGCGGATGCCGAGGTCGTCGACCGGCAGCACGTCGGGTCGGCCGAGGCGGAAGATGAGCAGCATCTCCACCGTCCAGCGCCCGATGCCGCGCACCTGGCTGAGCCGCTCGATGATGGCCTCGTCGTCCATGCGCCGGACCTCGGCCAGCGTCGGCAGCTCGCCGCTCGCGGCGCGGCTCGCCAGGTCGCGCAGCGCCAGCAGCTTGTTCTGCGACAGCCCGGCGCCGCGCAGCTTGTCGTCGGAGGCGCGCAGGACCTGGGCGGGGGTCGGCCCCTCGTGGGCGCGCGCGAACAGCGCCCGCACGCGAGCGAAGATGGTCGCCGCCGCGCGCGCGGTCAGCTGCTGGTAGACGATCGCCTCGGCCAGGGCGAGGAAGATGCTCGGCGTGCGATCGGGGCGCAGGCCGAGCGGCCCGACCGCGTCGACCAGGCGCGCGAGCGTCGCGTCCGAGGCGCGCAGGTGCGCGAGCGCGGCGGCGGCGTCGAAGCCGAGCTCGCCGTCGCCCTCGCCCTCGCCCTCGCCCTGGCCGCCGCCGTCGCCGACGCCGCCGACCGAGGCCGCGCCCGCGCCCGCGCCCGCGCGCGCGGCGCGCCCCGACTCGATCGCGAGCAGGCGCAGCTTGGTCGCGATCCCACCCCGGGCCGAGAAGCCGCCGACCCGCTGGCCGGCGGCGAGCACGCGGTGGCACGGCACCACCAGGGCGAACGGGTTCCGGCCCAGCGCCTGGCCCACCGCGCGCGCCGCGCCCGGCGAGCCCACCAGCGCGGCGATGTCGCCGTACGACGCCGTCGCTCCGGCGGGGATGGCGCGCGCCGCCTCGTACACGCGGCGGTGAAACGGCGAGACGCCCTCCATGTCGAGCGCGATGGAGGCGAGGTCGCTGTCCTCGCCGCGCAGGAGCGCGCCGATGCGGTCGATCGCGCGCCGCACGTCGCGCGGCGGCGGCGCCTCGCGCGCGCCCGGAAAGCGGCGCTGGACGCGCGCGCGCGTCTCGGCCTCGCGCCCGTCGGGCAGCTGCACTCCCGCGATGCGCTTCCCGCTCCACGCGATCCCGCACCGCCCGATGGCCGTGTCGAACAGCGCAAACCCTTGTGCCGTCATGGTCTTCGCTACAGGCTAGCAGCGGCGCCTCAGCCTCGACTTGGAGAATGTTGCGCGGCCGGCGCCTTCCCGCGATATGCCGGGCCCCGACCCCCGTTCTCGCTGCATGCAGGCAAAGGACCCGGGCCTCGCGAGCTCGCTCGCCGGAGCCCGCGCGCCGGATCCGAGCGGTCCGAGCGATCCGAGCGGTCCGAGCCATCCGAGCGGTCCGAGCCATCCGAGCGGCCCCGGCGCCGCCGTCCCCGTGCCCGTGTCCGCACTCGCCGAAAAGCCGGAGCAGGAGATCGTCGAGCGGGCGCGCGCCGGCGACCGGCTGGCGTGGGACGTCCTCATCGCGCGCCACGATCATCGGGTCGTGCTGTCCCTGCTGGCCCGCGGGATGCGGATGCAGCGCGCACGCGAGCTGGCGCAGCGGACCTGGACCCGCCTCTACGCCCAGCAGCGCGCCGGCCGGCTCGACCGCCTGGAGCTGCCCGGCCTCGCCATCCGCCAGGCCGCCTTCCTCGCGCTCGAGGACGCGCGCAGCCGCCCGCCGGACGACGCCAGCCTCGACGCGGCGCCGGCGGCGGCCGTGATCGATCCGGCGGCCAGCATCGAGGAGCGCCTCATCCGGCGCGACGAGCTGCGCCGCGCCCACGCCGAGCTCGAGCGCTGTCCCCCCGCGGCTCGCCGCGTGTTCACCTTCATCCACGCCAACCCCGGCATGCGCCACGCCGACGCCGCCCGCGCGCTCGGCCTGAGCGTGCAGCGCGTGCGGCAGATCCTCTGCGAGGTGCGCGCCCGGCTGCGCGCCGCCATCGAGACGGAGCCCATCCATGACTGAGCACGTGAGCGACACCGAGATCGAGGACTTCGCGCTGGGCGAGCTGCCCGCCGCGCGGCTCCCTGGCTTCGAGGCACACGTCTCGATCTGCGACCAGTGCGCGGGCCGGCTGGCGCGCGAGGCGCGCCTGGAGCTGGTGCTGGCGGAGGCGGCCGCCACGGCGCCGGCCGAGCGCCGGGCGCGCCGCGCGCTGCTCACGCGCCGGACCGCGGGCGCGGCGCTGGCCACTTTCGCGCTGGCCGCGGCGGTGCTGCTCCTCGTCCTGCGCGGCGCGGGCGAGCAGCAGCCGGCGGCGCCGGCCATCCCCGAACTCGTGTGCGCCGACGGCCCCGGCCAGACCGGGTGCGTGCAGCGCGCGCAGCGCCACGGACTGTTCGTCCAGTACCCCGACTGGGCCGGCCCGGGCCCGTTCGGTCCCCGCGATCCGTCGGCCGGCCCGTCGGTCGCGCCGTTCCCGGTCGCCCGGCCGAGGCCGTGAGCGCCATGTTGCACGCCACTCGCATCCATCGACCGGCCCTCTCGCTCGCCGCCGCGTGCCTGCTGGCCTCGGCCGTGGCCTGCGATCGGGGCGCGGACGCCAGCGACCCGGCGCCGGCCGCGCCTCCGGGCTGGTTCCTCTCCGGCCGTGACGCGACCAGCTTCCGCATCGCCGTCGACCGCCACGACCGGGCCGGGGGCGCCGCCAGCGGACGGCTCCAGTCGGTCGGCCGCGCCGCGACCGGCGCCGCCACGCTCATGCAGTCGATCCCGGCCGATCCCTACCGCGGCAAGCGCGTGCGCCTGTCCGCCGCGCTCCGCACCGACGGCGTCGTGCGCTGGGCCGGCCTGTGGATGCGGGTGGACCGCGCCGGCGGGCGGGGCGCGTTCGACAACATGCAGGACCGGCCGCTGCGCGGCACCGGCGCCTGGACCCGCCGCCAGGTCGTGCTCGACGTGGCGGCAGACGCCACCGCGATCCAGTTCGGCCTCCTGCAGGACGGACCTGGCGCGTCGCACATCGACGACGTGGCGCTCGACGTGGTCGACTCCGCGGTCCCGGCCACCGACCTGGACCGCCGCGGGCGGGCGCTGCGCAACGCCGGCTTCGAGGCCGGCCGCGACGGGCCCGACGACTGGCAGCCGTGCGGCTTCGGCCTCGAGGACATGGAGATCGCCGTCGACCGCGCACAGAGGCGCAGCGGGGGCGCCAGCCTCCGCCTGCAGAGCCGCGTGCCGCACCCGCGCGGGCGCGCCGCCGTCATGCAGAGCATCCGCGCCGCCGACCACCGCGGCAAGCGGATGCGCGCGAGCGCGTGGCTGCGCGGCGCGGACGCGGACGACGCCGCCCTCCTGGTCCAGGTCATGACGGGCGAGTCGGGGCCGGGCAGCGAGGGCATCAGCAGCGGCGTGTGCGGCGCGCAGGGCACGTTCGACTGGCGCCGCTGCGACGTGGTGTTCGACGTGCCGGAGCGCGCCGACACCATCCACATCACGCCCTACCTCGAGGGGCGGGGCACCGTGTGGATCGACGACGTGAGCCTCGACGAGGTCGGGCGCGACGTGCCGCTCACCTGGGTCGACCGGCGCCCGCGCGCGCCCGAGAACGGAAGCCTCGAGCGCGCCGACGGCGGCGCCCCGGCCGGCTGGTTCATCTCGGGCGGCGCCCGCGGACACTACGAGGCGGCGATCGACCGCGCCGTCGCGCACGGCGGCCGCTCCAGCGCGCGCCTCTCGCCGTCGGTCGCCTCGCCGGGCGGCTACGGCACCCTCATGCAGCTCTTCCGCGCCGACGACTATCGCGGCCGCCGCATGCGCATGACCGCCGCCGTGCGCGGCCGCGGCATCGAGGGGCGCGGCGACCTGTGGCTGCGGGTGCAGGGCGTGGAGTCGCCCGCCGACGGCCCCGGTCTGGGCGGAGGCCACGACACCCTGAGCGGCAGCTTCGACTGGCGCGCGGTCTCGATCGTGTTCGACGTGCCGCCCGCCGGCGACTCGATCCAGTGGGGCGTCGGCCTCGACGGGCGCGGCACCATCTGGATCGACGACGTCGGTTTCGAGGAGGTCGGCCGCGACGTGCCGCTCGAGCGCGGCGACGCCCTCCCGTCGAGCGGGCTCACCAACGGCGGCCTCGAGGACGGCCTCGCCCGGCCGGCCGGCTGGTTCATGTCGGGCGGCGCCAGCGGCGACTACGAGGTGGCGCTCGACCGCGACGTGCGCGCGGCGGGCACGAGCAGCGCGCGCCTGCGCTCGCGAGTGCCCGCGCCGCACGGATACGGCACCCTGATGCAGAGCCTGCGGGCGGGAGAGCACCGCGGCGAGCGCCTGCGAGCGCGGGCCCAGCTGCGCGCGAGCGGGGTCGCGGCGGGCAACTTCTGGCTGCGCGTCCAGGCCGCCTACTCGCCGGCCGACGGCCCCGGTCTGGCCGGCGGCGCGTGCCCGCTCGCGGGCGACACCGGCTGGACCCGCTGCGAGATCGTGTTCGACGTGCCGGGCGCAGGCGAGTCGATCCAGCTCGGCTTCGGCCTCACCGGCCCGGGCACGCTGTGGCTCGACGACGTGAGCCTGGAAGCCGTCCCGCTCACCGTTCCGCTGACCGGCGCGGCCCTTCCACCGCCGGGGCCCGTCAACCTCGACTTCGAGACCGCCGCCCGCCGGCGCTGATCGCCGGCTCCGGCCCTTCTTCCACCTCCATCCAGGAGCGTCTCATGCGAACCGCGTTGCTCGCGTCGGTATCCGTCTGTCTCCTCTCCTCGGCGACCGCACCCGCGGCGTCGGCCCGCCCGATCGATCGACGGGCGCTGACGGCGCTGCTGGCGCGCGCGAAGGAGTCGAGGTCCGACGCGGTCGTCATCTACAAGGATGGCGCACTGGTCGGCCAGTGGTACTTCGGCAGGCCGGAGGGGCCGATCGAGGCCATGTCGGCGACCAAGTCGATCGTCAACCTCGCGATCGGCCGCCTGATCCACAGCGGGAAGATCCGCTCGCTCGACCAGCCGGTGTCCGACTTCTTCCCGGAGTGGCGCCAGGGCAAGAAGCGCCTGATCACCATCAGACACCTCCTGAACCACACGTCGGGCCTGCAGAACGAGCCGAGCAACACGATGCTCGAGATCTATCCCAGTCCCGACTTCGTCAAGCTGGCGCTCGCGGCCGAGCTCACCGCCGATCCGGGCACCGCGTTCGCCTACAACAACAAGGCGGTCAACCTCCTGGCCGGCATCGTCAAGGTCGCCTCGGGCAAGCGGATGGACCTGTACGTGCGCGACGAGATCTTCGCCCCGCTGGGCATCACCGACTTCACGTGGACCCTGGACACCGCGGGCAACCCGCACGCGATGTCGGGCTTGCAGATCCGCGCGCTCGACTTCGCCCGGATCGGAGAGCTGATGCTGCGGGGCGGGACCTGGAACGGCAAGACCATCATCCCGCGCTCGTGGGTGGACGAGTCGACCCGGCCCGGCCAGCGCTTCAATCCGAGGTGCGGGCTGCTGTGGTGGCGGCTCGGTCACTTCCGCTACCGCGCGGCCAGCGACGAGCTCATCGCCGCGTGGCGCAAGGGCGGCGCCAGCGAGGACTTCATCACCAGGATGCTGCCCTTCAAGGGCGTCGTCTACGCCGACCGCAAGCAGCTGGCCGCCGCGCTCGAACGCGCATTCCCGGCCGCGCCCGACCAGCCGAGCATGCGCGATCGGAACACCTGGATGAAGGGCCT
>DATFRY010000373.1:0-15023 GCA_035262925.1 Kofleriaceae bacterium | reverse complement strand
GGCCCGTTTTCGGCGATCACGATGCGCCGTTTTCGGCGATCACCATCGACCGTTTTCGGTGATCGCCATGGGCCGAAACGCGCAGCGGAGCAAGCCGCATCGGCTCGCAAGGTGCGGGTGGCGGGGGTCCTGGCGTGCGCGGCCCGGGACCAGACGTTCGCCGAATCAAGCCGCGTAGGCCGGCCCAGCTGCTCGTGCGCGTCGGCCGTCCCGTCGCGCGGGGCCGGAGAAGATGTTCGCCGAATCAAGCCGCGTCGGCCGGCCCAGCTGCTCGTGCGCGTCGGCCGTCCTGTCGCGTGGGGCCGGGGAAGATGTTCGCCGAATCAAGCCGCGTCGGTCGGCCCAGTTGCTCGTGCGCGTCGGCCGTCCCGTCGCGCGGGGCCGGAGAAGATGTTCGCTGAATCAAGCTGCATCGGCTCGGCAACCCGCTCGTGCGCGTCGGCCGTCCTGTCGCGCGGGGCCGGAGAAGATGTTCGCTGAATCAAGCCGCATCGGCTCGGCAACCCGCTCGTGCGCGTTGGCCGTCCCATCGCGCGGGGCCGGGGAAGATGTTCGCTGAATCAAGCCGCATCGGCTCGGCCACCACTCGGGCGCCTCGGGCCGTCTTGGGGCCGAGGTTCGGGAGAACGATCGCCAGTAGGCTGTACCGGCTGGGCCACTCTGCTTCGGTCGGCGGTCCCTGACGCCGCGCTGGGGATGAAGGATGTACGCCGAATCAAGTCGTACCTGCTCGGCCGCCTGTTCGGGCCGGGTCGACGGGTTCGGCAGTGCTGACGCCCGGGCGGTTGCGCGAAAGGGATCTACGCACAATCAAGCCGCTGGGGCCCGGCAGCCTGCCTGGGCGCATCGGCGGTCTGGCGCAGGCTGGGGACGGCCACGGCGAGCGGGGGCCCAACAACTGACACCGACTCCGGCTGCCGCTCGCGGCCGGCGCGTGCGGCGACATCAACGCCCGCGGTGGAGTCGCATCGTGCCATCGCACATCAACGCGGCGGTCGCTCTCTCGAGGCCGCGCGGAGCCTCGAACATCGCCGAGGCGAAATCGATCTTGAATTGGCTGACACCTGTCCAATCGCCCGTCGCGCTCTTCGCAGGAGTCGTACGGGCCGTGCACGTCGTAGGGGTCGTGCTCGGTCCTGCGGATCGTGTCGCTGCGACGGGTGCGAAGGACGGCGTCGCGCGTCGCCGTCGACTTGCGCGGGGTCGGCAGCGATCGGCTCCGAGGCTCCGGCCAGTCTAGATGGTAGCCACGCTATTGCCCTCGGCGATCGCGAGGGGGGCGCCTGGCGGCCGGCGCGGATCGCGCTGTGGCCCGCGCGTGCTGCCGCCGCGAACGATCGGCCGCGTCGAGCACCGGCACCTCGTGCGCATCGATCGGTCCGCCGCCGCGCAACCATCCGACGCGCGCGAGCCAGGTGCGCGGTGCGGCGACTGGCATCGCGGGCTGCCCCTGGCCGTGCAGCGGATGGGCCGGCGCGTCTCTCGCCGGGATCCACGGCTGGCAACGCGGATGCCAGCCGTCGAAGAACGCGGCCGACGAGTGCGGATCGATCCACACGCCCTGGCCGCGGGCGATGCGGCCCTCGTCGCGCGCGTGCTTGACGCCGTTCTGGAGCACATAGACGATCGCGGTGCGCACCTCGGTCGGCGTGCGCAAGTAGCGAGCGTGATAGCGATCCGCGATGACCCGGCCGCTCCGGCCGGCCAGCTTGTTGAGCCGGCGGGCCACGCGGACGCCGAAGCCCTTCATCGCCCGGCCCAGCGCGATCTGGTCCCTGGCCTCGACGATGAGATGGATGTGGTCGCGCTGGATCGAGAAGTGGACGATGCGAGCACCGAGCCGGTCACGCGCGGCGCACAGCGCCTGACGGACGGCCGGATACACGCGGGACCCACGCAGGTAGCCCGTGCCTCGCACCACCCGCGTCGTGACGTGAACCGGAAACCTCGGTTCCAGCCTCGGTCGCCTGCCGTGTCGCACCTCTGCGCGCTCTCCCTTGGGCTTGCGCCCGGCCCCGCGACGCGCGCCGCCCCAGGAGCCACGAAGCGGGAGCTCGAGCTGGCCGCCGCTGCGGCGGTCACGAGCCCGGTGCGAAGAGGCGAGACGATCGGCCATCTCGCCATGTCGGACCCATCGGCGCTGTGTTGCGACGGGCGCGAGGCGTCCGCCTCATTCAATGTTCGCCGAACCAACACGAGATGGATCGTCGTCAGCCCCCATCTCGCCACCCACGAATCGCCGGTAGGCGGAAGATCCTTCCAACGCCACCGCGAACTCACCGAGCCCCCAAACTGGACCGACCCTGGCGTTCGATGGTGACGCCCCTACGCGACCCGTCGGAGCGCGGAGCTTCAAGCTGCCGCGACATTGCAGGCTGCCCAGGCGCCGGCCATGGTGGCCCGGCGTAGCGCCGATCTTGAAACCGCGGACAACGTGCGGCCCGGCCCTCGCGGCCCGTGCGCCGCGTTCAACTCCACGCCTGTCATCGCGGCCCGTGCGCCGCGCTCGACTCCACGCCTGTCCTCGCGGCCTGGGGCTCCGCCCTTGAAACCGCGGACAACGCGCGGCCGACGCTCGCGGCCCGTGCGCCGCGCTCGACTCCACGCCTGTCCTCGCGGCCTGGGGCTCCGCCCTTGAAACCGCGGACAACGTGCGGCCGACCCTCGCGGTCCGTGCGCCGCGCTCGACTCCACGCCGGCCCTCGCGGCCTGGGGCTCCGCCCTTGAAACCGCGGACAGCGCGCGGCCGACCCTCGCGGCCCGAGCGCGGTCCTGGCGGGGCGCGCCGCGCTGGATCTCGCGGTTCGGCGGCGGGCCGATCTTGAAAGCGCGGACAACGTGCGGCCGACCCTGGCGGCCCGGGCGCCGCGCCCCGGCGCCGGGCCGGGGCGTCGCGCCGGACTTCGCGGTCCGGGCGCCGCCGATCTTGAAACCGCGGACATCGGCTAGACTAGCAGCCCGACTCCGTATTTCACGGCGAGTCCGTCGGCGGGCGCAGAACGTACCCTCGGTCGGCCCTTCGGGCCTTCCTCAGCTGGCGGTGGCGAGGGACGCCGCGGCGTGGTGGCGGTCGGCGGGTCGGCTGGCGCGGGGTGGCCCGGAGCGGCGGGATGGCTGGCGCGGCGCGCGGCGGGGATCACTCGTCGGTGGGGGCGGACATGGCGGTGGTCTGGTGCAGGGCTTCGGCGATCTCGGGGAGGATGCCCAGGCGGCGGTAGATGGGGCGGATGAGGCGGCGGAGCTCGGGGAGCTTGCGGGCGAAGATTGCGGTGCCGGCGAGGGTGATGGTGCCGCAGGCGAGGACGGTGGCCGGGGCGCCGAAGCGGTCGGCGAGGGCGCCGCCGACGAGGTTGCCGAAGGGGGCCATGCCGAAGAAGGCCATGGCGTAGAGGCCCATGACGCGGCCGCGCTTGTCCTCGTCGACGAGGGTCTGGAGGATGGTGTTGCTCGCGCCCATGGAGACCATCATGCCGGCGCCGACGGCGAGGAGGAGGAGCATGGAAAGCCACAGCCAGTGGGAGAGGGCGTAGCCGACGAGGCCGAGGCCGAGGAGGCAGCCGGTGACGACGAGGGTGCGGCCGAGGCCGAGGACGGTCTTGCGCGATGCCAGCCACAGGGCGCCGCACAGCGCGCCGATGCCGGATGAGCCGATGAGGAGGCCGAGGGTGTGGGGGCCGCCGTGGAGGACCTCGGCGGCGAAGAGCGGCGTCAGGGCCATGTACGGCGAGCCGGTGAAGCTGACCAGCGCCAGCAACATCAAGAGCGCGCGGATGGGCGGGAAGGAGGCGGCGTAGGATGCGCCCTCGCGCAGCGAGGCGAGCACGGGCGCGGTGGAGGTCGCGGGCTGGCGCGCCGGGACGCGCATGGCCAGGAGCGAGGCGATGACCGCCAGGTAGCTGACCGCGTCGATGGTGAAGCACCAGCCCTCGCCGAAGGCGGCGATGAGCACGCCGCCCACCGACGGACCGATGAGGCGCGCGCTGTTGACCAGGGACGAGTTGAGCGCGATCGCGTTGGGCAGGTCCTCGCGCGACTCGACCATCTGGATGACGAACGACTGGCGCGCCGGCATGTCGAACGCGTTGACCACGCCCTGGACGATCGAGAGCACGATGACCTGGGGCACCGTGATGACGCCGCCCAGCGCAAGCGCGGCCAGCGCCGCCGACTGCAGCATGGCGACGGTCTGGGTGACGACGAGGATACGGTGGCGGTTCCACCGATCGATCAGGACGCCGGCGACGGGTGCCAGCGCGAAGGTGGGCACCTGCCCCGCGAAGCTGACCAGTCCGAGCAGGAGCGCCGAACCGGTCAGCCGATAGACCAGCCAGCTGGTCGCGATCCGGGTCAGCCACGTGCCGATGAGCGAGATGCCCTGACCGGCGAAGAACAGGCGGTAGTTGCGATGGCGGAGCGCGCGGCCCAGCGCGGGGAGCCGGACTCCGCGGCGGGGACTGGCCATCGAGAGCAACGTTAGCGCTCGGATCGGCCCACTGCCATGGAATTATTAGGGAAGCAAAATGGCCAACCATCGCACAATGTCATTGTTGTGCGAATGTGAACCACATTAGAGTCGCGGAGCCGAACTTCACTCACCGCTCACTGGAGGAGGGCCAGGGATGAGGAGACTACGAGCAACCGCGACAGGCGTGACCTTGCTGGCTGCGATCGCGGCAGCGGGTTGCGGGGATGGTTTGAGTCCGGATCCAGGCGACACGGTGGATCCGGGTGAGGAGGGAACGGCCGAGCTGCCGCCGAGCGCTGTCGAGCAGATCGAGGCTCTCATCGCCGAGAAGGAGTCGCGCACACCGGCACAGCGCAAGATGTCCTCTCAGCTTCTCTATCTCCAGAGCGGTCGGTTCAGCGCGCTCACGGCCTCGAGCAAGGGCAAGGCGGATCAGATCCAGAGTCTGACCGAGGTCGATCCTCTCGGTCGCGCGCTGGTCGACGTGAAGGGAGACGCGGCGCTCTCGAGCCGCATCGAGGCGCTGGGCGGCACGGTGGTCGGCTCGTCGGCCGCCCACCGCAGCATCCGCGCGTGGGTGCCGCTCTCGCGCATCGAGGAGCTCGCCGCGGAGCCGGATCTCGACGCCGTCCGGCCCGCGCTGCTCGCGACCACCGACCGCGCGGAGCCGCGCCCTGGCGCCGTCAAGTACCGCTTCGCCTCGCGGGCGCAGCAGGTCGCCACGGCGCAGGCGCTGCAGAAGTCGCTGAGTCGCTACACGCCGCCGCGCCGGCGGTCGGCCATCGTCCGCGTGGGCACCAACGTGGGCGCCGCGACCTCCGAGGGCAGTCAGGCCCATGGCGCCGATCGCGCGCGCAAGTTCTTCAACACCGACGGGACCGGCGTGAGCATCGGCGTCCTCTCCGACAGCGACGACTTCAAGGAGCAGTCGATCGCCACCGGCGACCTGCCGCCCGACACGTTCACCATCCCCGGAGAAGACGGGCGCCCCGGCATCGGCGAGGGCACCGCGATGATGGAGATCGTCCACGACGTCGCGCCCGGCGCCAAGATCTTCTTCGCCACCGCCTTCACCAGCCCGGAGAGCTTCGCGGACAACATCCGCCGCCTGCACTTCGAGTTCGGCTGCAACATCATCGTCGACGACATCATCTATTACTTCGAGTCGCCGTATCAGGACGACATCATCGCGGCGGCGGTGGCCGACGTCATCGCCGACGGCGGGATGTACTTCTCGTCGGCCGGCAACGAGGGCAACTTCGACGACGGCACGTCCGGGACCTGGGAGGGGGATTTCAAGTCGGCCGGGACTCTGTCCACCTTGCCATCCGGCTACACCGTGCACGACTTCGGCAATCAGGTCATCTCGAACCGCATCGAGGCCATCGGCGGCCCGCTCCTCCTCCACTGGTCGGATCCGGCCAGCCTCGACAATCCGCAGTCGTCGAACGACTACGATCTCTTCGTCCTCGATCAGGACCTGCGCAACGTGGTCGTGGCGTCCACCGACATCCAGGATGGCGATGACCTGGCGTTCGAGTTCCTCGGCTTCATCATCCCGCCCAACTTCCGCGTGGTGGTCGCCAGGAGCCCGTCGGCCGCGAAGCGCACAATCCGGGTCCTCCACTTCCGCGGCGAGATCGGCATCAGCACGTCGGGGGCGTCGTACGGCCACAATCAGGTCGCCAGCGCGTTCGGCGTGGCGGCGGTGGATGCGTTCGAGGCGGAGGGCGGCGAGTTCGTCGACGGGCCGACCACGCCGGTCGAGATCTTCAGCTCGGACGGAAACCGCCGCGTGTTCTACGATCGCGACGGCGTGCCGCTCGGCGGCGGCGTCAGCGGCAGCGGCGGACAGGTGCGCAAGAAGCCGGACCTGAGCGGCGCCGACGGAGTGTCGACCACGGTGCCGATTCCGGGCCTCGACACGTTCTTCGGCACGTCGGCCGCCGCGCCGCACGTGGCGGCGATCGCCGGTCTGCTCAGGTCGGCGGTGCCGACCGCGACGCCGGCGAGGATCAGGACCGCGCTCCTCAACGGAGCACTCGACATCGAGTCGACAGGCGTGGATCGGGACAGCGGGCGCGGCATCGCGTCGGCCTTCAACGGGCTCCTCGGCATCGGGGCCCGCCCGGCCGTGTTCCTCGAGCTGGGCGCGCTCACCGTGACGCCGACGACGGGAGACGCCATCCTCCCGGGCGGCAGCGGGCAGATCGCGGTGTCGCTGGTCAACAACGGAGGAGCGACCGCCGGGACGGTGCGCGGGACGCTCACCACCACCTCGCCGTTCGTGACCATCACGACGGGGACGGCGACCTTCCCCAACCTGGCCCCCGGCGCCGCGGGCAGCGGCTCACCGCTCGCATTCAGCGTCGCCGCCGACACGCCGTGCGGCGCGAGTCTGCCGCTCTCGCTCGCGATCACGTTCAGCGGTCGCGGCACCAGCCCGACCCGGTTCGACCTCGCAGTGCAGACCGGGCGCGCGAGCGCGACGGCCACGAACTTCGCGTACGGCGGCGCGCCGGTGGCGATCCCGGATGCCGACGCGGTCGGCGTCGATGTCCCGCTGGAGGTCAGCGGCGCCGGTGGGATCGCGAAGCTGGTCTTCCGCCTCGATGGCGCGACCTGCTCGGCCGACATCGGCTCGACCACGGTGGGCCTCGACCACTCGTGGGTCGGAGATCTGGCGCTCAGGTTGATCTCGCCGTCGGGGACCACGGTCACCCTCATGGCCGCGCCGGGCGGGGCCGGCAACAGCGGGAACAACTTCTGTCAGACGTTCCTCGACGACGACGCCGCGACCTCGATCCAGAACGTCCTGGTGTCCGACGCGCCCTTCACCGGCACGTTCTCGCCGGCGAGCCCGGAGGCCGCCTTCGTCGGAGAGAGCGCCGACGGGACGTGGACGCTCAACGTGTCCGACAATGCGTTCATCGACACCGGCAGCGTGCGCGCGTTCTCGCTCGACGTGAGCGGTTTCGAATGCACGCCCTGACCGGAGCGTGATCGCAGGCGAGAGGGCGGCGGGCGGCCGCCGTCCTCTCGCGCTTCTCACCGCGGCGACCGGGTCGCGTCCCGGGTCCGGCCGCGGAGGCGCTCCTCGACGCCGGCCGGATGCACTCGGGCGCGGTGAGGCCCAGGTGCGCTCGCCCCGTCGATGGCGACGCCATGGAGCAGATCGAGGCGCTCGGCTGGACTGAACATCCGGACGGCCTCGCCGCGGTCGCATGTCCCGCCGAGGCCCATCATGGCGTCGGCCAGCGAGGGCGGCGCGCTCGCGGGGCGTGGCGGGGGAGCCCAGCTCCACGCGGTCAACCTGTGGGCGCGCCGGCCTGCGCGGGGCATCGAGGTGAGCGCCGCGCAGTGCGCTGGAGGAGGCGCAGCCGTGCACGAGCGCGATGCGCGCTCGCACCCTGTCGTGCAGTTGCGGGTCGAGCGGACCGGCGGAGATGGTGTCCTCGAGCGGGCGCAGGGCCTCGTCGAGCTCCGTTTCCGGTGACGCCCACCAGGTCCGGCTTCCAGGGCCGCTCTGGCGAGGGTGGAGTGGACCACTTGCCTGTATCACCTGGATCACCTGAGGCAGCGCCCGGGATGGATCGCCTGATACAGTCGATGGCGAGGCGGTCGGGTCCTGCCCGCCGTCCTCGGGCGAGAGATGTCCCCAGCGCCGGAAAATCCCTCGACGGAGTTGCCAGCCGAGCAGGGCGCGGGCGGGGGCGGCTCGCTCGCGCGCGGCACCACGGTCCACCGCTACGTGCTGCTCGACGAGATCGGCGCCGGCGGCATGGGCGTGGTGTACGCGGCGTACGACCACGGCCTCGATCGCAAGATCGCGCTCAAGTTCGTGCGCGATCCGGCGCGCGCCCTCGCCCACCGGCGAATCCTGCGCGAGGCCCACGCGCTGGCCCAGCTGTCGCATCCCAACGTGGTGACCGTGTTCGACGTGGGCACGTATCGCGATCAGCTGTTCGTGGCCATGGAGTTCGTGGCCGGCCAGACCCTGCGCAGCTGGCTGACCGGCGCGCGTCGCACCTGGCGCGAGGTGATCGAGGTGTTTCGCCGCGCGGGCGAGGGACTGGCCGCGGCCCACGCCGCGGGCATCGTGCACCGCGACTTCAAGCCAGACAACGTCCTCATCGACCGCGATGGCCGCGTCCGCGTGGGCGACTTCGGCCTGGCGCTCATCGAGCGCGACGAGCCCGCCACCGGCGGCGATGGATTCGACGACGGGGAGGGCGGCGCGGCGCGCATCGAGAGCGGCCCGCTCGGTGCGGGGAGCGCGAGCCGCGTCCCCGATGACAGCGCCGCCCGCCCACCGCCGAGCGACCCGAGCGACCCGCGCGACGCGAGCGACGCGAGCGAGCCGCGCGTCCCGAGCGAGCCCGGCGAGCCGCTCCACACCGTCGAGCCGGACGATCCGCGCCACGCGGGGGACCCGATCGACCAGCGCCGCGCGGGCGACCCGCGCCACGCGGTCGAGCCGAGCGATCCGCGCCACGGAGGCGACCCGATCGATGAGCGCCACGCGCGCGATCCGCGCGACCCGCCCCACCCGCGCGAGCCACGCACCCCACGCACCCCGCCCGTCCGCGGCCGCGGCTCGCTGACCGCGACCGGGGCGGCGATCGGGACGCCCGCCTACATGGCCCCCGAACAGCACGCCGCGGGGGCCTCGATCGACGCACGCGCCGACCAGTTCGCCTTCTGCGTGTCGCTGCACGAGGCGCTGTTCGGCGAGCGCCCGTTCGGCGACGAGGAGACGCCGGATCTGGCCGAGCGCTTCGTGGTCAGCGCGATGCGGCCGGCTCCTCGCGACCGCCAGGTCCCGGCCTGGTTGCGCCGAATCCTCCGCCGCGGTCTGGCGCGTGATGCGGGCGACCGCTATCCGTCGATGGACGCGCTCCTGGCCGACGTGGACCGCGAGCTCGGCGCGCGCCGGCGCCGCGTGCTCGCCGCGGCCATCGCCGGCTCGCTGCTCGCGGCCGCCGCTCTGGTGACCGTCGCCCGTCCCTGGCAGGGCGAGGAGATCCGCTGCCGCAGCGCGCCCCAGCGCCTCGCCGGCGTGTGGGATGCCCGCGAACGCGCGGCGGTGCGCGCCGCCTTTCGCGCCGCCGATCCCGCCGGCGCCGGCCGGGCGCTTCCTCAGATCGAGCCGGAGCTCGACCGCTACGCGCGGAGCTGGGTGGCGATGCACACCGAGTCGTGCGAGGCGACCCACGTGCGCGGCGAGCAGTCGGAGGCCACGCTCGATCTGCGCACGCAGTGCCTCGACCAGCGACTCGCAGGGATGCGCGCGCTGGTCGATCTCCTGCGCAAGGCCGACCGCTCGGTCGTGGCGGGCGCTGTGCAGGCGGTGGCGCAGCTCGAGCCGATCGACGTCTGCGCCGACGCGGCGGCCCTGCGCGAGGTGAAGCCGCCGCCCGACGCGGCGGTGCGCGCGCGCGTCGAGGCGCTCCGCGGCCGCCTGCAGATCGTCAAGGCCCTGGCCATCACCGGAAAGGGCAACCTCGCTCTCGAGCAGGGGCTCGCGCTGGTCGCCGACGTTCGCGCGCTCCACTACGGCCCGCTCGAGGCGGACGCGCTCGCGACCCTGGGCCGGATCCAGCGGCTCAAGGACAAGCTCGACGACGCCGAGGAGACCCTCTACCAGGCCATCGCGGCGGGCGAGGCGAGCCACAACGGCCTGGTCACGGTGCGCGCCTGGATCGATCTCCTGTGGGTCGTGGGCAACGAGCAGATGCGCTTCGCCGAGGCCGAGCGCCTCGGCCGCGTCGCGCGCGGCGCGATCGAGCGCCTGGGCGGAGACCCGCGCGCGCAGGCGCAGCTCGACGAGTGGCTCGGCGTCCTCTACCTGCGCCAGGGCAACGGCAAGGACGCGCGCGCGCCGCTCGAGCGCGCGCTGGCCGCCTATCGCAAGCAGGGGCTGCCCGAGGTCGAGCTGGCCCGCCCGCTGCGGCACCTGGCCGATCTCGAGCGCACCGTGCGCAACCACGACCAGGCGATCCGCCTCTACCGGCAGTCGCGCGAGATCGTCGAGAAGGCGTACGGGCCCGACCATCCCCGGGTCACGTCGCTGCTCGGGTCCGAGGGCTCCATCCTCTACGACACCGCCCGCTACGACGAGGCGCTGGCCATCTTCGAGCGCGGCCTGGCGGCGGAGGAGCGGGTGGTCGGTCCGGCCAGCCACACGGCAGGGACCTTCCTGCGCTTCATCGGGATGGTCAGGTGGCAGAAGAAGGAGTACGACGAGGCGGAGAAGGCCCTGCGGCGCTCGGTGTCGGTGATGGAGAAGGTGTTCGGACCCGACAGCCCCTACGTCGGCGTGTCGCTGTCGACGCTCGGCGAGCTCCTCAACGAGCGCAAGCGCCACGCGGAGGCGCTGCGCGACCTCCAGCGCGCGCTCGCCATCGAGGAGAAGACGCTCGGCGCCGACCACCCGGATCTGGCCATCTCGCTCGCGCGCATCGGCCAGGCCCACCTCGACAGCCGGCACCCGGAGCGCGCGATCGCGCCGCTCGAGCGCGCCCTGCGCATCCTGAACGCGCGCGGGGGCGCTCCGATGACGTTCGCATTCACCCGCCTCGAGCTCGCCCGCGCCCTGTCGCGCACCCACCGCGAGCGCGGCCGCATCCGGCCGCTCCTGGTGGAGGCGCGCCGCGGGTTCGAGCAGAGCAGCGAGGCGGACGACAAGAAGACGGCCGCCCACATCGGCAAGTGGCTGGCCTCGCGCCGGCCGGTGGAGCCGCGGTGACCGGCTCGGGCGCCGGCTCGGGCCCGGGCGCCGGCTCGCGCCCGAGCGGCGGCCCGGACTCGCATGCCGGCCCGGACTCAGGCCCGGGCGGCCCCGAATTCGAGGGGGGCCCGCTCGCCGCCGGCGCGCTCCTCGACGGCCACGCGATCGAGGCCTTTCTCGGCCGCGGCGCCTGCGGCGCGGTCTACCGCGCGCGCGATCCGGACGGCCGCGCCGTCGCGCTCAAGGTGCTGCACGCCGAGCTGGTTCCCTCGCGCGAGCACGCGCATCGCTTCGCCCGCGAGGCCCGCGCCCTGAGCCTCCTCCGCCACCCGCACGTCATCGCGGTCGAGCGGGTCGGCAGCCTGCCCGGCGGCCAGCCCTACCTGGTGATGGAGCTCCTGGCCGGCCGCAGCCTCGAGGCGGCGCTGGGCGAGCGCGGCCGCTTCGCCGCCGACGAGATCGACCGCATCCTCGAGCCGCTGTGCGATGCGCTCGGCGCGGCCCACGCGCTCGGCATCGTCCACCGCGACCTCAAGCCGTCCAACGTCTTCCTGGCCGCCAGCCCGGGCGGGGCGGAGCGCGTGGTGCTGCTCGACTTCGGCATCGCCAAGCTGCTCGACGAGGAGGGCATCACCTCGGCCCGCCAGATCGTCGGCACGCCGTCGTCGATCGCGCCGGAGCAGATCCTCGGGCAGCGCGTCGACGCGCGCACCGACGTCTACGGGCTGGGCGCGCTGTGTCACCACCTCCTGACCGGGCGGCCCACCTTCGCCGGCCCGCCGCAGCTGGCCCTGCAGCACCACCTGCACGTGCAGCCGCCGCGGGCGAGCGCGTACGCGCCGATCGCCGCCGACCTCGACCGCGTGCTGGCCCGCGCCCTGGCCAAGGCGCCCGATCAGCGCTTCGTCGACGCGCCGAGCTTCCTGGCCGCGTTTCGCGCGGCCGCGTTCGCGCCGCACCGGCGGGTCGGCGGCCCCGGCGAGCTCGCGCTGGCCATCCACCTCGAGGTCCAGGCCGCGGCCGGCGAGGGCGACGCGGTGGCCGCCGACGCCGACGCGATCCTGGCCCGCGCCGCCGGCGCCGCGTCAGCGGCCGGCTGGGTGGTGCTGCTCGAGAGCGGCAACAGCCTGCTGGCCGCGGTCGCCTGTCCCGACAGGCGCGCCCGCCGGGCCGCCATCCGCGCGGCGCTCGAGCTGGCCGCCGCGATCGACAGCCGCCCCGGCGCTACTCCGCGGGTGTCGGCGCGCGTTCGCCTGCACGTCGACGGCGCCGATCGCATCGAGGACTGGGTGCCGCCGCCGGGCGGGGCCGGAGTCCTGGCCAGCCCGGCCGTGCTCGACGGACTCGACCTCGACCTCGACCTCGACGACGACCACGAGCTCGACATCGACGTCGAGGCGGCGGGCGACGAGCTCCGCCTGCGCCCCCGTCACTCGTCGCTGGCGCGCAGCTTGTAGCGCCGGATGAGCTCGCGCAGGTGGTTGCGGTCCATGCGCGCCATGCGCGCCGCACGCGACAGGTTGCCCGCGGTGCGGCCGAGCAGCTCGCTCAGGTAGCCCCGCTCCCAGGTGCTGACCAGGCGCTCCTTGGCGGCGCGGAACGGGACCGTGAAGTCGGGCGCCAGCGGCGCCGCCCCGTGCCGCTCCGACGGGCGCTCCGCTCCCGGGTTGGTGCGCTCGTCGCCGGCCAGCTCCGCCGCCAGCGTCGGATCCCCGAGCAGGACCGCGCGCTCCACCGCGCTCCTCAGCTCGCGCACGTTGCCCGGCAGCTGCTGGCGGACGAGCGACTCCACCAGATCGGCCGGCGGCACCAGGTCCGCGTGTCCCGACAGCTGCGAGTAGAAGTGCTGGGCCAGGAGCGGGATGTCCTCGCGCCGCTCGCGCAGCGGCGGCAGGCGCAGGCGCACCACGTTGAGGCGATAGTAGAGGTCGGAGCGGAAGGTGCCGCCGTTGACCTCGCGCCGCAGGTCGCGGCTGGTCGCGGCGACGACACGCACGTCGAGCGGCACCGGCTCGACGCTGCCCAGCCGCTTGATGACGCGGTCCTCGAGCGCGCGGAGCAGCTTGGGCTGCAGCTCGAGCGAGAGCTCGCCGATCTCGTCGAGGAACACCGTCCCGCCGCACGCCGCCTCGAACGCGCCCGGCCGCGCCGTGTGCGCCCCGGTGAAAGCGCCCTTCTCGTGGCCGAACAGGTGCGCCTCGATGAGCGTGCTGGGGATGGCGCCGCAGTCGACCACCACGAACGGCCCGTCCTTGCGCTCCGACTCGCGGTGGATGGCGTCGGCCAGGAGGCCCTTGCCGGTGCCGGTCTCACCCTCGATGAGCACGGTCGAGCCCGACGCGGCGATGCGCGGCAGGAGCGCGAAGATGCGCCGGACCGGCGCCGACGCGCCCACCATGCTGCCGAAGCGGTCCTGGTCGGCCAGCGGCTCGCACAGGTCGCCGTTGACGCTCTCGAACACGAGCGCGCTGCGCCCGACCCGGACGACGGCCAGCGGGCGCAGGAAAGCCGACTGGATGCGGTGCTCGCCGAGGATGGTGCCGTTGGTGGACTGGAGGTCGCGCAGCAGGAAGCCATCGGGCGTCGCGATGATGGCGCAGTGGTGGCGCGACACCGTCGGATCGGTCAGCACCAGGTCGTTGCCCGGCGCCGTCCCGACCGAGAACTCGAAGGCCGACGACTCGCGCGAGTCGCCGCGGTCCGGGCCGCTGGCGACCCGCAGGCAGAAGCGGCGGATGCGCACCTCGCGCGGGCGCTCGAGCGACGTCGTCTGGCCGGCGTAGCGGACCGCGGCGTCGTCCGGCTCGCCGGCGCCGGCCGCGCTCGCGGGCCCCAGGTCGTCGCTCAAAGCTCGACGCTGTCGCAAATCGGGCTCGGTGCGCAGATGGCACCTCCACTGCAGCGCAGCGTGCTCACCGCGCATGCCTCTTGTCGGTATTCCTCGACCAGCTGGGCGAGGTGCTCCTCCTGGAGGTAGACCGTCACGGTCTCATCCCAGGTCTGCGTCGCCGGGTCGAGCTGGATGGGCCGCTCGTGGCACCCGGAGTAGAAGCTGCCCGATGCATCCGAGCAGGCGGTCTTGTCGATGCCCAGGACCTGGGGCCACGCGAAGCACGCGCCGACCCGGTTGAAGCCGCACGCGTCCTGCGTCGAGCACACGCGCAGGTCGAGATAGGCGGGGCGGCCGCCGCCCACGCCGCCCTCGAAGCCGAGCGCGCGCGCCACGCCCTCGCCGAAGCAGATGTGGAGGAAGCGCTGGGCTGGATCGGCGTCGAAATAGTTGCCGAAGGCCGACATCTCCTGGGCCGGGAACAGCTGCTGCTCCTCCGGCGACGCCTCGCCCTTGCCCGCCGTGCGGACCGAGATCGGGACCTGGATCTGGAACGCGTTGACGTGGGCCATCAGGCACCCGGTCATCACGCGCTGCGCGGTCTCGTCGAGCGCGCCCTGCTTCCACTCTGGCGCGAAGCCGAGCAGCCCGGGCTCCTCGAGCTCGCCGCCGCCCGACAGCGGGAAGCTGACCGCGTCCCCCTCGGGAAGCGCGCAGCGGGCGACGTACTTGAGGAGCTTCTGGCCCATCTCCGAGTCGACCAGCGCCGTCGTGGCGTTGGCCAGCGCGCCGGCTCCGAGCGCGCTCAGCGCCGGGCCGTTGTCGAGCAGGGCCGCCGGGGCGAGAGAGTTCATCGAGATCGAGCCGATCTCGCCGAGATCGGGTCGATCCTCGCCGCTGGGGGAGCAGGCGGCACAGATCGCTCCAATGGCGATGAGGGGTGGGAGTCTCATCATGGCCTCCAGCATTTACGCAAGTTTCGAACCACAGGGTCAAGG
>DATFRY010000372.1:0-13385 GCA_035262925.1 Kofleriaceae bacterium | reverse complement strand
TCGGTTGCTGTGGTCCACCTTGTTGACCGCGCACACGATCGGCCGCCCGAGCCGGCGCAGGCGCGCGGCCAGCTCGCGGTCGATGGGCGTGGTGCCGGCCATCGCGTCCACCACGAACAGCACCGCGTCCGCCTGGCCCAGCGCCACCTCGGCCTGGCGGTGGATGCCGGCGCCGATCGCCTCGTGCCTGGCCTCCGGGTCCAGCCCGCCGGTGTCGATGATGCGGATGACGCGCCCGTCGTAGTCGACCGTGCCGTAGCGCCGGTCGCGCGTGAGCCCCGGCGTGCCGTGCACCAGCGCCGGCCGTCCGCCGACCAGGCGGTTGAACAGCGTCGACTTGCCGACGTTGGGCCGGCCGACGATGGCCACCACCGGCTCGCGCCCGCCGCCGCCGTCTCCCCTCACTCGTACCCCATGTCGCGCAGCCCGCCCGCGCCGCTCGACCAGTTGGGCGACACCTTGACGTGGAGCAGGAGGTGGACCGGGCAGCCCAGGAGCTGCGCGATGGCGGCGCGCCCGGCCGTCCCGATCGCCTTGATGCGCTGCCCCCCCTTGCCCACCACGATCCCCTTCTGCGACTCGCGCTCGACGTGCACCACCGCCGAGATGACCACATCGCCCCGATCCGGCCGCTCGCGGAACTCCTCGACCACCACCGCCGCCGCGTACGGCAGCTCGTCGCCCAGCTGGCGAAAGACCTGCTCGCGCACCAGCTCGGCGGCGATGAACCGCTCCGCGCGATCGGTGACCGTGTCCTCCGGGTAGAGGTGCGGTCCCTCGGGCAGGAGGCGCGCGACCGCCGCCTCGAGCCGGTCGAGCCCGTCGCCCTTCAGGGCCGAGATCGGCACCAGCTCCTGGAAGCGCCCCGTCGCGCCCCACGCCTCCAGCGCCGGCAGGAGGGCCGGCTTGGCCACGCGATCGATCTTGTTCAGCGCCAGCACGATGGGCGCGCGCCGGCTCCCGGTCAGCTCGTCGAGCGCGGCCGCCGGACCCTCGCCCAGCGTCCCCGGCGCGCGCTGGACCGGATCGGCCGCGTCGAGCAGGAGCAGCGCCACGTCGCAGTCGCCCGCCGCGGCCAGCGTCTGCTCGCGCATGTACTGGCGGAGCGCGCCGGGGCCGCGCTGCGCCCCCGGCGTGTCGAGGAAGACGATCTGGGCCGCGTCGCCGTCCACCTCGCGGTTCTTCACACCCAGCACCCGGTTGCGCGTGGTCTGCGGCTTGGGCGAGACCGCCATGAGCCGAAGCCCAAGCACCTGGTTCATGAGCGTCGACTTGCCCGCGTTGGGCAGGCCCAGGATCGCGCAGATCCCCGCTCGTGTCCTGGCCGCGGCCATGGGCGAGAGAGATACCACAGTCGGGCTGCTGGCCGCGTTCAGGGCGCGCGCAGGGCGTACGACCAGACCAGGGCCGCGGCCACGCCCACCGCCAGGGCCAGGAGCCACAGCACGCCGCGCGCGATGGCCCAGCGGTCCACGCTCTTGACCAGCTCGGTCAGCTCGAGGTGGCGGCGATCGAGCGTGGCGATGGCGACCTCGTGCTCCTCGATCCCGCGCAGGCGCGAGCCCAGCTCGGCCGGCCGCTCGACCGCCAGCCGCTCGCCCAGCGCGGCCAGGCTCTCCTCCTGGTCCTGGGCCAGCTCCGCCTCCGCCCGCTCGTCGACCACGCGGCGCGCCCGCGCCGCGGTCAGCTTCTCCGCGGTGCGCACCACCGCGTCGAGCTCGGCCTTCTCGACGCGCACCACGCGCGCCCGCGCGTCGGCGCGCGACGCGATGATGCCGGCGATGGCCGGCTCGAGCTCGTCCAGCTCGGCGGCCAGGGTCGGCTGCTCGTCGGCCATGGCCTGACGCTCGGCCAGGAGGCTCGCGATGTGGGCCTCGGCCGCCGCCCGCTCGTCCTGCGCCAGCCGCGGCAGCCTCGCCTCGGCCCGGGTGATGCGCCGCTCGAGGTCGTCCATCGCCTCGATGAGGCGGACGGCGCGCCGGCGGGTGGCCTGCACGCGGCGCTGGAGCGGCTCCACCTTCTCGCCCATCTCCTTGTCGCCGCGCCGCAGCGCCTCCAGCTCCTGGGCGTGGCGCTGCCGCTCCTCGTCGCGGCCGCGCTCGAGCGCCGCGACCTCGGCGTCGGCGGCGGCCACCGCGCCGGCCCGGCGCGAGCGCTGGTCCTCGAGCTCGATGATCTCCTCGCGCCCGCGCGCCACCGTCTCGCTGACGAGATCGCTGTCGGCCAGGGACAGGCGGGCCACGTCGGCCAGGCGCCGGCCGCGCGACTCCTTCTCCGCCTCGAGCTTGCGCGCCACCGCGCTCAGCTCGCGATTGGCGCGCGCCACGCCGACGATCGAGCCGAACACGTAGAGCGCGTCGCCCCAGGGGCCGCGGCGGCGGCGCAAGGCCTGCGGCAGCCGCAGGACCGCGGTCGTGCTCCCGGCCATGCGGGCCGCGTCTGCGCGCGCGACCGCGAACGCACCCGATCCGGGCGGCTCCAGCATGGTCTCGTCGCTCGAGCGGCCGCTCGGCACCGTGGGCTCGCCGACCAGCTCGCCGCTCAGCTGGCGGCTGATCTCGCCGTCGGCCCCGGGAGGCGCCGCCTCGATGGTCGGGTGATCGCTCTCGGCCGAGGCGCGCTCGCCGTAGATGAGCGTGGCCGCGTTGTCCGACACCACCGTGTCGCCCCGGTCCGGGGCCAGCCGGGTGAGAGCGCGGTCCGACACCTCGGTGGCGATCCGCTCCGACATCGCGCGCGTGGCGGCGCGATCCGACACCTCGGTGGCGAGCCGGTCGTCCGCGTCGTCGTCGCGGCCCGGCGGCGGTCTGCCCTCGGGCGGCTGCTCGGTGCCGCGCAGCGAGCGGAGGAGCGGAGGGATGGATGCCTCGGCCCCGCGCCTGGCAGCCGACGTCTTGCCCCGCTCCTTGCCCTTCGCCCGGGTCTTCTCGCGCGGCTTCTTCTTCTTGCTGCCGCTGCCGCCACCGCCACCGCCCCCGCCCGCGCCGCGCGTCTTGTCGCCCGCTCCCGCTCCGGAACCGACGACCCTGGGCTCGCTGGCCGCGGCCTCGGCCTGGCCCGGGGGCGGCTCGCCTGGCTCCTCGTCGGCTCTGCGCGCCCGCTTGGGCACGCTCCACCCCGCCGCCAGGTCGTCGATGCGCTGCAGCGTTGCATCGCCGACGCGCTTGTCGTCGGGAGAGCTGCCAGACATGGCCTGCACCCTAGCATGTGACCGCCGGCCCGGCCGTCGGCTTCGGCATTCGCGGCGACCTCGCGTCGTGTGAACCCGACAGGTTGCGCCGCAAAGGAGCGATCGATCACCCGCGATGTGCGAGCGGGTGCGCGGCCGTCGCGGCGCCGTCGATCAGAAGCGAAGGCTGAGGTTCGCCTCGCCGCTCAGCGCGCTCACGTAGGTGTCGTCCTGATCGGAGTGCGGCGGGCCCATCGCGATCCCGCGGTAGAGCGCGCGCACCCCGAGGTCCAGGTGCGCGCCCATGTGAACATCGATCCCGCCGCCCGCCTGGAAGCCGGTGCCGACCGACTGCGAGCCGAAGTACTTGCTGTCGAGCAGGTACAGGCCGACCCCGCCCTGCAGGTAGAGCTCGGCGCGCCGGCCGCCCGGGCCCAGGTAGATCTTGGCGTCGCCGGTGAAGCCGGTCAGCACCAGGTAGTCGGGGTCGGATCCGAAGTAGACCGTGTCGACGTTCTCCGGGCTGTGGAAGGTCGAAAGCCAGCCGAGCTCGAGCGCGAGCCTCTGGCTCAGCCGCAGCCCGCCATACAAGGTGAGCCCGGCCCCGTCGTCGAGCAGCCGCGGGCCGCCGCTCTGGTCGAGGACATGGCTGGCGACGAAGCCGGCGCCGACGTACAGCCCCGACGGCACGAAATAGACCTGGACGTGCTCCTCGTAGTAGCGCTGCCGCCGGAAGGCCTGGGCGTCCGCGTCCGCGCTGGCCAGCGCGAGCCCCAGGAGCGCGACCACCGCGAGGAGCGGGCGAATCCGGGCTCGGCGGGCGGGTCGGCGCATCCTTGGTTCTCCGCGGATCAGCAATCGGCATGCCACGCTCCCGCGCCGATGCACAACGAGCGGTTGCAGATAGCGGCTCGTCACCGTCCGGGACCGGCTGTGAACCCAGGTTGACGCGGCTTTTTCACGGGTTTGGACGCTGCCGCCGGCCCAGGCGCTCCAGGCCCTCGCGCGCTCGCTCGCGCATGTCGGGCTCGGCGTGCCCGCCGGCGACCAGCTCGAGGAACTCGATCGCCTCCGGCCCGCCGATCGCCGTCACCGCCTCGACCAGGGCGCGCATGGTGTCCGGGTCGGCGAAGTCCGCGCGCCTGGCCAGCGGCTGGACCGCGCGCGGATCGCGCAGCGCGACCAGGACGCGCAGCGCCGCCGCGCGCACCCCCGGGTCGGCGTGGTCGAGCAGCGCGACCGCGCGGTCGAACGAGCCGGCCAGGCGCCGGTCGGCGCACAGCTCCAGCCCCCACAGGACGGCGTCCGCGTCGTCCGACGCGAGCGCGGCCATCACCGCGCCGTCGTCGCCCTGGCGCAGGGTCTCCTTCTCGACCAGGCCGCGCCCGGCCAGCTCCACGGCCTGGGTGACCAGCTCGACGACGATCGGGTCGAGCTCGCGCTCGGCGCGGCGCTCGACCGGCCGCTCGATGAGGACGTTCTCGTGCGGCTCGAGCCGCTCGCCGCTGGCCTTCCAGTCGACCCGGGCCTCGATCCCGACCATGACGGAGAGCACGCCGCCGACCTTCCCGCGCCGCGTGCCGGCCCGCTTCCCGCGCTTCGTGCCTCCGGCCTTGCCGCCGGGCTTCTCGCCCGCCGGCTCCTCCACCACGTCGTAGCGCACGGTGACCGCGACCTCGGCCGCCACGCCGACCCGGCCGGGCCGCACCTTGGCCTCGTCGGCGGCGAACGCCGGTGATGCGGTCAGGACCCGGCCGAGCCGCGCCGACAGGTCCTCGTCGCTGATGGGCCGCGGCCGGGCGGGATCGACCCGGTGGATCGCGACGGCCGTCAGCACGGCCGTCTCCGGCTTGCGCGGCTCCGGGGCCGCCGCGTCCCGCGCCATGTCGTCACCCTGCCCTGCCGCGCCGCCGGAGTCGCGCTCGCCCCGGCAGCCGGCCGCGACCAGGGCCAGGATGCCGCCGGCCGCCGCCAGCGCCACCGCGCGCACCGTCATAGCCGCTTGTAGTAGACGATGAGGTCGTCGCCCGCGCGATAGAAATCGGGGAAGCGGGCCACGATGGGGTAGCCGAGGCGCTCGTACAGGCCGCGCGCCGCGCCATAGCTCTCCTGAAGCGACGTCTCGACCCGGATCGAGCGCGCGCGCAGGCGCCGGAGCTCCTCCTCCATCTTGCGGACCAGGGTGGAGGCGACCCCGTGCCCGCGCGCCCTGGCGTGGGTCACCAGCCAGTAGAGATCGTAGGTGGCCGTGGTCATCGGCGTCCGGCCGAAGCAGATGTAGCCGGCCGCCGGTCGGGCCTCGAGATCCGCCACCCGCACCGAGTAGTCGTGCTGCCCGTGCTCGAGCGCGTTGTCGATGAGCTCGAGCGCGACCTGAACTTCCTCCTCGTTGAAGGTCTCGTCGGACCGCAGCGCCTCCAGGAGGTAGGGGCGATCATCGGGTCGCAGGGCGCGGATGGTCGGCGGCATGGCGCTTCCAGGCCAGCTCACAGATGTGGCCGATGATGTGCGGATAGTCCAGCCCGATGCTGCGCGCGGTGCGGGGGAGGCCGGCGTCGGGCGAGAGGTCGCAGTTGGGGTTGACGTCGATCACCCACGGCACGCCCCTCTGGTCCAGCCGCATGTCGACCCGGCCGTAGTCGCGAAGCCCGAGCGCGTGGAAGCTCCTCAGCGCGGCGCCGCGGATGGCGACCTCGACCTCCGGCGGGACGTCCACCATCGGGACCGGCACGCTGCCGATGTAGTCGACGTGGTTCTCGTCCCACTTGGCGGCGTAGGTGAGGACGCGCGGGCGCCCCGCCGGCATGCGGCCGAAGTCGATCTCGTGGAGCGGCAGGACCGTCGCCTCGTCGCCGTTGCCCAGCACGGTGACGTTGACCTCGCGGCCGTCGACGTAGCGCTCGACCAGGATGGGCTGGGCGTGCTCCTTCATGAGCTCGCCGACCCGCCGGCACAGCGCCTCGCGATCGGCGACCAGGTTGGAGGCCTCGATGCCGATCGACGCGTCCTCGCGCAGGAGCTTGACGAACTGTGGGTGCTCGAGGCGACCCGGCTCGCGCCCGCGGCCGCCGCGGGCCGGGCGCGGACCGAATGGATGCGCCGGATCCTCCAGCTCGGTCATCGCGTGGATGACCCGGTGGGGCGGCGTGGACACACCGTTCTGCACCAGGACCTGCTTGGTGCGGTCCTTGTCCAGGCACAGGCCGATGGCCATCGGCCCCGGGCCGGTGTACGGCACCCGCAGCATGTCGAGCACCGCGGGGACGACCAGCTCGTTGCGGGTGTCGCCGTTGAGCGACTCGCACAGGTTGAACACCAGGTCCGGCGGATCGCGCTCGACGGCCTCGAGCAGCCGGACCAGGTCCATGCCCTGGAGGCCGAGCGGCTCGCACTCGAGGCCGTAGTCCGAGACCGCGCGGCACACCGCCATGGCGGCGACCTGCACGGCGCTGACGTCGATGGGCGAGTCCCGCTTCAGCTCCTCGTCGTAGTCGGTGTTGTAGACCAGGAGGACTCGTCGCAGAGTTTTTCCGTCGGTGGCGATTCGACCATCGTAACCGCTGCCCCCGACAAAGTCAGCGCGCAGCCAGCGCGCGCGACAGGCGCGGGCCGGCGCGCTCGGCCACCTCCGCCACCTCGGGCGCGCGTCCGCCCAGCGCCTCGGCCAGGGACACGGTGATGCCGCTGCCCAGCCCGCACGGCACGATCGCGCGCCACGCCGCCGGCGGCGTCGACACGTCGAGAGCAAAGCCGTGGATGGCGACGGCGCGGCGGAGGTGCAGGCCGCACGCCGCGAGCTTGCGCCCGCCCAGCCACAGCCCGGCCGGGTTGCGCTGCCAGGCGGCGCCGGGCGCGCCCAGCTCGGCCGCCACCTCGGCCAGCGCGCCGGCGATCGCCTCCATGAACGCGACCAGGCCGCGGCGCAGCCGCACCACCGGGTACACCATGAGCTGGCCCGGCCCGTGATAGGTGACGTCGCCGCCGCGGCTCGAGTCGACCACCGCCACCCCGCCGGCCTCCAGCTCGGCGCGCCCGAGCAGCACATGGGCGCGGTCGGCGGCTCGCCCCAGCGTGATGACCGGGTCGTGCTCGCACAGGAGGATCGCCTCGGCCGCCTCGCCGGCCAGGACGCGCGCGCGCCTCGCCTCCATCAGCTCGACCGCGGCGGTGTAGCCGATGCGCCCCAG
Organism: Kofleriaceae bacterium; assembly: GCA_035262925.1. Classification (GTDB taxonomy): domain Bacteria; phylum Myxococcota_A; class Polyangia; order Haliangiales; family Haliangiaceae; genus DATFRY01. The sequence continues at coordinate 6,029 of DATFRY010000372.1, read as the reverse complement.
CCACGACCACGGCGGGCCGCCGGCCGGCTCGCGGTTCATCCCTCGCTCAGCCGGTCGAACAGCTCCGCGTCCAGGTAGGCGACCGGCATGGTGCGCAGCGCGACGCCGATGCCGGCGTCGACCAGGGCGCCGACCCAGGGCAGCCCGCACATGGCGCTGACCGGCCGGCCCGGCCGCTCGAGCTCGGCGCGGGCGTCACCGCCCAGCTCGCGCGGCGCCAGCAAGAGGCCGCGCGACATGTTCTTGGCGGCGACCCCGGCGCGTAGCTCGCCGACGCCGCGGCGATCGACCTCCTGGTTGCCGGAGCGCACCGCCACCATCACGATCTGGCCGTCGCCCGGCTCGCGCGCCACGGCGTAGCCGGAGCGATCGACCCGCTTGATCCACTCGACATCGCGCCAGCCGGTCTGGCTGAGGAACAGCTGCGCCACCTGCTCGAGCACGCCGAGGGGCAGCTCGACCAGGCGCGCGGCCAGGGTGCGCTCGGTGGCGCCGCGCAGGCGATGCGCCGCCGTCTCGAGCCCGGTCTCGGCCGCCTCCAGCTCGGCGTTGGCGCTGGGCCGGTAGGAGAAGAGATCGCGGCCCCGGTAGGCCACGCGCGGAGGCAGCCCGGCCGCCGTCCGGCGCTGGTGATCGGCCAGCAGCGCCGACTTGAGCGGACGCCACAGCGCGTCGGGCTCGGCGTCGACCAGCCGGCGCTTGCGCATCATCTGGGCCAGCTGCCGCACCGGGACCGGCTGCGCGCCCTTGATCGAGGCGAGCACCTCGCACGCGCACCGCGCCAGGTCGCCGTCGCTCGCGGGCGGGGCCGGCTCGCGCCGGTGCGGCGGCGGCCCGCCGGCCTCGGGCGCGGCGGCGCGCTCCGGGCTGGCGGTCTCGGCCGCGGGCTCCGCGGCGGGCGAGGCCTGGCTCTGCTCGCGCGCCGAGTGCTTGCGCTCGCGGCCCTCGCGCCGCTCGCGCCGCTTCTCGCGCATGCGCTCGCGGCGGGCTTTCCAGTCCTCGCGCTGGCGCCCGCGCCGCTCGGGCAGGACCTCCGGCGTCATCTGGCGGTCCTCGTCGGCGGTCTGCTGGTCGCGGTACTCGACCAGCTCGCCGACCTGGGCGGTGCCCGCCTCGGAGCCGTAGGCCTGGATGAGGTCCTTCTCCTCCGCCGAGAGGTCGTCGCGCTCGAGCGCCTGCTGGGCCAGAGCGGCCTGGTCGGCCCGCTTCTCGCGGATCTGGGTGTCCTCGTCGTCGTCGACGTCCTGGTCGAGGCCGCCCGCGCGGTCGGCCTGGTCGTCGGCCTCGAAGGCGAGGTCGCGCGAGAAGGCGCCCTCGTCGGCGACGACCGCACCCTCGTCCGCCTGGTCGTCGTCGTCGGCCGCGTCGTCGTCGTCGTCCGCGTCCTCCGCGTCGTCGTCGTCCTCGTCGATCTCGTCGTCGGCCTCGAGATCGTCGTCCTCGAGATCGTCGTCGTCGTCCGCGTCGTCCGCGTCGTCCTGGTCGTCCTCGTCGTCGTCCTCGTCGTCGTCGTCCTCGTCGTCGTCCTCGTCGTCGTCCTCGGCGTCTGCGTCTTCGTACGCCTCCTCGCCCGCGTAGCCCTCGGCCTCGAGGTCGTCACCGGCGGCCGCCTCCTCGCCCACCGGCGCGCGGTCGGGCTCGGCCACCTGGCCGCGGATCTCGGGTGCGGTGACCTCCTCCTCGACGGCGTCGGCATCCCGCTCGACCCCGTCGCGCCCGGCCTCGGCCAGCTCCCATAGATCGTCGTCCACCCGGGCGACGCGGCTGTCGGGCCCGCGCTTGAGCTCGGTGGTGAGTCGGCCCTTGAGGCTGCGCAGCGGGGCCTGCCCGGGACTGTCGAGCAGGCCGCGCTCCAGGGCGAGGCGGCACAGCTCCTCCACGTGCAACGGCCCCCTGGCTTCCCGCAGCAGCGTGACGGCGGCATCCACGAAGTTCATCGGCCGCGCAATGTACTACACCGGACCGCCTGCAACCTGCCGGATCTGCCCTGCAGCTTGCGCGCATCCGAGGGGCCGTCATCGTTGCGTCTCGTCCGCCGCGAGCGGAATCCTCCCGGCCTCATCGCCCCCGGCGGGCGACGCGGCGAAGGGCTACCCGGCCGGCTCAGACGCCCAGGAAGAGGCGATTGGCGAAGTTCCGCTCGAGCTGCGAGCCGAGGATCTTCTGCGCGGCCGCGTCGATGTCGTAGCTCGTCCGCTTGAACTCGAACACACGCTTCTCGGTGTCGTAGATGGTGAAGCTCGCGCGCGGGTCGTAGTCGCGCGGCTGGCCCACCGATCCGACGCTGACGATGTACTTGTGGTCCGGTCGGATCTCGAACTGCGTGGCCACGACCTCGAACACCTCGCCCTTGGTCAGCGCGAACGCCTTGCACAGGTGCGAGTGGCCGATGAACGTGACGGTGGCCAGCTGGTCCCAGATCTCGAGGCAGCGCGCGGCCTGCTCGGTGGAGAAGATGTATTCGAACTCCTCCAGGTTGAGCGGCGATCCGTGGCAGAAGCAGAGATCGGCCTCTCGCACCTCGTAGGGCAGCTCGCGCAGCCAGCGCATGTTCGGCTCGCTCAGCTGGTTGGCGTGCATGTCGAGCGCGTTGCGGGCGGCGTCGTAGTAGTACGAGTAGTCCATCCGACCGGCGACCGCGGCGTCGTGGTTGCCGAGGATCGTGAAGGCGGCCACGTCCCGGATGGAGTCGCAGCACTCGTTGGGCGACGCGCCGTAGCCGACGGTGTCGCCGAGGCACGCATAGCGGTCAATCTGTTCGGACTCGTAGGCGCGCAAGACGGCTGTCAGCGCCTCGATGTTGGCGTGGGTGTCCGAGAAGATTCCGTAGCGCATGAGACGCAAACCGCCTCAGGTACGCCCGAAGTGTAGCCAAGTTCGAGGTGTCTTGGCCCCACGCGACGCAACTTTCGCGAGCCGGCCGCCCGCAACCTGCTCCGCCAAGGCACCGGCGGTTGCAGGGGCTGTTGCAGCTGGCCGTTGTAGGTGCGTGTCAGCTGGGAGCGCGGTCACTGCCCTCCGCTCCAGCGCGCTCCTCGGGGGAGGCGTCGTGTTCGGGCTCCGCGTCGTCCGCGTCGCCTTCGGCGTCGGTTTCGGCGTCGGTTTCGGCGTCCGGCTCCGCGTCCGGCCCGCCGTCCGGCTCCGTGCCTGGCGCTGCATCGAGCTCCGCGTCGACCTCGTCATCCTGGCCCCCGTCCTCGTCCTCGTCCTCGTCGTCCTCGTCGTCCGACCGCGCGAACTCCGCGACGATCGCGTCCGCCGCATCGGGCGCATCCTCCTCGTCCTGCGAACCGGCATCCGCCTCGCCCGGCCCCTCGTCCAGCGGCTCGTCCAGCAGGACCGGCGACTCGGCGGTGTCGCCGGCTCGCTGCCCGGCCGCCGCCACCTCGGCTCGCCGCTCGGCCTCCACCGCCTCGAGGAAGCGCCGCGAGTAGGCCCGGTTGAGCGTCTGGTCGCGCGGCGCCCGGTCCCCGCGCACCTGCAGGTCGTCGGCGGCGGCGCGCTCGACAAGCTCGAGGGCGGCCCGCGCCACCCCGGCGGCGACCGGATCGCGGCCGCCCGCCACCGTCTCGATCGGGCGCCGCGCGCCGCGCGCCGCGATGTGGGCCATCGCCCAGGCGGCCCGCTCGCGCGCCGCCTCGCTGCGCTCGCCCAGGCGGGCGGCCAGCGGCATCACCGCCGCCGGGCCGGCCTCGCCGACCGCGCGCGCCAGCTCGCGCCACACCTCGGTCGGCTCGTCGAGCAGGAGCTCGCAGATGGCCTCGACGCCGGCCTCGCTCTTCATGACCGCCAGCGCCAGCGCGGCGCCCTGGCGGAGATAGGCCTTGCGGCTGCGCAGCCCGGCCAGGAGGTGCGGCTCGGCGGCGCGGCCGAAGCCCGCCGTGCTGGCCAGGACGCCGCTCGACTCGGCCCGCGTCATCGACTCGAGCGCGCCGAAGACCGGCTGCAGCGCGCTCGGCTCGCCCCGGCGGCAGAGCTCGACGGCCGCCGCCTGGCGCCGCCCGCGATCGCCCAGACGCCCGATCAGCACGGCGGCGTCGAGGTTGGCGAACTCGCCGACCGCGCCGCGGCGGCCGCCCGAGCCTGTCGTTCCGCTCCAGCCGGCCTCGTCCCCGCTCCCGGGCGCCAGCGGCACGACCACCGGCAAGCGGGCCGCCGGCGGCATGAAGTCGATCGACGTGCCCGGATCGCCGATCGTCCCCGAGGCGACCGGCTCCGACTCGCTCATGATGGGCTCGCTGCGCGGCGCCGGCCACGCGCCCACCGGCAGACCGAGCGCGCGCGCCTCGGCGCGCAGAGCCTTCCAGTTGTCGCGCACCAGCTCGTCGCCCAGGCCGTGCCCCGCCCGCGCGGTCAGCGCGGAAAAGTGGCGCTGCAGCACGCCGACCAGATCCTTGCGCGAGCGGGCCAGACCGTCGCCGACGGCGATCTGCGCCGCCACCGGGCCGGGCCAGATTCCCAGCTCCAGGGCGCGCACGACGACCGCGCGGCGGGCCTCCTGCCACAGCGGCAGCGGGAAGCTGCGGATCATGATGAGCCAGTCCTCGCCGGTCGGCTGGCTGAAGCGCTTGACCAGCGCGACCGCGCGCATCACCTCGGCCGGGCTGGACAGCGCTCCGAGCGCGTCCTCCACTCGCTCGGCCGCATGGCTCGCGCGGGTGCCGAGCCGGTCGTGGTCGGCGGCGCGAAACCCTGCCCGCCCCCGGGCGAACGAGCGCTGGCCGGGTGGGATGCCGACCATGTAGTCGCCGGCCGCGGCGCGGACCGCGGCGGCGTTGTCGGTGAGCGGGGGCGACAGGCGGGCGCGCGCGACCGGCTCGTCGCCCTCCCCCTCGCCCCGCACCTCGAGCGCGATCGCGAACGAGCCGGCCAGCGCGTCCAGCACGGCCGCGTCGCCGGCGTCGCCGACGTCGAGCTCGACCCAGCGCGGCGGGCCGGCCCCCGGCTCGCCGGCCAGCGCGGCCGGCGTCCCCAGCGCGAGCGCGACGATCGGGAAGTTCGACATGCGGTGGAGCTGCAGCCGGACCTCGAGGTCGGGGCTGGAGAGCATCTCGAGCTCGCGGCCGCCGGCGCGCAGGACCAGCTCGACCGCGCCGCCGGGCCCCACGCGCCGGTCGCCGTCCGCGCCACGTGGCTCGCGGGCCGCTTCACCCCCCTGGGGTGATGGCAGGGCGGGCGCCGAGGGCGGAGGCGCGAGCGAGGGTGCGGGCAGCGGCGCGGACAGCGGCGCGGCCGGAGACGCCACCGCCTCGAGGGCGCGGACCGGGTTGGTCCTCGCCGAGTCCAGGTCGGCATCGGCACCGGCCGGCGGCTCGTCCGCGACCGGCGGGACCAGCGCCAGCGGCAGCGGCGCGCTCCGCTCTGCGGCCGGGCGGCGCGCGCTCAGCACGCGCTCGGCCTCGAGCTCGATGGTGCGCCGCAGCCCCGCGGGCCCGTAGGCCACGGTGAATCCGACCACGTAGGGCGGCACGGCGTGGGCCGCGTCGTCGGCCAGGCGCAGGAGCAGCGCCGCTCGCTCCTTGAGCTCGCGCACGCGCGCCGACTCGGGCAAGACGAGGACGAAGACCCGGTTGATCGGGTCGTGATAGACGACCGCCACCTCCAGCGCCGAGCGGACCCGGCTGTGCGGGCACACGGTGCTGTTGAACCCCGGGTCGCCGTCGCGCAGCCGCCGCGCCAGCAGCGGATCGGTCTGGCTGTCGACGGCCACCACCACATCGACCGAGTGCAGGACGCCGCAGTCGCAGGCGTGGTGCACGTGCTCGCGACGCGTGGCGCCGAGCGGGCCGCGATAGCGCGCCTGCGAGAGCCCTGGGCCGGAGGACATCGAGGAGGAGTTACCACGGAGCGCCGTCGGCGCGAAGACCCGCGGCGGCTTGACCGGCATGCTGTGCAGCGTCACACTGCCTCGATGAGACGGACGCCGCGCTCCAGCTCAGCGCCACAAGGCGACGGGGATGGCGGCTCCGGCCCCGAGCAGGTGCTCGAGTTCGCGTCACAGGCCGTCGAGTACGTGCGCCGGTCGCTCG
>DATFRY010000371.1:0-10993 GCA_035262925.1 Kofleriaceae bacterium | reverse complement strand
GATTCGACTGGGACGCGTACCTGTCCGCCCTCGGCGCCCGCGGCGTGCCGGTCATCAACCAGGAGCAGCCGGCCTACTTCGACGCGCTCGCGCGCCTCCTCGCCGGCGACGGCCCCGGCGACCTGCCCGCCTGGCGCGCGTACCTGCGCGTTCACCTGGTCCACGCCATGAGCGACGTGCTGCCCGCGGATGTGGCGCGGACCGACTTCGACTTCCACTCGAGCGTCCTGCGCGGGGTGCGCGAGATGCGCCCGCGCTGGCGCCGCTGCGCCGAGCTGGTCGACCGCGACATGGGCGAGGAGCTCGGCCGCCGCTTCGCCGCGCAGGCCTTCACCCCGCGCGATCGCGAGCGCGTGCGGCGCATCGCCGAGTCCATCCGCGCCGCGCTGCGCGAGGAGATCCGCGGCGCGCCGTGGCTGGCCGAGCCCACCCGACGCGAGGCGCTGGCCGTGCTGGACGCGCTGCGCATCAAGATCGGCCATCCCGACCGGTGGCGCGACTACTCGGCTCTGCGCGTGGCGGCCGGCGACGCCTGCGGCAACGCGCAGCGCGCCGCCGCCTTCGAGCTGGCCCGCCAGCTGGCCAAGCTCGGCCGCCCGGTCGACCGCGACGAGTGGTTCGAGCTGCCCCAGACGCTCGATGCCTATCACACGGGGCGGCTCAACGAGGTCGCCTTCACCGCCGGCTTCCTGCAGCCGCCGATCTACGACCCCGCCTCCGACGACGCCGCCACCTACGGCGCGCTCGGCGCGGTGATGGGCCACGAGCTCACTCACGCCTTCGACGCCGGCGGCCGCCGCTTCGACCACGCCGGCCGCATGCGCGACTGGTGGACACCCGCCGACGCGGACGCCTACGACCGCCGGGCCGCCTGCTTTGCCGACCAGTACAGCGGCTACACGGTGAGCGGGTTGCACCTCGACGGGCGGCTGAGCCTGCGCGAGAACACGGCGGACAACGGCGGCCTGCGCCTGGCCTACCGCGCCTATCGCGCCGCCCACCCGGATCTGGCCGGCGCGCGCGACTTCTTCCTGGCCTGGGGCCACCTGCGCTGCGCCGGCCAGACCGCCGAGGCGGAGCGCGAGCAGGTCGTCTCGGCCACGCACGCGCCGGGCCGCTATCGCGTCATCGGCGTGGTGTCGAACATGCCCGAGTTCGGCCGCGCCTTCGCGTGCCCGGCCGGCGCGCCGATGCTCCGCTCGCCGGTCTGCCGCCTGTGGTGAGCGCGCCCCCGGGCGGCGGCGGCCGTGCGACGGCCGCGCGGCGTCACCGGACGCCGTCAGAGGATGTAGTTCGAGAGCTCCTCGTCCGCGGCCAGGTCCGACAGGCGCTCGCGCACGTAGTCGCGCGTGATGAGGATCTTCTGCGGCCCGATGTCCGGCGCCGAGAAGGAGAGCTCGTCGAGCAGGCGCTCGAGCACGGTGTGCAGGCGGCGCGCGCCGATGTTGTGGCTGCGGCCGTTGACCTGGGCGGCGATGGTGGCGATCTCGCGCACCGCGTCGGACTGGAACTCGATCTCGATGCCCTCGGTCGCCAGCAGCGCCTGGTACTGCTTGGTCAGCGCGTTGCGCGGCTCGGTCAGGATGCGGACGAAGTCCTCGTCGGTGAGCGCGTCGAGCTCGACCCGGATGGGAAAGCGGCCCTGCAGCTCCGGGATGAGGTCGGAGGGCTTGGCGATGTGAAACGCGCCGGCCGCGATGAAGAGCACGTGGTCGGTGCGGACGGGCCCGTACTTGGTGGTGACGGTCGCCCCCTCGACGATCGGCAGGAGATCGCGCTGCACCCCCTCGCGCGACACGTCCGGCCCGTGCCGGTGATCGCCGGAGCCGGACGCGATCTTGTCGACCTCGTCGAGGAACACGATGCCGGCGTTCTCGGCCCGCGACACCGACTCGCGGTTCACGTAGTCGGCGTCGATGAAGCGCTCCGCCTCCTGGCCGGTCAAGACGTCGAGCGCCTGCGGGATCTTGAGCTTGCGCCGCCGGGTCTTCTTGCCGAAGGTGCCGAGCATGTCCTTGAGGCCGGACAGGCCCATCTCCTCGACGCCCGAGCCCCCGAAGATCTGCAGGAACGGGCTCTGGTCCTCGGAGATCTCGACCTCGACCTCGCGGTCGTCGAGCTTGCCGTCGCGCAGGAGCGCGCGCAGCTTCTCGCGCGTGCCGGAGTCGGCCCCGCCGTCGTCGACCGCGACCGGCCGAGGCGGCGCCGGCGGAGCACCGGGCGCCGGCGGCTTGTCGGAGAAGGAGCGCGCGCGCTGCCCCTGCGGCAGGAGCAGGTCGAGCAGCCGCTCCTCGGCCGCCTCGCGCGCCCGCCCCCGCACCTTCTGCGCCTCCTCGTCCTTGACCAGCTTGACCGACACCTCCATGAGGTCGCGCACGATCGAGTCGACGTCGCGCCCGACGTAGCCGACCTCGGTGAACTTCGAGGCCTCGACCTTGAGGAACGGAGCGCCGGCCAGCTTGGCCAGGCGGCGGGCGATCTCGGTCTTCCCCACCCCGGTCGGCCCGATCATGATGATGTTCTTGGGCGCGATCTCCTCGCGCAGGTGGCCCTCGACCTGCTGCCGGCGCCAGCGGTTGCGCAGGGCGACCGCGACCGCGCGCTTGGCCTTGCGCTGGCCCACGATGTAGCGGTCGAGCTCCGCCACGATGGCGGCCGGGGTCAGGTGCGCGGCGGCGCGCGAGTTCATGGGGCGAGCTCCTCGAACACGAGCTGGTGGTTGGTGTAAAGGCAGATGTCGGCCGCGATGTTCATCGCCGCCTCGGCGATGGCCCGCGCGTCGAGCGACGAGTGCGTCATGAGCGCCCGCGCCGCCGCCAGCGCGTACGAGCCGCCCGAGCCGATGGCGGCCACGCCCATGTCGGGCTCGATGATGTCGCCGGTGCCCGACAGGAGATAGGTGTCGCGCCGGTCTGCCACCAGCAGCATCGCCTCCAGCCGGCGCAGCACGCGGTCGGTGCGCCAGTCCTTGGCCATCTCGACGGCGGCGCGGCGCAGGTTGCCGCCCTGCTCGCGCAGCTTGCCCTCCAGGCGCTCGAACAGCGCGATGCCGTCGGCGGCCGAGCCGGCGAACCCGCCGATGACCGCGCCGTCGGCCATGCGCCGCACCTTGCGCGCGGAGCCCTTGACGATGGTGTTGCCGAGCGAGACCTGGCCGTCGCCGGCGACGACGATGCGGTCGTCCCTGCGGACGGCGAGGATGGTGGTGGAGCGAAACCGGGCGCTGGCCACGATCACGACCGCTCTCCTTTCGCCGGCCGCATGCGCGCGTGCGGATGGGCGGCGTCATAGACCTTCATGAGGTGATCGAGCGAGACCTTGGTGTAGATCTGCGTCGACGACAGGCTGGCGTGGCCGAGCAGCTCCTGGATCGAGCGCAGGTCGACGCCGCCGTCGAGGAGATGAGTGGCGAACGAGTGGCGCAGCGAGTGCGGCGTCGCCTCGGTGCCGGCCAGGAGCGCGCAGCGCTCGACCAGGCGCTGCACCGAGCGCGCGGTCAGGCGCCGGCCGTGGCGGTTGAGGAAGATCGCGCTCGCGTCCTGCTTGCCGCTCCGGGGATGGCGCAGCGCCGGCCGGCCGTCGGCCAGGTAGGCGTCGAGCGCCGCCACCGCCGCCGACCCGATCGGGACCAGCCGCTCCTTGCCGCCCTTGCCGCGCCGCACGTGGACCAGGCAGCCCTCGCCGTAGCGATCGCGGTCGATGGCGTCCAGGTCGAGCGCACAGCACTCCGACACGCGCAGCCCCGAGGCGTACAGCACCTCGAGCAGCGCCCGGTCGCGCAGGACCGCCGGCGACGGCGCGCCCGCGGCAGCCGCACCGGCCGCACCGGGCGCACCCGCACCCGCACCCGCGACACCCGCGACACCCGCGGCCGGCGCGCTCGGCGCCTCGACCAGCGCCGCCGCGGCGTCCACGTCGAGCGCGCGCGGCAGCGCCTTCTTGCGCTTGGGGCTGGCCACCTGCCGCGCCGGGTTCGCGCTCACCACCCCGCGCGCGACCAGGAAGCGGAACAGCGCGCGCAACGACGACAGCTTGCGCGCGATCGACGAGGCGTCGTTGACCCGGTAGAGCGACGCCACGAACGCGCGCACGTCGCCGGTCCGCACCCTGGCCGGGTCCGGGTCGGCGCCGTGGGCCCCGCTGAACTGGCGGCGAAACTCCTCCAGGTCGCGCCCGTACGCCTCGAGCGTGCGCGGCGAGCAGGCGCGCTCGACCGCCAGGTGATGCGCCAGATCGTCGACGGCGGCCTGCCAGCGACTCTTGCTCGCCTCCCGGCGCACCGCGTGAGGCGCTGACTTCATGCCCAGCGAGCCTAGCAAGGCCCTCTTGTGTCGGCCACTTATCCGCCCGGTCGCCTCATCGCCGCGCCGCCGTCGCGCGACCGGAGCGTGCGTCACCCCGCGCCGGTCCGCGCCGTCGCGAGCGGCGCCAGGCCGGGCTCCGCCAGCCACGCCTCGAGATCGCGCGCGGCGCGCTCGGCGTGGAGCGCGCCGCGGTCGCGCTTGCGGGCGCGCGCGGCCAGAGGCGGCAGCAGGCCGAAGTTGATGTTGGTCGGCCCGAACCGCTCGCCCGGCTCGCGGTGGCGGGTCACGTGGTGGTAGAGCGCGCCCAGCGCCGTCGTGGGCGGCGGCGGCGCGAACGCGCGGCCGCGCAGCCGCGCGGCGGTGAACCACGCGGCCACCATCCCCATGGCGCACGACTCGATGTAGCCCTCGACCCCGGTCAACAGGCCCGCCACCCGCACGTTGGGGCGGGCGACGAGCTCGAGCTCCGGCCCCAGCAGGCGCGCGTCGAGGTACGTGTTGCGGTGAATCGAGCCGAAGCGCAGGAACTCGGCCTCGCGCAGGGCGGGGATCATCGAGAAGATGCGCTGCTGCTCCGGGTAGGCCATCCGGGTCTGGAAGCCGACCAGGTTGTACGCGGTCAGGTAGCGGTTCTCCGGCCGCAGCTGCACGACCGCATGGGGCCACCGCCCGGTGCGCGGATCGGTCAGCCCGACCGGCCGCATCGGACCGTGGCGCAGCACGTCCTCGCCCCGCTCGGCCATGACCTCGATCGGCAGACAGCCCTCGAAGTAGCGCGGCTGCTCGAAGTCGCGCGGCGCCACCACGCGCGCGGCGGCGATCTCGGCCACGAACGCGCGGTAGGTCTCCTGGTCGAGCGGGCAGTTGAGATAGTCGCCGACCCCCACGTCGCCGCCGCCGTCGGCGCAGTCCGGCGCCGGGCTGTCGTCGCCCCAGCGCGACGCGCGGAACGAGCGGTCCGGATCGACCGACTCGGCCGCCACGATGGGCGCGATCGCGTCGTAGAAGTAGAGCCGCTCGCCGCCGCACAGGCGCGCCAGCTCTCCCGCCAGCGCCCCTCCGGTCAAGGGGCCGGTGGCCAGCACCGTCGGCCCGTCGGGCAGCCGCTCGACCAGGCGCCGCTCGATCGCCACCCCGGCATGCAGCGCCAGCCGCGTGGTCACCTCGCGCGCGAAGCCGAACCGCTCGACCGCGAGCGCGGCCCCCGCCGGCACCCGGTGGCGATCGGCCGCCGCGATGACCAGCGAGCCGGCCCGCCGCAGCTCGCGCTTGAGGAGGCCGGCCGGCGCGGTCGGATCGTCGGAGCGCAGCGAGTTGGAGCACACCAGCTCGCACAGGAGCGGCGTCTGGTGCGCCGGCGACAGCGCCGCCGGCTTCATGTCGACCAGCGCGACCCGGACCCCGGCCTCGGCCAGCTGCCACGCCGCCTCGCACCCGGCCGGCCCGCCGCCGATCACGGTCACCTCGGGTTCGCGGTAGGCCATGGCGGGCGCTCGGGTCGCGGCTGCGCGGCGGCTACGCGGCCGCCTCGCCCTCGCTCCGCTTGAACGTGCAGCTCAGGCAGCGGACCGTGGTGCCCGACTTGGTCTCCTTCTTGACCATGAACTTGGCCCCGCACTCCGGGCACTCCTCGGCGATGGGCCGGTCCCAGCTGACGAAGTCGCAGGCGGTCTTGGAGTAGTTGGAGCAGCCGTAGAAGGTCTTGCCGCGGCGCGAGCGCTTCTCGGTCAGGAACCCGCCGCAGCCCTCGCGCGGGCACGACACGCCGAGCGAGATCGGCTTGGTGGTCTTGCAGTCCGGGTAGCGCGAGCAGGCCAGGAACGTGCCGAAGCGCCCGCGCTTGACCACCATCGGCGCGCCGCAGTTCTCGCACACCTCGTCGGTGGTCGGCTCCGGCACGATCTCGACCGTGCCGTCCGCCTTGCGCTCGATCTCCTTGGTGTTGCGGCACTCCGGGTAGCCCTGGCAGGCCAGGAACGAGCCGTTCCGCCCCCACTTGATGACCATCGGCTTGCCGCACTTCTCGCACGTGTACTCGGTCGGGATCTCCTCGCGCTTGACGTCGCGCATCTGCTCCTTGGCCTGGGCCAGGTCGGCGGAGAACGGCTTGTAGAACACGCCCAGCAGATCGCGCCAGTTGCGCTCCCCGTCCTCCACCTTGTCCAGATCCTGCTCCATGAGCGCGGTGAAGGCGGTGTCGAAGATATCCGGGAACGACTCGACCAGGAGCTGGTTGACCAGGGTGCCGAGCTCGGTGGGGAAGAAGCGGCGCTCGCGCCGGTCCACGTAGCCGCGGTCGACGATGGTCGACAGGATGGTCGCGTAGGTCGACGGCCGGCCGATGCCCTTCTCCTCCAGCTCCTTGACCAGCGACGCCTCGGTGAAGCGCGGCGGCGGCTGGGTGAAGTGCTGCTCGGGCCGCACCTCGGTGAGCTCGACCTCGTCGCCCTCGGTCATCGGCGGCAGCAGGCGATCGCTCTCGGCCGCCTTCTCGGCCGCCTCGTCGTCGCTCTCCTGCTCGGTGTAGACCGCGGTGTAGCCGGCGAACTTCAGCACCTGACCGGTCGCGCGCAGCACGGCCCGCCCGCGCGCCAGGTCCACGGTCGTCTGATCGTAGACCGCCGGCGACATCTGGCAGGCCACGAACCGGTTCCAGATGAGCGTGTACAGCCGCACCAGCTCGACCACCTCCGGGTGCCCGGTGGCCTCGAGCAGCGACTGCACCCGCTCCGGCGTGTACTCCATCGACGTGGGGCGGATGGCCTCGTGCGCGTCCTGCGCGCTCTTCGAGGTCTTGTACACGATCGCCTCGGCCGGCATGTAGTCGACGCCGTAGCGGTTGGCGATGAACTGGCGCACCTCGGTCAGCGCGTCGTCCGACACGCGCGTCGAGTCGGTACGCATGTACGTGATGAGGCCGACCGGGCCCTCGTCGCCCAGCTCGAGGCCCTCGTACAGGCGCTGGGCCAGCGCCATGGTGCGCTTGGCCGAGAAGCGCAGCTTGCGCGCGGATTCCTGCTGCAGCTTCGAGGTGATGAACGGCGGCTGCGGGCGGCGGCGGCGCTCCTTGCGCTCGACCTGCGCCACCTGCGCGCTGCCGGCGCGCAGCTCGGTCGCGATCTCGTCGGCCTCGACCTGCGTCTTCGGCTCGGCCTTGTTGCCGTCCCAGCGCCAGATGCGCGCCACGAACGGCGGCGGCTCGGCCGCCCTGCAGTCGGCATCGACCGACCAGTACTCCTCGGGCTTGAACTCCGCGATCTCGCTCTCGCGGTCGCAGATCATCCGCACCGCGACCGACTGCACGCGCCCGGCCGACAGCCCGCGGCGCACCTTCTTCCACAAGATCGGGCTGATCTCGTAGCCGACCAGCCGGTCCAGGATGCGGCGCGCCTGCTGCGCGTCGGTCTTGTGGGTGTCCACCAGGGTCGGGTGCTTGAGCGCCTCGGTGATGCCCTTGCGCGTGATCTCGTTGAACAGGACGCGCTGGATGTTCGGGTTGATGTCGCGCAGCTCCTCGGCGATGTGCCACGCGATCGCCTCTCCCTCGCGATCCGGGTCGGGGGCGAGATAGACGTGCTCGACCGCCCCCGCCGCCGCGCGGATCTCGGTGATGACCTTCTTCTTGTCGCGCAGGACCACGTACTCGGGCTCGAAGCCGTTCTCGACGTCGACGCCGAGGCGCGACTTGGGCAGGTCCTTCACGTGGCCGACCGACGCCTTCACCGTGTAGCCGGCCCCCAGGTACTTCTTGATCGTGCGCGCCTTGGCCGGCGACTCGACGATCACCAGCGACTTGCCCTTGGGGTTGACCTTGCGGCCCTTGCGGGCCGGCTCTTCCGCGCCGGGATCGAGCGATTCGTCGACGACGGAGGCATCGCCGCGCGCCGCCGCCGGCCTGGACGGGCGCCTGGGCCGCGCCGGCTTCTGGGCCGGCTTCTGCGGCGGCTTGTGGGCTGGCTTCTCGGCGGGCGCCGGCCCCTTGGCGCGGACGGCGGGCAGCTTCTTGTCGGCCTTCTCGGCCTTCTCGGCCACCTTCTTCTCGGCCCTGACCTTGCTGCCGGCCTTGCCGGCCACGACTCCGGTCTTCATCTCGGCCGCCGGGCGCTTCGCCTTGCTCTTCTTGCTCGTCGCCATCCGCTTGCGAATACCTTTCTTGAGTTACTGCGCACCCACGCGCAGGCGCTCGGCGAGAGGGGAACGGAGATAGGCCTGACCGGGGAGGGCGAGCGCCAGCCCCTCGAGCTCGAGGCCGACCAGCGCGCGGGTCGCCTCGCGCAGGCCGAGCCCGCTGCGCGCCGCCACCGCCGGGCCGGTGCTCGGGGCCCGTCCGTCGAGCGCGTCGAGCACCAGCGCCTCGCGGCTGCCAGGCTCGGGCAGTCGCGCGGTGGGCTGGCGCGGCCGGCCCGCGCGCGCCGACAATAGATCGGCCGCGCTCTCGACCACGGCTGCGCCCCCGGCCAGGAGCGCCTCGCACCCGGGTGATCCGGGCACCGCGGCCACCATGCGCCCGTACCGGAGCGCGGCGCGCGCGGTGTGGAGGCTTCCGGATGCGGCCTGCGCCTCGACGACCACCGTCGCGTCGCAGAGCCCGGCGATCACTGCATTTCTGGCCACGAAGAAGCGGCGCTGCGGCGCCGTTCCGGGCGGGCTCGCCGCCAGCAGGGTGCCGCCTCGCTCGATGATCTCGTCGAACAGCGGCCGGTTGCGCGGCGGATAGGGCGCGTCGAGCCCGCCCGCCAGCACCGCCACGGTCGGCCGACCTGCGTCGAGCGCACCCAGGTGAGCGGCGCTGTCGATTCCGATCGCGCCGCCGGAGACGACGAGCGCGCCGCCTGCGGCCAGCTCGGCCGCCACTTCGCGAGCCAGCGCCATGCGGCGGCCGCTGGCGGCGCGCGCTCCCACGATCGCAACGATCAGATCCGCGTCGGGGAGCGGCACGGCTCCGAGCGCGAACAGCTCCGGCGGCGGCTGCGGCGTGGCGCCGAGGCGGGCCGGATACTCGGGAGCTGTTCGCTGGATGACCGCGGTCACGAGGGTTCAAGCAATTAGCCACCCTGGGCCGGGCCGTCAAGCGAGTCGACAGCTGACGACATGATTTCAGCCAGTTAGCCTGGGCGCGATCCGACGCCCCGCCGGCGTCCCGCTCGTGGCGAGCAAATCCCTCCGCGCGCGCGGGCAGAGCGCGCGCAGCGCCCGCCAGACGCGCCGCTGGAGCCGCCTCAGCGCAGCTCAGCGCAGCCGCGAACCCGCCCGGCCGCGCTTCAGCAGCACGCGATCGCCCACGCCGACCTCCTTGTCCGTGTTGACGACGACCCCCACGGCCGTGTGCGCCCCGACCTGGACGACGAGAACCTCGCCGATCGACCGCGCCGGGTAGCGCGAGTCGTTCTTTCCGATGCCGCTGTGCGGCCCCATGACCGCCGAGTAGGCGTCGCCGCGCCGGATCACGAACAGGCGGTTGCCGGCCTTGAGCCGGTCCTGGCCGCCGCGATCGACGATGACGACCTGGTGGGCGCCGATGAGCTCCTCGGACTTTATCTCGGCCACGATGAAGCCCTCGAGATCGACGTCGGCCGGGGTCGGCTCGACGCGACGGAACTGGCGCTGGACCGGGCCCACGCGCATGCCGCGCTCGATCGGATCGACCGAGTCGAGGAGGACGGCGCGCGCCCGCTTGCCCGGCGCCGCGCTGATGACCTCGACCTCGCCGACGATGCTCACGTACGCGCCCAGGTCGGCGCCGGTCTCGGGGTGCCTGACGCGCTCGCGCTCGAGATAGACCGCGAAGCGCTGGCCCACGCGCGGCGGCTTGTCCGTCGGGTAGGCCAGATACACCTCGTCGCCCGTGGCGAGCATGAGCTTCTCCTCGGGCGACCCGTCGATCGTGATGCCGGACGTGAGCTGCTCCGGCGCGAGGAAGGCGAGCTGGCGCAGCTCGAAGCCGGTGTGCGGAGGCGGGGCCTGGCGCGCGGCCGGCTTCGGCGCCGCGGCGGCCTCCTTGTCCCTGGCCGGCTCCTGGCCGGGGCCGCGCAGGCGCACCTGGTCACCGGGATAGATCCAGTGCGGGTTGGTGATCTCCGGGTTGTAGGACCAGACCCGCGGCCACTCCCACGGGTTGTTGAAGTACGACCAGCAGAGGTCCCACAGCGTGTCGCCGGCGCGAACGGTGTGGACCGCCGGCACCTCGCCGGGGGCCAGCGTGGTCTCGGGCTGCTCCTGCTCGGCCAGGCCGCTCTCGTCCACGTGGTAGTAGCCGCGGCCTGCGCCGCCGGTGCCGCGGGCCGCCGGGCCGGCGGGGGCGGCGCCCTCCTCGCCCGCCGGTGCCTCGGTCGCCGGCTGGGCGGGCTGGCCCTGCTGGCCGGTCTGGCCGGGCGGCGGGTTGATGATGATCGGAGTCGGTGGCGGCGCGGGCGGCGGCCTGGCCGGATCGGACAGCGTGCCGTCGGGCTGGACCTCGGGGATCTGGGCGGCCGCCGGGCGCGCGGTCAGCGCGAGAGCAGCCGCGCACGAGAGGCCGGCGAGGGCGAGTCGAACGGCGATGCGCGTCATTTCTGCTCGAGCTCCTCGATCCTGGTGCGAGCAAGACCGGCCGCCTTGGTGTGCGGGAAGCGCGCGACCAGGCGCCCCATCTCGGCCTTCGCGGCCACTGGCTTGCCGAGCGCGATCTCGCAGAGACCGATCTTGAGCAT
>DATFRY010000370.1:0-8825 GCA_035262925.1 Kofleriaceae bacterium | reverse complement strand
TGGGCGAGCGGCTCGGACGCGCCGCCGAGGACGTGGCGCGCGAGGCGGGCAAGACGCTCCTCGTGCTCGACACCGCCAGCCCCGACGCCGAGCGGCTCTACGCGCGCCTCGGCTGGAAGCGCTGCGGGACCATCCCGAACTATGCTCTGTTGCCGACGGGCGGGCTGTGCGCCACCGCGGTTTATTACCGCGCGCTGCCGCCGTCTATACTCCCCGCCATGCACAAGCCACGAAAGCTCGGGACACAAGGTCTCCAGGTCTCGCCGCTCGGCCTCGGCTGCATGGGCATGTCGGAGTTCTACGGCCCCGGCGACGAGGCGGAGTCGCTCGCCACCCTCGAGCGCTCGCTCGAGCTCGGCATCGACTTCCTCGACACCGCCGACATGTACGGGTCCGGCAGGAACGAGGAGCTGCTGGCCGGCTTCCTGCGCGGCCGGCGCGACCGCGTCGTCCTCGCCACCAAGTTCGGCATCGTGCGCGGCCCCGATCCGCGCTCGCGCGGGATCAGCGGGCGCCCGGAGTACGTGCGCAGCGCCTGCGACGCGTCGCTCCGCCGCCTCGGCGTCGACCACATCGATCTCTACTACCAGCACCGCGTCGATCCCTCGACGCCGATCGAGGAGACGGTCGGCGCGATGGCCGACCTGGTGCGCGCCGGCAAGGTGCGCTACCTCGGCCTGTCCGAGGCCGGGCCCGCGACCCTCCGGCGGGCGGTGAAGGTGCACCCGATCGCCGCGCTGCAGTCCGAGTACAGCCTGTGGAGCCGCGAACCGGAGGATGGAGCGCTCGCCGCCTGCCGCGAGCTGGGCATCGGGTTCGTGGCCTACAGCCCGCTCGGCCGCGGCTTCCTGACCGGGCAGTTCCGCACGCCGGACGACTTCGCGCCCGACGACTTCCGCCGCCACAGCCCGCGCTTCCAGGGCGAGAACTTCCAGAAGAACCTCGACCTGGTGGCGAAGATCGGCGAGATCGCGCGCGAGAAGCGCTGCACGCCGGCTCAGCTCGCGCTCGCCTGGGTGCTGGCGCGCGGCGACGACGTCGTGCCCATCCCCGGGACCAAGCGCGTGAAGTACATCGAGGAGAACGCCGCCGCGCTCGACGTCGCGCTCGGCACCGACGATCTCGGCCGCATCGACGCCGCCCTGCCGCTGGGCGCCGCCGCAGGGTCGCGCTACTCGGAGGAGGGGATGAGAGCCGTCGATCGCTGACCGCGAGGAGGGCGAGCGAGCGACGCCGAGCCCGCGCTCGAGTCGTCACGAGCCGTGCGCATCTGGGTCCAGAGCGACCGCGCGTTCGACGGTCACCCGATCGACGGTCACCCGATCGACGGTCATTGAAAGGGCACCGGGGCCGTCCGTCATTCGCGCGGCGCCAGAGCTGGCGCGGGCGCGCCGTTCCGCGCTAACCCAGGGGCATGACCGCGCGATGGATGATGTGCATCACCGCTCTCGGCGCCGGGCTCGCTCTCGCCGCGTGCGACAAGGGCAACTCTCCGGCCGCCGGCGGCACCCACGAGGCGACGACGCCGTCGCCGACGCCGCCGGCCGACACCGCGGCCACGCCGCAGCCGGAGACGCCCCCGAGTCCGGAACCGCCGCCCGCCAGCGGGACCGCCGACCCGGGCCAGCCCGCCGGCGGCCAGGCCCCGGTCGATGCCGGCACCACGGCAGGCGGCGGCACCAGGCCGGGCGGCGAGCCGTCCGGCGGCCCGGCCGGCGCGAAGGGCAAGTGCGGCGGCGTGGCCGGCTTCCACTGCAAGAAGAACGAGAAGTGCCGCTACGGCGCGGGCGCGTTCACGGCCCCGCACCCCGACGCCATGGGTGCGTGTGTCCCCGGGACCTACTGCGACGCGGTGATCGACTGCGACGGGCTCATGCACGTCATGACCGTCGGGAAGTGGGCGTGCGAGAAGAACCGGTGCGCGTGGAAGTCGCAGGGCGGCAGCTCCGCTCCGCAGTGACCTGACCCGGTTCGGGCGACACCGTGGCGTCCTCGTGTCGCCCGCCCGATATTCTGTCGAGTCTTCGTTCTCCCGGCGACGCGGCCCGGCGTACCTGTCGTGGTCCGCGCCGGCGATGGCCACCTGACCGGGCCGCGCAGCATCGCGTTTCCGAGCGAGGCCGAGATCGCCGAGCGCGAGCGCCAGGCCGCGGCGACCGCCGACCGACGCGGTCGCCGCGGTCAGTAGACCTTGGCGAGCAGCGCCTGGAAGCGCGGATCGCCGCGCAGCGCGTCGAAGTCGGGATCGCGCAGCACCCAGGCGAGACCGCCCCTGCCCTGGCCGAAGACCCGCTCCAGCCAGCGCAGCGCCTCCTCCTTCTCGCCCATGCCGGCGTAGGTGCAGGCCACGTTGTACCAGACGGCCGGGTCGTCGGGCGCGGCGGCGGCGGCGCGTGCGGCCCACTCGAGCGCGCGCTCGCGCTCGCCCTCGTAGAAGAGCTCGGCCGCGCCCAGCGACAGCGCGCGCGGGTCGTCGGGCTCGAGCTCGAGGTGGCGTTCGGCGCGGCGGATGCCGTCGCGCCGGGCCTCGCCCGCCTCGTCGCCGCGGCCGAGCGCGCGCAGGCTCTGGGCCAGGAGCAGGCAGCACTGGAAGTCCTCCAGGCGGAGCTCGGCGGCGCGGCGGAACAGCGCCACCGCCTGCTCCATCTTCCCCCACTGGAAGCACAGGCGCCCGTACAGGTGGTGGGCGTCGAACGAGCAGGGGTTGATGCGGATCGCCTCCTGGAACTCCGTCTCCGCCTCCTCGTTCTTGCCGAAGGTCTTGAGGACGTGCCCGCCGGCGACGTGCGACTCGGCCAGCTGCGGGGCCAGCTCCAGCGCCTTGCGGCTGGCCCGGTGCGCGGCGCTGCGCGCGGCCTCGCCGCCGGCGGCCCACTCGTAGTAGCGGCAGTGCATCTCGGCCAGGCCGGCGTAGGCCGGCGCGTAGGTCGGATCGATCTCGATGGCGCGCTCGAACATCTGCACCGCCGACTCGTAGGACGCCGGGCTGACCTGGTGGATGAGCTGGCGGCCGCGCAGGAAGTAGCCGTACGCCTCCGAGGTGGTGCCCGGGCGGCGCAGCGCGTCCTGCTCGCGGCCGGTCAGGATGCCGCGCATCGCCGTCGCCACGCGGCTCGAGATCTCGTCCTCGATGGCGAACACGTCGTCGAGCATGCCGTCGAACCGGTGCGACCAGCGCTGATACCCGGTCGCGACGTCGACCAGCTGCACCGTCACGCGCAGCCGCTCGCCGGCCCGGCGCACCGCACCCTCGAGGACCGCGTCGACGCCCAGGCGCGTCCCGATCTCGCGCGCGTCGGTCGACGACGACTTGAACCGGAACGACGAGCTCCGCGCCGCCACGCGCAGGCCCTCGACGTGGCTGAGCGCCACGATGAGCTCCTCGGCGATGCCGTCGCAAAGGTAGCCCTGGTCCCCCGCGGCGCTCATGTCGAGGAACGACAGGACGGCGATCGACGAGCCGCGGAAGCGGGCGTCGAGCGTGATGGACCGGACCGGCGCGGAGAACGTGTCCTCGCCCGGCGCCGGCGACGATCCGGCCGCCAGCGGGACGGCGGTGGCGTCGATGCCGACCAGCGCGGCGTGCACCGCCCGCCCGTCCATCGGCCGCCGCGCCGGATCCTTGGCCAGCATGCGCGCGACCAGGGCGTCGAGCTCGGGCGAGACCTCGGGCACCAGCGCGCGCAGGCGCGGCGCGGTGTCGCCGAGGATGCGCGCGATGACCTGGTCGATGGTGTCGGCCACGAACGGCGCCCGCCCGCTCGCGCAGTGGAACAGGAGCGCGCCCAGGCCGTAGACGTCGACCCGGGCGTCCAGGTCGGTCGCGCCGCGCGCCTGCTCGGGGGCCATGTAGCTCGGCGTCCCGACCAGGATGCCGGTGGTGGTGAGCGTCGCCAGCCCGGCGGGGCGCGCGAGGCCGAAGTCGAGCAGCTTCACCCGCTCGACCTCGCGGTCGACCAGGAAGACGTTCGACGGCTTGACGTCGCGGTGCACGATGCCCTTCTCGTGAGCGGCGGCGAGCGCGACCGCGACCTGGCGCGCGACGCCGACCGCCTGATCGAGGGTGAGGCTGCCGCTCTTGAGCCGCGTGCCCAGGTCCTCGCCGTCGAGCCACTCCATGACCAGGTAGGGCTCGCCCTCGAACACGCCGTGGCGCAGGTAGGTGACGATGGCCGGGTGGCGCAGGGCCGAGAGGGTCTCCACCTCGCGCTCGAAGCGGGCGTCGGCCCCGTCGGAGTGGGCCGCCTTGATGGCGACCGCGGCGCCGGTCGCGCGGTCGACGCCGCGGTAGACGACACCCGCGCCGCCCTTGCCGGCGAGGTCGCCGACCTGGAATCGGCCCTCCAGGACGTCGCCCAGCCTCACGAGCCGCCGCTCCGCATGGTCGCCCCAGTCTACCAGGGCTCCATGCGGGCGGTCCGCCGCGCGATCCGCGGCGATCGGCGCGACCGGCCGCGCGATCGGCGGCGCCCTCACATCGGCGTTCGCGGCCGCGCGGGCGGCGCCGGCGTCCAGGTCCGCGTCGCCCACGCCTCGAGCTCGTACGCCCGCGCGCGCCGCTCGGCCGCGACCGCCCCGCCGAAGATGAGCGAAGCGCTGACCAGCGTGCCGAGCGCGATGCCGAGCGCGGCGGCGAGCGGGCGCGGTCGCCAGCCGCGCGCGGCGGGCGCCGGCGCGATGAGGACGAGACCCTGGCCCGACGGTCCGGCGACCGGGACCGCGACGCGCTGCGCCTCGGCGCGCGTCGGCCCGCCGATCTGGATGGTGCCGGCCTGTGTCTCCAGCGTCACCCCGCTTCCGAGCGCGGCCACTTGCCGCGCCACCCGCGCCATGTCGGCCGGCCAGGACACCGCCACCACCCCGTCGATCTCGTCGGAGCGGGCCGGCGGCCGGATGCGCACCACCGACGCGACCCGGAGCGCGCCCTGGCTCACGATGAGGTGCACGCCCGGCGACGCGAGCGGCATGGTGGACGCCGCGTCGCGCGGAAATCGCAGGAGCGACAGCGGCGCGCCGCCCGTGCGCGGCACCTGGGCCAGCTCGATCGTCTCGCTCGCGCGCGGCCGGATGGCGAGCTCCTCGCCGGTGAGGTCGGCGACGGTCTGCCGGTCGGTCGCGGTCGCGAGCGCGAGCCGCGGGAGCTCGGCCAGGGTCTGGGCGCGCGCGCTCACGCCGGCCGCCGACTCCCGCAGGCTCTGATTGACCTCCGCCGCCACGCGCCGGATCTGCGGCCAGGTCGGGCCCTCCGCCGGGGCCCGCGCGGAAGCCAGCAAGACGGCGGCCATCGCCGCGCCGAACGAGATCACCGGGATGCAGTGTGCGCGGCGCACTGATCCAGCTACGCCGCGGCGGGCGGATCGGTTTGCTCGGCCCGACCGGCCGCAGACCGGCCGCATTCCGGCGGACGCCGGCAAGGCGCTCGCGGTCCCGCCGCCGGCCGCCGACCGGGGATCTCTTCGCCAGCGCGCGGTCGTTCCCGTCGACCAACGGCCGCGGCCCGGTCGAGCGGGCACCAGCCACGGCGAGCGAGCGGCCGGCGACAGCGGCCCGCTCACCGTCCAGCAGACGGTGTACGCCAGGGGGCTGGCGCGCACCCGCCCGGCGACACCACCATCTACCTCCGCCGTAACAGCACCCCGATCCGCTCGATGTCGAGCTTGCCGGCGGCGACTGGCTCGACCTCGTGTTCGACGACGGCGGCGACGGCAATGGCCTCGATCGCGCCGACCGGGCCGACGCGATTCTCCGCTTCAGGGGCGGCGGCGGATGGAGCGGACAGAGGCGACGGCGGCGGATGGAGCGCCTTCTCCGGGCGACGCGAGGACGACCTGGCCTCGACGTGCTATACGGTCGCCGTGCGCGATCCAGCGGCGCTCGCCGCCCTGCCCCACCCGGAGTTGACTCGCACCGCCGCCATCGAGCGCGGCATCGCGGCGTCGGCCGCGTATCTCGCCTCCGACGCCGCGCTCACGGCGATCTCGCTCGACCCGTACTGGCCGAAGTGGGACGGGCCGTGGTGGCACATGCTGCTCCTCCACGAGGTGGGCGAGACCGGGCGGATCCCCCGGTCCGCGGCCGAGGCCATGGCGGCAGCCATCGACCGCCTCCTTCACGTCTTCCCCATCCATCCGGGCGACGCGCCGGCCGGCCACGACCCGCAGCGCGACGTCGCCTGCCACTGCGCGCTCGGCTGCATGCTCCCGGTGCTGGCGGCCTGCGGCATCGACGTCGATCGCGCGCTGCCGTGGGTGAAGCCCTGGTTCGTGCGCTATCAGATGGCCGACGGGGGGCTCACCTGTGACGAGCGGGCCTACCTCGTCGCCGGCGAATGCCCGAGCTCGATGGTCGGCACGGTCGCGCCGTTCGAGGCGATGCTGCTGGGGAGCGAGCGGACCGCGGAGCAGCGCGCGTTCCTCGACCGCGCGGCGAGCTTCCTCATCGAGCGCGCGCTGATCGAGGGCTCGCCGACCGCCCACAACGCCGCCGAGCGCGACGCCGCTCCGGCGTGGCGACAGCCCTGCTTCCCGCGCTTCTACTTCTACGACGTCCTGCGCGGCCTGGCGGCGCTGGTGCGCTGGGCCGAGGTCACCGGCGGCGAGCTGCCGCGGCGCGCGATC
The DNA here is from genome assembly GCA_035262925.1 of Kofleriaceae bacterium. Classification (GTDB taxonomy): domain Bacteria; phylum Myxococcota_A; class Polyangia; order Haliangiales; family Haliangiaceae; genus DATFRY01. The sequence goes on along the minus strand of DATFRY010000370.1, from coordinate 2,208 downwards.
GCGGCCGTGGTCGACGACCTGGTCGAGCGCTCCGCCGACGGCGTCGTGCACGTGGAGCGCCGCGCCCACGCCGGCATGACGACCATCGTCCCGGGCCAGCCCGGCCAGCGCCACCCGGCGTCGAGCTTTCCGCTGCTCGAGGCGGTCAGCAGCACGCTCGGCGAACCGTCCCCCGCGCTCACGCGCCAGTGGTCCGAGGCGCGCCGCGGACTCCTGCGCCTGGCCGAGGCCGGCCGCCTCGTCGAGTAGGTTTCGCGCCCACGATCCGAGCCCAGGGTGAAAGAACCACCCGCATCTTTTTGGGCACGCGGGGCCCATCCGTGGTCATACTCCTGCCGCCCGGTCCGAATCTCTCTAGAAGTACTCATCCCGCCGGTCGATCCCGGGCGTCACAGGCGACACACGCGACACATCCGTTCGAGACTGGAGTGACATCAATGGCTCAAGGCACGATCAAGCGACTCACCGACAAGGGCTTCGGATTCATCGACACGGGCCGGGGCGACATCTTCTTCCACTCGTCCGCACTCCAGGGCGTGACCTTCGACCAGCTACACGAGGGCCAGCAGGTCACATTCGACGAGGGTCGCGGCCCCAAGGGGCCGCGCGCGGAGAACGTCAGACCGGCCTAGCGGATAGCGCCGCCTCGTCGGAGAGAGATCCCCGCGAGGCCACGGAAGAGAATCCGGCCCACCCTTCATGGGTGGGCCGTCCTGGAGGGGAGGGAAACCGCCGGGGCTCGCTCGCGAGCCGACCGGCGGACTCCCGGAGCTGTCGGCTTTCCGGCAGTCGCGACGCCGCCGAGGCGACAGCTGTCGCTTCAGCGTACACGGCCTGGTGAGCGGGCTTGTCGAGGAGTCGCGGCCAGTTCCGCCGCATCGCGACGTGGCACGCGTCGTGATGCTGGGGGTGGGCATGCGAATAACGAGACGACCGCGGGCGTCCGCACTCCAGAGACCGCGATGAAGACCACGCTCCGCCCCGGCCTGGTTCACGAGCTCCGTTACCACCTCGCCGAGCCCCGCCTCCCGACGAGCTCGACGAGCGATCCCATGGTCCGGCTGGTCCAGTGGGCCTGCATGGAGGCGATGCGGCCCCACCTCCAGCCCGGCGAGCATTCGGTCGAGGTCGAGAACCAGATCCTGCGCTCTGCCGCCGCACCGGCGGGCGCCGTCCTGCGGGTCGAGATCGTGATCGAGAAGGTCGAGGGCAGACGGATCTGCTTCCGCGTGGTCGCGTACGACGGCGATCGCGTCGCCGGTGAGGGGACCCACGAGCGCTTCGTGATCGATCGGGAGCGCTTCTCGCCGCGCTCGGAGCGCCTGCGCGCGCGCCGCCCGGGGAAGAGCGCTCCTCGACGACCTGCGCGGCGCGGATACGAATCCGCCCGATAGAAGATCCGGATCCGAGGCGAGGCGAGCCGAGCTGAGCTGAGCTGAGCTGAACTGAACTGAGCTGATCATCCACGACAGGTAGGGAAATGTGACTGCGCAAGCGCGCCTCCTCCCGGTGGCGAGGCAGCGCGCGCGTCGGGCACAATTTCCTCCTCCCAAGGAGGCTGGTCGCATGAAGCTCAGAGTCAATGGGAAGCAGGTCGACGTCGCCGCGCCGGCTGACATGCCGCTGCTCTGGGTCCTGCGCGACCTCCTCGGGTTGACCGGGACCAAGTTCGGCTGCGGCATGGCCCAGTGCGGCGCCTGCACCGTCCACGTCGACGGGCGCGCGGTGCGCTCGTGCGTCATGCCGGTGTCGGCGGTGCGCGGGCGCGCGGTCACCACGATCGAGGGACTCTCGCACGCCGGCGATCACCCGGTGCAGCGCGCCTGGATCGAGGAGGACGTGGTGCAGTGCGGCTACTGCCAGTCGGGGCAGATCATGGGCGCGGCCGCGCTGCTGGCGGCCAAGCCCGACCCGACCGACGCCGACATCGACGCCGCCCTGTCGGGCAATCTCTGCCGCTGCGGCACCTACGTGAGGATCCGCGCCGCGGTCAAGCGCGCCGCCGAGCTGACCAGGAGCAAGCCATGAACCTCGACCGACGCCAGTTCCTGGGCGCCTCGGCCGGTCTGGTCATCGGCCTCTACGTCATGCCGAAGACCCGCGTGTGGGCCGCCCAGCCCGAGCGCTCCGACCGGCCGCTGCCCGACGCCAACGCGTTCCTGCGCATCGGCACCGACGGCGCGGTCACCGTGCTCATCGCCCACTCGG
>DATFRY010000369.1:0-2115 GCA_035262925.1 Kofleriaceae bacterium | reverse complement strand
GCTCGCGGGCGAGTCAAGGTACGCGAGCGCCTCCTCGCGCGTCGCGACGAGCCCGAGCGCCTGCGCCTCGCGCGCGCGCTCGAGCAGGCGACCCACCTCGGGGCCGGGCGGGATGCCGAAGCGCGCCATGACGTCTTCGCCCCGCACCAGCGGCGCCGTCTCGGCCCGGCCGCGCGGCGTCTCTTCCCATCCCTCGAGGAGGCGGCGCACCACCGCCGCTCGGCGCCAGACGGCGCGCGGCGATACCCCGGTCACGGCGGCGCCGTCGACCAGGGCCAACAGCAAAAGATCCCGCGTCTCCTCGCCGAGATCGCGGTAGAAGCGATAGCGGGCCCGCGGCGTCACGCCCCCGGACGCCGCCAGGTGCCCCGGGCGCAGGTGATGGCGCACGAGCTTCTCGAGCACCCCGCTGGCGCGCGCCGGAAGGCGCAGCCGCTCGGCGATGTCGCGCGCGCGCGCGGCGCCCCGCACGTCGTGCTCGAAGAAGCGGATGCGGCCGTCGACCAGCCGGCGCGTCTCGGGCTTGGAGACGTCGTGGAGCAGCGCCGCCAGCTTGAGGATCTGGCCGCGCCGCACGCCGCCGCCGAGCTCCTCGGCCGTGTGCGCCGCAAGTTCGTCGCCGAACGGCGAGAGGTCGCGCAGGCGCTCGAGCAGGGCATCGGCCCCGGCGACCGCGCGGAGCGAGTGCTCGAGCACGGGGAACCGGTGCGGCGCCGGCTGCGTCGAGCCGCGCATCGCCTCGACTTCCGGCACGATCACGCCGAGCAGGCCGAGTGCGTCGAGCCTCCGCAGGGCGCGAGCCGCGCGCGGCAGCGCCAGCAGTGCCAAGAGCTCGTCGCGCACGCGCTCGGCGGCGACGCCGGCCAGCCCCGGCGCCGCGGCCCGGATCGCCCGCGCCGTCGCCGCGGTCAGGTGCAGGCCCAGCGCGGCCTCGAGCCGCACGCCGCGCAAGGTGCGGAGCGGGTCGTCGGCCAGAACGCGCGGGTTGTGGACGCGAAGCCGCCGCGCCCGGAGATCGGCGAGCCCGCCGGTGGGATCGACGATCGGAGCGCGGCCCCGGCCCAGGAGCTCGCGCACGGAGACCGCCATCGCGTTCACCGTGAAGTCGCGCGCGGCCAGGTCGGCCTCGAGCGTCGGCGCCCGCCAGTCCGTCAGGTCCAGGCACATCCCGTGCGCGAGCACGCGCGCCGCGCCGCGCTCGGGGTCGAGCGGCACGAACGCGCCGTCGAGGCGGCCCGCCACCCGAGCGGCGAGATCGAGCGCGCCGGACTCGACCGCGACGTCCAGATCCGCGGGCCCCGCGGCCCGAGCCGGCGCGAGCCGCGCGTCGCGGACCGCGCCGCCGACGAGCATCGGCGACGCGCCGCGTCCGGCGGCCGTCTGGACCGCGCGCAGGAGCGCGCGCGCGGGCGGCGTGAGGTGGTCGAGCGCGAAGAGGGACGGGCGCACGATTCGAGGTCGCCGGGGCCGGCGGCCGGGCACGCCCACCACGCTACCCGAGCTCGATGCCTCGGGCTCCGATCCGGTACTCGACGATCTCGTCGCTCATGGGGCTGCCCCGGTGCTTGACGACGCAGAGCATGCGCGCCAGCCGGTTACCGACGCGCTCGCTGCCGAGGACCAGGATCGTGTTGGCGGTGGCGCCGATGTCGCCGGTGGCGACCTTGCGGGCCAGCAGGTCCTCGAGCCGCGTCTCCTCCGTCGTCACCAGGAGCAGGGTCGTGAGCGCGGTGTGGTCGTAGAGGTGCGAGTCGATGAACTCCCGGTGCTTCCACACCGGCAGGCAGATCTCCATCCCGAGCGTCTCGGCGTCGCGGTGGATGGTCTTTCGGTAGAGCTCGTCGAAGATGTGGAACTGGATCGAGTCCGCGGGCGAGTCCATCGGCTCGACGCCGTCCACGACGATCCGTCGCGTGCCGGCCGCGCAGTGGAAATAGACGAACGGCCGCACGGTGTAGAGCGCGTGATTGTAGGTCGCCTTCCAGTTCCAGTCGAACTCCCAGCCGCCGTCGGGTGTCGGCACCTGGAAGTCGCGGACCCGCCCCACCCACTTGAGCGTGTTGGAGTAGCTCGCCTGCATCTGCTCCGGCGGCGGATAGGGATCGGTCATTGGCG
>DATFRY010000368.1:0-3234 GCA_035262925.1 Kofleriaceae bacterium | reverse complement strand
CCGGACCTGGCCGGCGTAGGTCGCCTCGCTCTCGATGCGGCGCGCGATGTCCTTGGACAGGAGGCGCGCCTGCGCGTCGTCGATCTTGTCGTTCTCGACCAGGACGCGCACCTCGCGCCCCGCCTGCAGCGCGAACGCGCGCGTCACGCCGGTGTAGCTTGCGGCCAGCTTCTCGAGGTCGTAGAGCCGCTTGACGAACGAGGCGAGCAGCTCGCGGCGCGCGCCCGGCCGCGCGGCCGACAGCTCGTTGGCCGCCTCGACCACGTGATCGAGCACGCTCTGCGGCCGCGGCTCGCCGTGGTGGCTGCCGATCGCCTGGCACACGCGCGGCGACTCGCCGTGCTTGCGCGCCAGCTGGGCGCCGACCTCCGCGTGCGAGCCCTCCTGCTCCTGATCGACCGCCTTGCCGATGTCGTGCAGGAGGCCGGCGCGGCGCGCGCCCTTGACGTTGATGCCGAGCTCGGCGGCCATGAGGCCGGCCAGGAATCCGACCTCGACCGAGTGCTGGAGCAGGTTCTGCGCGTAGGACTGGCGGTGCTTGAGCCGGCCCAGGTGCTTGACCAGCTCCGGGTGCACGCGGTGGAGACCGAGATCGAACACCGCCTGCTCGCCGGCCTCCAGGCAGTCGGCCTCGATCTGCTTCTCGCAGGCCGCCACCACCTCCTCGATGCGGGTCGGGTGGATGCGCCCGTCGGCCACCAGCTTGCTGATGGCGAGCCGGCCGATCTCGCGCCGCACCGGGTTGAAGCAGGACACCGTGATGACCTCGGAGGTGTCGTCGATGATGAGGTCGATGCCGGCCGCCGCCTCGAGCGCGCGGATGTTGCGCCCCTCGCGCCCGATGAGCCGCCCCTTCATGTCGTCGGACGGCAGCGGCACCACCGACACCGTCCGCTCGGACACGAACTCGCTGGCGTACCGCTGCACCGCCGTGGCGATGATCTGCTTGGAGCGCGCGGCCGCCTCCTGCTCGGCGGCCTCCTCGACCTGCTTGATCTCGGTGGCCGCCTGGGCCCGCGCCTCGCCGACCATCTCGTCGGCCAGGCGCTGGCGCGCCTGATCTGCCGTGAGCCCGGCGATCTCCTCGAGCCTGCGCTTGGCCTCCTGCTGGGCCTGCTCGGCGCGGCGGGCCATGGTCTCGGCCGCCTGCTCGCGCCCGTCGAGGTTCTTCGAGCGCTTGTCCAGCTCCGCCTGCGCGCGCCCGGCCTCGTGCTCGCCGCGGTCGATCTGCTTCTCGCGCTGGTTGAGCGACTCCTCCTGGCGACTCAGCTCGGCGCGCCGCTGGCGGATGTCGTCCTCGGACTGCGACTTGATCTTGAAGGCGATCTCCTTGCCCTCGACCTGCGCAGACCTGAGGATCTCGTCGCGCTCGAGCTGCGCCGCGGATCGGATCTTCTGGGCCTCTTCCTCGGCGGCCCGCTCGGCCGCGGTGCTGCGGCCGAAGCCGAGCATGCGCGCCACGATCAGGCCGAGCCCGACACCGCCCGCGAGGCCCGAGGCCAGTGCGATGATGATGTGGGTCGTGGTCATGGAATCATCCGGCTGGCGCCGGCCTCGGTGACGACGAAGTGCATCGGGAGGTCGTCGGCCTCCCGCGGCACCAGGTCGATGAGCTGGCAGGCGTAGCAGTAGCCGACGCGCACCGCGTCGGGCGCGCCCGCCAGCGCGCGGTCATAGAACCCGTGTCCCCAGCCCAGCCGCGTGCCCGTGCGGTCGAACGCGAGGCCGGGGACCACGAACACATCGATCTCGTCGATGGCGACGACCGGCGCCGTCGCAGGCGGCTCGGGGATATCGAAGCGCCCCGGTCGCAGGGGCGCCGGCCCGGTCGCGCCCAGCGCCACCTCGTGAAACTCGAGCCGCTTGCCCGGCCCCGGGTCGACGACCCGCGGATAGGCGAGCCGCGCGCCGCGAGCAGCGAGCTCGTGCGCAAGCGGCTCGGAATCCAGCTCCGCGCGGATCGGCGCGTAGAGCGCGACGGTCCGCGCGTCCGCGACCGGCGCGAGCGCGAGCAGGTGGCGCGCGGCGTCCCGCGCAGCGTCGCTCGCCGCCGCGGGCGCGATCGCGTCCCGCACCCGGCGCAGCGACCGCCGGAGCTCCTCCTTGGCTGTGGCCACGGGCTCATCCGGTGGACGAGGCGTGTTCCTCGGCTTCGAGGTAGCGGAGAATTCGCTGCGTGCGCTCACGCACCTGCCGTTCGAGCTTTTCCTTCTCCTCTCGCACCTGGTGCAGCTCGTCGGCGATGGTGAGTGCGGCGAGCAGGGCCAGCGCCTGCGTGGTGGCGATCTTGCCGGACGCCTTCGCCTGCTCGATCTTCGCGGTCACGTAGTCGGCCAACTCCTTGATGTAGCGGGGCTTGGCGTCCGTGCGGAGGCTCAGCTTCTGACCCGCTATGGAGACCTTCACCGACCGACTCACGGCGCCATGATAACGAGCGCCGCGCCGGAAGCAAACCTTCGGCGCCTCATGGATTGCTTGAAAGGCGCTGGCGCTTCTGCATGAACATCGCCAGCTTCCGCTGCACCCCATCCGCCACCTGCGTGAACCGGATGGCCATCCCCGGGCAAAGCGCCCCCCCATGCACGCGCACCACCCGCCCGAGCAACGCGACCGGCCGCTCCTCCCCCGGCAACTCGAAGCTCACGCTCACCTCGGCCCCATCCACATCGAGCACCGCCGACCGCACGAACATCCCGTCGCGGCTCAGATTTGCCACCCACCCGACGACCTCCATCCCCGCCGACGCATACCGCGCCGGCAAGTTCACCTGCACCCGCCTCGCCGCACGCCTCTCGCGAACCGGTTGCGGGGTCAGGTAGGCCAAATCCATTCCTCGTCCCCCGGCCGCGACGTTAACCGCGACCCCTCCGACGGTCAATCGCGGCGCCGGCCTGGCGGCCGGCCGAGCCGTCGCTGCCGCGTCGCCGGCCACCAGGACGCGGAGCCGCCGGCCGACAGGGCTCGGAGCCGCAGAGCTGCGGAGCCACGAGGCCGCCGACGACCCGTCGGAGCCCGGCCCAAATCCCCGACGCCCCGCGGCGAGCCGCTTGAAATGAGCGCCCGACTAGGGCAAAAGTACCTGCCCCCCTGGCGGCGGGCGAGCCCATAGCTCAGCCTGGTAGAGCACCGGACTTTTAATCCGATGGTCGAAGGTTCAAATCCTTCTGGGCTCACCGACCCGAGACCATCTCCTGACCCCATCGTCCAGCTGGCCTAGGACACCGGCCTTTCACG
>DATFRY010000367.1:0-5382 GCA_035262925.1 Kofleriaceae bacterium | reverse complement strand
TGACGAGCCGCCGCCGCCCGGCGTGCTGCTGCTCTGCACCGCGCGGCCGGGCGAGCGCATGCCGTGGGGGCGCGCGCTGCGCGTGCTCGAGGTGTCGCGGCTGGCGCCCGACCACAACGACGCGCTCCTGCTCGCGCTGGTTGGCGGCGGCGGCCCCGAGCTGGCCGCGTCGCTCAAGCTCGCCATCCCGCTCCTGGAGACCGGCAACCCGCTGGTCAACACGCAGGTCATCCGCGATCTCGAGATCGGCGGCCACCTGCGCCACGACGCCGGCGGGCGGCCGCTGCTCGACGGCGACGCGCTGCGCGCCGACTACGCGCCGCCCGACTCGGTCTCGCGCGTGCTCGAGCGCCTGGTCTTGCGGCTCGACGCCGGCCAGCTGGAGATCCTCGGCACGGCCGCCATCATGGGCCGCCACTTCCTCGTCTCCGATCTCTGCGGGCTGGGCCTGTTCGCCGAGGCCGACGTGCGCGCCGCGCTGGCCGAGGCCGCCGTCCTGTGCCTGGCGCGCACCTCGGGCGACGCCGGCGACTCGTGTCACTTCGTGCACGACACGATCCGCGAGCACCTCGAGGGCACCGTGCCGGCGGCGCGGCTGCGCGACATCCACGCCGCCATCGCCGGCCAGCTGGTGCGGCGCGGCGCCGCCCCCGCCGCGCGCGGGCGCCACCTCGAGCATGCCGGCGAGCAGCGCGGCGCGGCCCGCGCCTACCTCGAGGCCGGGCTGGAGGCGAGCCGCCTGCACGATCCGCACGGCGCGCGCCGCCACCTGGCCCGCGCCTTCGACCTCCTCATGGCGCTGCCGTCGGGCGAGCGCGACGCGGCGGAGCTGGTGCAGGTCATGCACGAGCTGGTGCGGGTCGGCTGCGTGCTCGGCAACACGGGAGACACCCTGCAGATCATCGACCGCTGCGCGGCGGCGCTGCCCGAGCGCAGCCCCGAGGCCGAGGTCGCGCTGCACAGCTCCTACGCCCGCCTCTACTACGTGCAGGGCCAGGGGCCGAAGCTGCTGGAGCACAGCCGCGCGGCGCTCTCGACGCTGGAGAACGACGCCCGGCTGCGGCCCTACCAGGTGCTGCCGGCCAACGTGGTCGGGCGCGCCCTGTGCGTCTCGGGCCGCTTCGGCCCGGCCACGCGCATGCTCACCAGGGGCTGCGACCTGGCCCGCGACGAGGGCGAGGTCGTCGAGCTCGCCCACTCCGAGGGCCTGCTGGCGGTCGCGCTCGGCTTCACCGGCGCGTTCGAGCAGGCGCTGGCGCGGGCGGAGTCGAGCACGCGGCTGGCCCGTCGGCTGGGCGATCCCATCCGCATCATCGGCTGCCACGTCTACAACAGCGCGATGGCCGAGAGCCGCTTCGACTGGGAGGGCGGCATCCGCGAGACCACCCAGCTGCTGTCGTTCGCCGAGGAGAACTCGATCGCCGGTCTCTACCTCTACGTCGGCACCGCGATGGCCGGCCGCCACCAGTTCCACATCGGCCACCTCGACCGCGCGCGCGTCCTCCTCACCAACGCCGTCGCCATGTCGCGCGCGCTCGACATCTTCATGCTGCTGGCCTGGACGCACGCCTTCCTGGGCGACGTCTACCTGGTGGCGGGGCGGCTCGAGGACGCCGCCGTCCACTACCGGTCCGGCCTCGAGCTGGCCACCGCGCGCAGCGGCGACGAGTACGCCGCGCCGCTCTGCCTCATCGGCCTCGCCCACCTGGCGGCGCTCGCCGGCGGCCCGCTCGACGAGGTGTGCCGCCCGGCCGACGAGGCGCTGGCCCGCCTGGCCGCGGTCGACAACGCCAGCGCGCGGGTGACCGCCCTGCAGCGTTACGCCGAGTCGCTCGAGATGGTCGGCGAGCCGGCGCGATCCGCGGAGCTGTCCGACGAGCGGGCGGCGCTGGTCGCGCGGCTGGGGCTGGGCCACGTCGACTTCTGGCCGCAGCTGCCGCAGCCGCTGGCGTCGCCGGCCACGTCGCCGCGGGTCTACTGGCGCGACCGGCCGACCCAGCGCGATCGCCCGGCTCGCGGCCAGCAGGTCGCGTTCGGCACGACCGAGCTGGCCGCGCTCGACGACAGCGACCTGGACGGCGCGCGGCGCGGCGGCGAGAGCGCGAGGACCGCCGGCCCGGCGCTCGACGCCGACGCGTCCGACGGCGGCCGCGCCGAGGGCGCGCCGCTGGGTCTCCTCGACGGCCTGTCGACCATCGAGGGATTCGTGCCGCGCTTCTGGCCGCGCCCCGGGCGCGGATCGTGAGGACATGGCCATCGCCCTGAACGATCGCTTCGAGTACACGGGTGCGCCGATCCGCCGGATCAAGCTGCTCGAGCTGCGCAGCGAGCGCATCGACTTCCTCAAGCACGCGATCCTCCCCTGGCACGGGACCGTGCTGATCGCGTCGCTCCTGGCCCAGGAGGGCTACGAGGTGGAGGCGCTGGTCGAGGGCGTGTCGAGCTTCGACGAGGACGACCTCGCCGACTGCGACGCCCTGCTGGTCCATCTCACCGCCGGCAACATCGAGCGCACGGCGCGTGCTGTGAAACGGGTCGTGGCCCGCCGCGACATCCCGGTCATCGGCGGCGGCGGGCTGGGCAAGGTCGTGCCGTCGGCGGTCGCGCCGGCCTGCGACGTGGTCGTGCGCGGCGAGGGCGAGGACACGGTGGTGGAGCTGCTCGAGGCGATGGGCCGGCGCGGCGACATCCGCGCGGTCGCCGGCCTCAGCTTCTGGCACGGCGGCCGCCTCCACCACACGGCGCCGCGCGCGTTCACGCGGCGGCTCGACGTGCCGTCGCGCATGGACATCATCCGCGGCTACCGCCCGATGGGCGTGGTCGAGCAGGCGTGGCGCCGCCGCTACTTCTACATGACGGTGGAGGCGTCGCGCGGCTGCCCGTTCGCGTGCAAGTTCTGCATCACGCCCGACCTCTACGGCAGCTACCGGGCCGCGGCGGTGGACCGCGTGATCGGCGACCTGCGCGACCGGCTGCGCTACTCGCGGCGGGTCTGGTTCGTCGACAACCTGTTCGCGGTCAAGCGCGACTTCACCGTCGCGCTCCTGACCCGCATGATCGACGAGCGGCTGGGCGAGCGCGGCAACTACACGTGCTTTCTGCGGGTGGAGAACGCGCGCGACGAGGAGCTCCTGCCGCTCCTCAGGCGGGCCGGCTTCACCAACATCTATGTCGGCTTCGAGTCGCTGTCGGCCTCCACCCAGGGGGAGTGGAACAAGAGCTTCCGGCTGCGCGAGATGGCCGACTGCGTCGAGACCTACCACCGCCACGGCCTGCGCGTGCAGGGCTCGTTCATCTTCGGCTCCGACGACCAGGACCCGGGCGACATCGAGGTGACGCTCCGGTGGGCGATGGACAACGACGTCGACTACGTCAGCTTCTACGTCCTCATCCCGACGCAGATGGCGGAGAACGCGTGCATCCCGCGGCGCCGCATGCTGGCCCCGTCGTGGGACTACGTGAACGGCAACTACGTCACGCACTTCCCGCTGCGCATGCCGCCGAGCGTGCTGCAGCGAGATGTCCGCGAGGCGCTGTTCCGGTTCTACAGCCCGCGCCAGCTGCCGCGCCGCCTCGCGCGCATCGGCGCGATCGGCGCCCCGCACACCTTCGCCGCCGCCAGCACGGCGATCTACGGGACCCTCAGGCTGCACGGCCGCGACCTCGACGACTACACGGCCTACCTCCGCACCGTCGAGCGGCCGTACTACGACGCGGGCGGGCGGCTGCTCGAGGATCGCCTCCCGCCCGCTGGCCTCCTGCCCGACCTGCCGTTCCTCGACTCGCCCGACCCGGCGGTCCGGCTGGTCAAGGCGCCGGCGCGCGCCGGGAAGTTCCAGGCCGCGAGCTGCAACGAGGCCGGGGCCGGCGACGCGGGCGTGGTCGGGTAGGGTCGGGCCCGGGCCCGACCCGTGCCGATCAGGGGGTTGCCGGCACGACCGGCACCGCGACCGGCAGCGGCGACGGGTCGCCGGTCGAGCCCTGGCCGAGCTGGCCGGCGAAGTTGGCCCCCCAGCAGAAGACCTCGCCGTCGCTGGTGCGCGCGCACGTGTCGCCGAAGCCGCCCGTCATCTCCGCGATGCCGGTCAGCTTGCCCGCGCCGGTCGGGTCGACGACGTCGAGCGGCGTGGCGCTCGGGGGGCCCGCGGCGCCGCTGCCGAGCTGGCCGGCGTCGTTGGCGCCGAAGCAGCGGGCGGTGCCGCCGTCGAGCACGGCGCAGGTGTGCGACTGGCCGGCGGCGATCCCGAGCGCCCCGTCGAGGCCGGGGACGCGGACCGGCGTCAGCTGCGGGCTGACCGCGTCGGGCCCGGCCTGACCGAAGAAGCTGTTGCCCCAGCAGAAGACGCCGGGCCCGCTGTCGGGGTCGGCGGCGTCGCGCGCGATCGCGCAGGTGTGAGCCTGTCCTGTCGCGATGGCGGTGGCGTTGACCAGGCCCGTGACCGCGACCGCGGTCGACCGCCCGACCACCGTGCCGTCGCCGAGCTGGCCGTCGCTGTTGAAGCCCCAGCAAAGGACGGCGCCGGCCGTCGTGATGCCGCAGCTGTGCTGCGCGACGAAGACGCGAGCCAGCGACAGGGCCACCACGTCGGTGATGCCCGTCGGGCGGGCTGCCGCGTTGCGGTCCGGCGGCAACGGGAGGCCGCCCTGGCCGGCCCCGTTCCAGCCCCAGCAGAGGACCTGCCCGGCCTGCAGCGCGCAGACGTGCGCGCCGCCGACCGCCACCTGCGCCACGCTGTCGAGCGGGGAGCCGCTGGCCAGATCGAGCGCGGGGCCGGGCGACGGCCGGAAGGGGAGGTCGTCCTGGGAGACGTTGGCGCCGAGCGAGCCGGCGTCGTTCAGCCCCCAGCACTGCGCGCCGCCCGACGCGGTTCGCGCGCAGCAGTGCGCGGTGCCGCAGTCGACGGTGAGCGCGTCGGTGAGGCCGACGACATCGGTCGGGCTGGTGATCGGGCTCTTCGCCGGCGTCGCCTCGCCCATCCCGACCTGGCCCACGTCGTTGGCCCCCCAGCAGCGGACCGCGCCGGTCGTCAGCACCGCGCAGGCGACGTTGTTTCCCACGCCGAGCGCCATGACCGTGGGCGTGACCGCCGCGTCGGGCGCGGCGTCGGGCTCGGGCGCGGCGTCGGGCTCGGGCGCGGCGTCGCTCGTACCGCCGCCGGCGGCGTCGGGCTCGACCGTCCCGCTGCCGTCGTCGTCGGATGGGCTGGCGGCGTCGTCGTCGCCGCACCCTCCGGCAGCCGCCATCGCGGCGAATGCGACCATCGCGGCGAGCGGCATGAGACCTCTGGATCGACCACTACGCAGACCCCGAACGCGCGTCGACATTACGAGTACAGCCTTTCTGGGCGGTGCCCGCCCCCCCTTCGATCAATTGCGGTCGCG
>DATFRY010000366.1:0-41337 GCA_035262925.1 Kofleriaceae bacterium | reverse complement strand
CGGGGCGGGATCCGACGACCGGTTCGGGGCGGGATCCGACGACCGGTTCGGGGCGGGATCCGACGACCGGGTCGTCGACGATCCCGGGGACAGAGTCGACGACAACCTCGGGAACGGTGTCGTCGACAAGCTCGGGACTCGAGTCGACGACGATCCCGGAAACTGAGCCTCCGACAGGGGCGGGATCGGGCTCGGCCGCGGCGCCGGGCTCCGGCCCGGGCTCCGGCCCGGGACCGGCGCCCGGATCGGCCAGCGGCGCTGGATCGGGAGGGCGGCGCCGGTTCTCGGGGGCACTGGCGCCGAGGGAGTGGCGACGGCAGCTGGCCCGGCTGGTTCACCTGGCCGAGGGACCGGCGGAGGGGGCGCGGCGGCGCGTCCGCTACTCGCTCTACGTCGTGCGGCTGACCGCGCAGGTGCTGCGCCAGTGGGCGCGCGATCGGTGTCCGCAGCAGGCGGCGTCGCTCGCGTTCCAGACCGTGCTGTCGGTGGTCCCGGTCCTGGCGGTGTGCCTGGCGGCGCTGCGCGTGACCGGCCTCATGGGCGCGGAGTCGGCGCTGGTCGATTTCCTGACCGATCGCTTCATCCCGGTGTCGCGCGCCGAGCTGGCCCGGACGCTGCTCCAGTGGTCGGACAACGTCACCTTCAAGTCGCTGGGCCTCGTCGGGCTCATCACGACCGTCGTCATCGGCTACGTGATGTGGAGCAGCCTGGAGCAGATCATGAACCACATCTGGCGGGTCGAGCGGCGCCGCTCGCTCGCCCAGAGGTTCGCGGTCTTCTACGCCACCGCCACCATCGGCCCGCTGCTCATCGGCGTGTCGCTGTACCAGGCGGCCCAGTTCGGGCTGGCCGAGGGCGGCCCGGGACTCCTCATCGGCATGGCGTCCAGCTTTCTGGCCCTGCTGCTGGCCAACTACTTCCTGCCGGCCACCGCGGTCCGGCTCGGGCCGGCGGCGATCGGCGCCTGCGTCACCACGGTCCTGTTCGAGTCGGCCAAGTACCTCTTCAACCTCTACGTCAGCGAGGTGGCGTTCGAGCGCTACTCGGGCGTGTACGGCGCGCTGGCGGTGGCGCCCATCTGCCTCATCTGGATCTACTGGTCGTGGCTGATGCTGCTGCTCGGCGCCGAGGTGGCCCACGCGGCGCAGAACATCCGCCTGCTGGAGCGCAGCGAGCGGCGCGGCGTGCTGTCGCTGGAGAACGAGCTGGTCACCAGGGTCAACGGTCCGATGGCCGCCCGCGTGATGGTGGCGGTGGCCGAGGCGTATCTCTCGGGGCGCAAGGTGCTGTCGCGCCACACTATCTCCGATCGCTTCGACCTCTCCCCCGAGGTGGTGGAGCGGCTGGCCCGACGCCTGGCCGCGGCCGACCTCGTCATCGAGGTCGAGGGCGACCACAGCGGCTTCGTGCCCGCCCGTCCGCCGGCCGAGATCACCGTCGCGCACGTGCTGGCCGCGTTTCGCACCGGCGACCGCGACCGCGCGCGCGGCGGCCCCAGCCGGCTCGACAGCCTGCTCGGCGAGATCGAGGCGGGCGCGCTGGCACGCGCCTCCCAGGTCACGCTCGACCAGCTGGTCGATCGACGGTAGCCGACCGGCGACCGATCACTCCTCGAGATCGGCGGGGCGATCGCGCCGGAGCCGGAGCGCCGCCGGCAGCGAGGTCACCTCGGGCATCGGCCGCGGCAGGAGCGCCATGACCGCGATCTCCTCGAGCGCGGCCGCGGCCAGGAGCGCGGTCGCGGCGCGGAGCGGCCACATCGATCCGCCGGCGGCCACGAGCGCGACGGCGCCGCCGGCCAGGTAGGACGCGATGACCGCCGCGCGCGCGCCCGGGCCGGCGATCGCGCCGAACTTGATGAAGCCGGCGGCGAACGGCGCGGCGATCGCCGCCACCAGCGACCAGAAGGTGACCGCCTCGACGTGCGGCAGGTCGGGGCGCAGCCAGAAGGCGGCGAGCGGGAGGCAGGCCGAGCCGGCCAGCCGCGCCCAGCTGCTCCAGCGCGAGAGCCGCCCGCCGGCGGCCAGCCGCTCGCCGGCGATGCCGCAGGCCAGCGAGATCACCAGGACCGCCGCGACCGCGCGGGGCATCCCGAGAAAGGCGAGCACGAGCAGCGCCGCCGCCAGGAGCATGCGCGCGAGCGCGACCAGGTTGCCCGACGTCCACAGTCGGTCGAGCCCGGCCGCGGCGCGATCGCTCATGGGCCGAGTCTAGCGGAGGGCGGGTCGAAGGCCCAACCGACTGACGCCCTGGCTGACGCGCGAGCCGCGCGAGACGCTGTCGGGCGGATGGCGGAGCAAGCCGCCGAAGCAGGCGAACGACGGGACGTCCTCGGCGCCGACGAGCTCGCCGTGCGAGCACGGAGTGGGGCTGCGGGCGAGCTCATCCCGGCGCGTCGCGCGGCGGCGGTCACTCGTCGGCGGCGTACGGATCGAAGAGCTGCGCCGAGGTGCGGCGGGCGTTCTCGCGCGCCAGCTCCGCGGCGGTGTACGCGGCGCGGCTGCCGGCCGGCAGGTGGCGGCGCACGAACCCCACGATCTGTCCGCGCACGGCGCGGCCGGTGCGCACGACCTCGTCCGGGCCGGTCTCCGCGCACTCGTCCCACAGGGCGAAGAGGAGGTGGCGCTTCTCGGCCGCGCCGCCCGGGCCGCGCCACAGCCGCTCGAGGTCGGACCGGGTCCGGTGCAGCGCCTCGCGCAGGCGGCGGCTGTTCTCGGCGGCGGCGCTCCGCATGCGCTCCTCGCGCGTGCGGTCGAGGAACGCCGACTTGCGCGCGGCGTACGGATCCTGTCCGGCCCCGCGCATGATCATGTCGGTCAGCTCGAACGTGCCGCCCATCGCGAGCCGACTCTGGCCGCCGTTCTCCTCGGTGTAGCGCCGAGGGTCCTCGCTCCAGCGCTCCAGCCCGCGCGCCATGTCGACCGCCATCTGTCGGGGAGAGGGGAGGTCGATGCGGACGCTCGAGCGATCCTCGAAGCGCACCCGGCCGTCCGGGTCGGTGTGGGCGACGAACGGGCCCTCGTCGGTCCTGAAGCCGCGAGCTCCGTCGGGGCGGAGCTCGGAGCGCGGCCGCGGCGGATGGCGCAGCCTGAGAGGCTCGAGCGGCTGCGGCGGCGGGGGCGGGCCGGGGTCGGGCTCGGCCACCTCCGCGGTCCGCCGGGCATCGAGCCGAGACGAACCGGGCGAGGGCGCCGGACCCTGCTGCGATGTCGGGCCCGCCTCCGATCTCGATCGCGTCTCCGACGTCGATCGCATGGCCAGCCCAGGCGGCGTCTCCGGTCCCGATCGCGTGCCGGAGGTCGATGGCGCCTCCGATGGCGTCGGCGCCTCGGGTGGCGATGGCGCCTCGGGTGCCGATGGCGCCTGCGATGCCGACGGCGTCTCCGATCGCAGCTCCACGTCCGCCTCGGATCTCGGCCCGGTATCCGCGCGCGACGCCGCCGCCGGCTCCGCCTTCGGCGCGGCCGGCGGGATGTCCTCCACGACGAGCTCGACCTCGGCCCAGTCGCCGCCCCGGTCGGGCGCACCCGAGGCGCGCTCGCGCCCGGCCAGCCACACGGCCGCGATGGTGGCCGCGGCGTGGATCAGGCCGGACGCGGCCAGGCCCAGGCCGATCCGCCCGCGCGCGCGCATCTCGTTCGCTTCGACCGCGCCGCCGCCGCGCGCGTTGCCCGGCCCGTCCCGGTCGAGTAGGGTCGAAGGCCTTGCCGCCCTCGACCGCAGACATCGAGCTCTCGTTCTACGAGGCGTTCTTCTTCCAGCGCGGGCTCGAGCCCTATCCCGCGCAGGAGCAGGCCTTCACGCGCATCTTCGCCGGCGACAGCGTGATGGTGACCGTGCCGACGGGAACCGGCAAGACCATGATGGCCAAGGCGGCCATCCACAAGGCGCTCGAGCTGGGCCAGCGCGCGATCTACACCACGCCGCTGCGCGCGCTCACCGAGGAGAAGCACCGCGAGCTGTCGGAAGACTTCGGCGCCGAGCGCGTCGGGTTCGCCACCGGAGACTACCGGGTCAACCCTGACGCCCCGGTGCAGGTCGTGGTGGCCGAGATCCTGTGGAACCGGATCTTCGGCGACCGCCTGCACGTGCCGGCCGACGTGGTCGTCATGGACGAGGGCCACTACTTCAACGACCCCGAGCGCGGCTACGTGTGGGAGCAGTCGATCATCGCGCTCGATCCGCGCACGCAGCTCATCATCCTGTCGGCCACCGTCGGCCACGCCGATCGCTTCTGCCACTGGATCGAGATCTGCCGCCGCGTGCCGATGCAGCTGGTGGAGTCGCGCGAGCGGCGGGTGCCGCTCTACCACGAGTACCGCGAGAGCTACCTGGTCGAGGTGGTGCGCGAGCTGGCGGCGGCCGGCGACGTGCCGGCCATCGTGTTCGTGTTCGGGCGCGAGGCCTGCTTCGAGACCGCGCGCCTGCTCAAGAGCTGCCGCCGCTTCACCAGCGCGGAGGAGAAGGACGAGATCGACCGGCGCTGCGCCAAGGTGCTCCTCGACGGCGGCCTGTCCGACGAGCTGCGCGCGCTGCTCGGCCACGGCATCGGCGTCCACCACGCCGGCATCCTTCCCCGCTACAAGCAGCTGGTCGAGCAGCTGGCCCTCGAGCGCCTCATCAAGTTCGTGGTGTCGACCGAGACCATCTCGGCCGGCATCAACCTGCCGGCCAAGCGCGTCGTGTTTCCGTCGCTGCGCAAGTACATCAAGAGCAAGGCCCGCCTGGTCACGCCCGCCGAGTACCACCAGATGTCGGGCCGGGCAGGGCGGCCGCAGTTCGACACCGAGGGCATCTCCATCGCGCTGGCCCCCGAGGCGGTGGTGCAGGAGATGCGCAAGGAGATCGCCGACGCCAGGAAGCGCGGCCACGCGATCGACGAGAAGAAGGTCCGCAAGTCGTGCTACTCGCGCGCGCGCAGCGAGGCCCAGCGGACCTCCGAGGTGGTGTGGGACGAGCCGACCTACCAGCAGCTGGTGCGCGGCGAGCCGGCCGAGCTGCGCAGCCAGACCCGCATCAACGCCGAGCAGATCCTGGCCATCGGGCTCCCCGACCTGACGGCGGAGGTCCTGCCCGGCCAGGACCAGGCGGCCGCGGGCGGCGCCGACCCGGCGGCCGGCGCGGCCGCGGGCCCCGCGGCGCCGGCCGAGCGCCCGCCGCCGTGGCTCAAGCTCGACATCGTGGCGGTGGTCGACAACCTCCTGCTCAGCGACCGCGAGCGGCGCGACGCGCACAAGCGGCTGGCCCACGTCACCGAGAACATGCGGGCGCTCGGGGTGGTCGACGAGCACGGCCGCCAGGTGGCCGGTGAGATCGTCGGCAAGCTGCACGGCCTCGACGGCCTGTTCATCCACTACCTGCTCATGAACCACCAGCTCGACTACGGCGACTTCCGCGAGCTGTGCGAGTTCCTGGTCGACCACGACATCATCCAGCGCATGCTCGACCGCAAGCAGGAGGACAAGAAGGCGGAGTGGATCCGCGAGCGCCTGCGCGAGAAGCGGCGCGAGAGCCCGCAGGTCACCTGGCAGGACGTGGAGGAGGAGTACGAGCGCGAGTTCCCGCGCGCGCTCACCAGGATGGAGCTCATCCACCAGGCGTTCTCGGGCCAGGTGCCGCACCCGGAGCTGCACGGCGGCAAGGGGGCCAAGACCATCTGGACCACCATCGAGGACGAGAGCATCGGCTTCTTCGAGATGGTCGACCGCCACCGCCTGGCCCACGAGGAGGGCAACCTCTTCACCTACCTCGCCCGCGTGATGAAGGTGGCGCGCAAGATCAACGAGGCCACCGGGCTCGAGCAGCTGGCCGACCTCGAGCGCCGCATCCGCTCGTACCTGTCGGTGGTCGACGAGCGGCTGGTCGAGGAGTGAGCCGGCGCGGCGGCCGCCGCGGCCGCCGCGGGCCGCCCTCCGCTACCGCTGCCGCTCGTAGAAGCGGCGCACCTTGTTGCGGTTGCCGCACTGCTTCATGTCGCACCAGCGCCGGGTGCGATTCTTCGAGGTGTCGAGGAAGAGCCACACGCAGTCGTCGGCCGCGCAGATGCGCACGCGATCGCGCTCGCCCGACATGAGGAGCTCGAGCGCCGCGCGCACGATCGGGGCCAGCATGGCGTCGAGCGCGTCGGGGCCGGGCGCCCACTCCCACTCGAACGCGCGCCCCACCCGCATGCGGCCGACCGCGCGGTTGAGCGCGGCCAGGTCGCCCGCCTCGGGCGCCCGGCCCAGGGCCGCGCCCGCGAACAGGCGATACAGCGCCTCGCGTAGCCCGGCCGCCTCGCGCAGGACGGCCGCGGCGGCGGCGGGCTCGAGCGCCGCGTGCCGCTCGAGCCGGCGCAGCTGAGCGGCCGGCAGGAGCTCGCACTGGCGGGCGAACGCGACCAGTCGCGCATAGGTCGGCAGGTAGTCGACCGGCGCGCTCGTGTGCCGCGCGCCCACGGCGTTGGCGAAATCGAGCGCCAGGTGTCCCGCGCACCGGTCGAACGTCGCGGGGAGATCTGGCGCCACCGGCTCGCTCACGCGGCTAACCTCCAATCCGACATTGGCAGGTTACCACGGTCGCCGCCGCGCGCCGCGAGCGCGCCGCTACTGCGCCTGCCCGCCGATGCCGCCGCCGCGCACCAGCTCGGCCGCCGTGCAGGCGGCGTCGGGTGAGGAGACTCCCGAGCACGAGGGCACCCCGGTCGCGTTCAGCCGCACCCGGCCGCCGCCCCCGCCGCCGCCCGAGCCGCCCTGCCTGTCTGCCGTGGCGGTGGTCCCACCGCCGCCGGCCGCCGTGCCTTGCGCGCCGCCGCCGCCGCCGTTGCCGGCGTCGGATACCCCGCCGGCTCCCCCCTGGACGAGGAGCGCGTCGCCGTCGATGGCGAGCGCCGAGCCCTCGAGCAGGATGCCGCCGCCGGATCCGCCGCCGCCGCCGCCGCCGCGCCCGTTCTGCATGGCGGTGTCGCCGAAGCCGTCGCCGCCGCTCGCGTCGATGGTGCCGGTGACCGTCACGCCGCGCACGGCCGAGATCTGGATGGCCCCGCCGCCACCGCCGCCGGGCCAGCCGCAGTCCATCAGCATGCACGATCCATCGCCGCCGCCGCCGCCGCCGCTGCCGCCGGCCAGGGGGACGAGGGTCGGGACGCCGCAGATGGAGCCGGCGTTGCCGCCGGTTCCGGCTTGTCCCGCCGAGTTCTGTCCGCCGCCGCCGACGCCACCGGCCGCAGCGTAGCCGCCGCCGCCACCGCCACCGCCGGCGTCGTCGCCGGGAGGGATCACATCCGCCTTGGTGCCGCCTCCACCGCCGCAGTTGCCGCCGCCGGCGGCGCCGTTTCCATTCGAGCGCGAGGCACCCGGGCCTCCCCCCGGCCCCCCCTCGCCTCGGGTCGCCCCGTCATCCGCACTGACCTTGCCGCGCACGTCGATCGTCCCGTCGACCACCGCCTCACCCACGACGAACAGCGCCACCGACGGTGCCACATTGGTCGGTACATCCACCGTCACGCCGCCCGGGATGTCGAGCGCGGACAGGCAGTAGTAGGTCATGTCCGGGCCGGCGGTGCTGCCGGCCGAATCGATCGTGTTCGATCCGCCGCCGCAGCCGGCCGAGCACGTGATGACCCCGTCGCCGATCGACACCGTGCCCGATGTCGGGGTGAGGGGCGGCGCCTGATCCGTGCAGTCCTCCTGCGCGGCCTGGGGCACGTTGCTGGCCAGCGTGCAGTGCGCGGCGCCCTGGGCGCCCTCGCACGTGAACGGACAGCCGACCGCGTCCTCGAACGCGTCGCCGGCGGCGCTGCAGGTCTGCAGCGTGCGCCCGTCGGCGGCGCAGCGCGTCTCGCCGCTCTCGCACTCGGTCGGGCCGGAGTCCGGGTCAGCTCCGGGGCCCGCGTCGTCAACGTTGCCGCCGCCGCCCCCGTCCGGGCCGCCGCTCATCGCGCCCCCGTCGCGGCCGCCCACCGCGGCGCCGGCCGGATCGAAGGTGCATCCGAGCGCGCACGAAGCCAGCACACCCAGGAAGACGAACAGCACGACCACGCCAGGTTTCAGGCTCCGGCGGGTGCGGACGACGCACCACACCCACCGAGGATACCGCAGTCCGGCGCCACGCGGGAAGATTCAGCCCGCGCAGCGGAATCGGCGGCTGTCGGCGACGGACCTGCGATAGCGGTCCAGCTCACGATCGCGCACGTCCCGCGTCCAGCCCAGCCGCTGCGCCACCAGATCTGCCGCGGGCTCCGCCACGTCGAGTCCTTGATCGAGCCCGACCAGCGCGAGCGGCACTCGCCGCGTCAGCACGTCGTCGATGTTGCGCGCGAGATCGTGCTCGACCGCGAAGGCGACCTCTACCCACAGGTAGGGCAGGTCCTCCTGCATGCGGGCGGCGAGCTGCGGCTGCGCCTTCATCATCTCGATCAGCACGCGGGCGCGCGTGCCGTAGACGTCTGCCAGGTGCTCGGCGGTGGCCGGCTCGAGCCCGTGCTCCGCCGCCAGCTGGACGCCCAGCTTGCGGACGCCCGCCGCGCTCGGCTCCTCGAGCCCGACCGCACCGGGCAGCGGCCGCGTGCGCGTGTGCGGCCGCACCACCGCGCGGTCCTCGAACAGATCGCTGTCGTTGTCGCGCAGCCAGCGGATCGCCGAGGTGACCGCCTCCTCCGCCATGAGCCGGTAGGTGGTGAGCTTGCCGCCGGCGATGAGCAGCACGCCGTCGTCGCGGACGTAGATCTGGTGCTCGCGCGACACGTCCGACGCGGTCTCCGCGTCCTCGTGGATGAGCGGGCGCAGGCCGGCCCAGGTGGCCAGCACCTTCTCCGGCGAGAAGCCGGCCGAGGGGAAGGCGCGGTTGGCGCTCTCGCACAGGTAGGCGACGTCGGCCGCGTCGGCCCACACCTCGTCGGGCGAGCCGTGGAAGTCGGTGTCGGTCGTGCCCAGCACCACGCGGCCGCGCCACGGGATGGCGAACATCACGCGCCCGTCGATCGGCGACTGCACGGTGATGGCCCGCTCGAGCGGCAGGACGTCGCGCCGGAAGACCGCGTGCACGCCCTTGGTCGGGCGCAGGATCGGGCGCGAGATCTCCATGCCGAGCCGCGCGGCGATCTGATCGGTCCACGGCCCGCCCGCCACCAGCAGCGAGTGAGCGGCCACGCGCTCCTCGCCGCCGCCGACCAGGTCGCGCACCAGCACCGACGTCACCCGCCCGCGCTTGCGCTCCACGCCGAGCACCTCGTGGTGGCTGTGGCAATCCGCTCCGCACGCCCGCGCGTCCAGCACGTTCTCCAGCACCAGGCGCGCGTCGTCGGTGGTGCAGTCGTAGTACTCGATGGCGCCGCGCAGCCCCTCGCCGCGCAGCGCCGGCTCGATCTCGCGCGCCTTGCCGCCGCGGTGGGTGCGGTGAAGGCCGGGCGCGCGGAACAGGGCCAGCGTGTCGTAGATCCACAGGCCGATGTTCATCGTCTCCAGCCCGACCCGGTCGCCGTCGTAGATGGGCAGGAGGAACGCGAGCGGCCGCACCAGGTGCGGCGCCACCTGGCACTGCACGCGCCGCTCGCTCACGCTCTCGAACACCAGGCCGATCTCGCCCTGCTCGAGGTAGCGCAGCCCGCCGTGGATCAGCTTGGACGACTTCGACGAGGTGCCGGCCCCGAAGTCGGACTTCTCGTAGAGGGCGACCCGCAGCCCGGCGAGCGCCGCCGCCCGCGCGATGCCGGCGCCGGTGATGCCACCGCCCACGACGACGATGTCGTAGGGCGGCTTCATTTCGCGGGCGCGGGCGGCGCGATCACCTGGACGAAGAGCTCCTCGAGCTGGCGGCTGTCCACCGGCGTGGGCGCGTCGGTCATGAGGTCGGTCCCCTTCTGCGTCTTGGGGAACGCCATCACGTCGCGCAGCGAGTCGGCGCCGGACAGGAGCATGGCGAGCCGGTCGAGGCCGAACGCGATGCCGCCGTGGGGCGGGGCGCCGTAGCGGAACGCGTCGAGCAGGAAGCCGAACTTGGCCCGCGCGTCCTCGTCGGAGATGCCGAGCGCCTGGAACACGCGCGCCTGCAGCTCGGGGCGGTGGATACGGATCGAGCCGCCGCCCAGCTCGACCCCGT
Organism: Kofleriaceae bacterium; assembly: GCA_035262925.1. Lineage (GTDB taxonomy): Bacteria > Myxococcota_A > Polyangia > Haliangiales > Haliangiaceae > DATFRY01. The sequence continues at coordinate 31,260 of DATFRY010000366.1, read as the reverse complement.
TGAGCACGAGGTCGTAGGCGCGGGCCAGGACCCGCTCCGGTTCGGACGCGAGGAAGGCCTCGTCCTCCGGGCGCGGGCTGGTGAACGGGTGGTGGGCCGCGACCCAGGCGCCGCTCTCCTCGGATCGCTCGAACAGCGGCGGATCGGTCAGCCACATGAACCGCCACTCCCCGGCCCGCACGAGGTCGAGCTTGCGGCCGATGTGCAGGCGCAGCGCCCCCATGCAGGTGTTGGCCGCCTTGGCCCGGTCGGCGATGAACAGGAGCACGTCGCTCGGCTGCGCGCCGGCCTTGCGGTTCATGGCCTCGCGCGCGGCGTCGCTGACCGCCTTGGCGAACGGCGCCTTCCATGCCCCGCCCGCCTCCACGCGCGCGAACGCGACCCCCTTGATGCCGTAGGGCTTCGCGAACTCGGTCAGCCCGTCGAGCTGTGAGCGGGTCAGCCTGTCGCCGTCGGGCACGCGCAGGCACTTGATGATGCCGCCCTGATCGATGGCGGCGTCGAAGATGCGGAACCCGGAGCCGCGCGCCTCCTCGGTCAGCTCGCACAGGACCAGGTCGAGGCGAAGGTCGGGCTTGTCCACGCCGTAGTACTCCATCGCGTGGGCCCAGGTCATGCGGCGGAACGGCGTCTCGAGCTCGACGCCGAGCACGTCGCGCCAGATCATGGCCATCAGCCCCTCCATCACCGCTTGTAGATCGTCCTCGGTGATGAAGGACATCTCGATGTCGATCTGCGAGAACTCCGGCTGGCGATCGAGGCGCAGGTCCTCGTCGCAGAAGCAGCGCACGATCTGGAAGTAGCGCTCGAAGCCGGCCACCATGAGCAGCTGCTTGAAGATCTGCGGCGACTCGGCGAGCGCGTAGAACGAGCCCGGGTTGAGCCGCGACGGGACCAGGAAGTTGCGCGCCCCGCCCGGCGTGTACTTGACCAGGAACGGCGTCTCCACCTCGGTGAAGCCGCCCTCGCCCAGGTAGCGGCGCGCGGTCAGCATCGCCTGCGAGCGCATGCGCAGGTTGCGCGAGATCGAGGGCCGGCGCAGGTCGAGGTAGCGGTGCTTGAGCCGCAGCGCCTCGTTGGTGTCGATGTCGTCGTCGATCGGGAAGGGCGGCGTGTCGGAGCGCGAGAAGATCTCGAGCACCTCGGCGCTGACCTCGATCTCGCCGGTCGGGAGCTTGGGGTTGGTGTTCTCGCCGCGCGAGATCACGCTGCCCACCACGCCGATGCAGAACTCGCTGCGCAGGTCGCCGGCCAGGGCGTGGGCGCGCTCCTCGATGCGGGGATCGAACACGACCTGCGTGATGCCGTCGCGATCGCGCAGATCGACGAACACACAGCCACCGTGGTCGCGGCGGACATCGACCCACCCGGTGAGCACCACGCGCTGTCCGATGTGGGCGGCGCGCAGCTGGCCGCAGCTGTGTGTCTTCTTGTGCTGGGAGAGAAAGCCAGTCATGACAGGAGCACAACCTTACCAGAGATGGTAAAGTGCACTAATCCGATAAAGTTACCGGGGTTTTCTGTCCGATGCATGTCACCATGGTGAAGAAGCGGCTGGCCAGCGGCGAGCCGTGCCGGAAATGCGCGCAGACGGAGGAGATGCTGCGCCAGCGCGGCCTGTGGGACCGGATCGACGAGGTGGTGTGGGCCGCGGAGGATGATCCGAGCTCGCCGGGGATGGTGCTGGCCCAGCGCTTCGGCGTCGAGCAGGCGCCGTTCTTTCTGGTGAGCGAGGAGGGCGGCCGGGTGGTGGCCTACACCAGCGCGCTGCAGCTCATCCGCGAGAAGCTCAACCCGGCGCCGGTCTCGCCCCTCCCGGGCGAGGGCGCCCGCGCGCGCGCGTCGAGCCGCGCCGCCGCCGAGGCCGCCGCCGAGCTGGAGTCGGCCGAGCCGCAGGCGATCCTGCGCTGGGGCCTCGAGCGCTTCGGCGCCGACCTCGCCATCGCCTTCAGCGGCTCCGACGACGTCGCGCTCATCGACATGGCCGTGCGCACCGGCTTGCCCTTCTCGATCGTGTCGGTCGACACCGGCCGCCTGCACCCGGAGACGTACGCCTTCATCGAGGAGGTGCGCTCGCGCTACGGGGTCGAGATGATCGTGACCAGCCCGGATCCGGTCCCGCTCGAGGCGATGGTGCGGCGCAAGGGCCTGTTCAGCTTCTACCAGGACGGCCACGGCGAGTGCTGCGGCATCCGCAAGGTGGATCCGCTGCGGCGCGTGCTGTCGGGGTTTCGCGCGTGGGCCACGGGGCAGAGGCGAGATCAGAGCGCCGCCACGCGCTCGGCGCTGCCGGTGGTGGAGGAGGACCCGGTGTTCGTCGGCGTCGACGGCCCGCTGGTCAAGCTCAACCCGCTGGCCGGCTGGTCGCGCGATCGCCTGTGGGACTACCTCCGCCGCGAGAACGTGCCGGTCAACCCGCTGCACGCGCGCGGCTTCCTGTCGATCGGCTGCGAGCCGTGCACGCGGGCGGTGGCGGCGGGCCAGTCGGAGCGCGACGGGCGCTGGTGGTGGGAGGCGGACGGCCGCAAGGAGTGCGGCCTGCACGCCGGCAACCTGGCCCGCAGCGCCGGCTGAGGCGGCCGAGGCGGCGCATGGCGGATGCGGATCGACTCGCGATCGCGCTGGCCCGCTTCGACGCGGTCAACGCCGAGGATCCGCGGCGCGGGCGCGATCCGGCCTCGGGCGACGACATCGGGCTCGAGCTCCTCTACGCGCGGCGCATGACCGAGCGGCTGGACGCGCTGGCCCCCGACGCGCCGGAGACGCTGCGCCTGGCCGCGCGCGCGCAGCACATCGCGCGCTGGCGCATCCCGCGCGAGCGCTACCCCGAGGGGCGGGCCGGCTACAAGCGCTGGCGGTCGCAGCTGGCGCGCGCGCACGCGGAGCTGGCCGGCGGAATCCTCGCCGAGGTCGGCTATCCGCGCGAGTCGATCGAGCGCGTCCAGTCCCTCCTGCTCAAGAAGGGGCTGAAGAGCGATCCCGAGGTGCAGACCCTCGAGGACGTGGCCTGTCTGGTCTTCCTCGAGCACCACTTCGCCGACTTCGCGCGCAAGCACGAGCGGGCCAAGCTGGTCGACATCGCGCGCAAGACGTGGGGCAAGATGTCGCCGCGCGGCCAGGCCGCCGCGGGGGCGCTGGCGCCGCGGCTGCCGGACGAGCTTCGATCGATCCTCGACGACGCCCTCGCCGGCCCCGACCGCGCCGTCGACGACTCGCGCGCCGGTGCCGACGACGGCGCCGAGGACGGTGCCGACGACGGTGCCGAGGACGGTGCCGAGGACGGTGAATGACCGACGACAGAAACGAGCCCGGCCGCGCACCCTCGGGGCGCATGCGGCCGGGCCGGATCACGTCTTTGACCGTCGGTGAGTCCGCTCCTGGCCTTGCTGGCCAGGAAGCCGGCTACCAGGAAGTCCGTCAGAAGAGCCACGCCAGGATGAGCGCGACCACGACGACGACTCCGATGATGTAAAAAATGCTGTAGCCCATTGCGAGATCCTTTCCAGGTGGAGGACTGGGTTCGTCTTCTGCCGACTGGATCAGTGCAGGCCCCGTGCCCGCGTCGAGAAGCGCGCACTTGCGGCGCGCCGCAGCCCGTCGCTGCGGGCGCATCGGCACGGGGTGTGGCGCTTCGGCGCATCACGCCCCTCCTGCACACAACCCGGCACATCAACGTATGAGATAAGCCCGGTCATGCGCGTGAGAGGAACGTTTAGGCGGGCCGTCGACGGGTGTTCTGGTTACAGTCGGCAGCAATGGGGAGAAATGGCGTCATCGCCATTACGCCGAACGCCACCGTCGTCCGGACCCTGCGCGCAGCGATGACGGCAGCCGGGGCCGAGCTCCGGGTGTTCGCATCCGCCGCAGATATCGACCGGGGCCCGCTGCCCGCCGATCTGCTGCTCTTCCATTTCGCCGGCTCTGCCGACGGCGAACAGCCGCCGGCGGAGCTCGCGCCGGCCGAGATGGTCGCCATGGCAGAGCTGGCCGATCGACTGCCGTCGGGGGCGCAGGTCATCGCGGTGGTGCCGCGCGGCGATCTCGCGACCAGCGTGGCGGCCATGCGCTCGCACGAGCGCGTCGCGGGCGTGCTCGCACTCGAGCACCTGCGCGTGGCCGACCTGGCCGCCATGACCGCGCGCCTCGTGGTCGGCGACATCTTCGGGCTCGACAAGGTCCTGCCCTGGGGGACGCGCGTGCAGTCGATGCGCGTGGCCGACTACCCGGAGAAGGCGATCGCGGTGAGCCAGATCTCGGCCTTCGCGGCGGCGGTCGGCGTGCGCCGCAGTCACCGCGAGCGCATCGAGCGCTGCTGCGACGAGATGCTGATGAACGCGCTGTACGACGCGCCGGTCGGGGCGGACGGCACGCCGCTTCCGCGCGCCCGCGCGTTCGAGCGCGCGGCCACCCACCGTCCCGCCCACGGCTCCGGCCCGTTCCCCCTCGGCAGGGAGGACAGCGCGCTGGTCCAGTTCGGCTTCGACGGACAGCGCTTCGCCGTCGCCGTGCGCGACCGCTTCGGACGCTTCGAGCGCGACACCTTGCTGCGCTACCTGCACCACTGCCTCCACTCGGACGAGCAGATGGAGCGCCGGGAGGGAGGCGGCGCCGGCCTCGGCCTCTACATGATGTCGCGCTCGGCCAGCTCGCTCATGTTCAACCTGCGGCCCGGCGCCGCGACCGAGTGCATCTGCCTCTTCGATCTCGACTCGTCGCGCATCGAGCTCGACCAGATCGGCGTGTTCGAGCAGCGCGTGGCCGAGCCGCTCGCGCTGCCGCCCGACGACGAGTCGGCCACCACGCAGCGCGCGGCGCGGCACGCCGGCTGGCGGGTCCCGGCGCTCCTGCGCGGCCGGCTCGGCCTGGTCGCCGCCGCCGCGGGGGTCGCGGTCCTTTTCGGCGGGGCGGGCGGGCTGTGGCTCATGAGCGAGCGCGGCGCCGCGGGGACGGACGATCGCCCCTGCGCCGAGGCGGGCGACGAGATCGCCCCGATCTGGCCGGCGCGGCGGGCCGCGGTCGAGAAGGCGTTCCGCGCCATCCCGGTGGCGCGCTCCGCCCCGGCGCTGGCCAGCGTCGACCGCGCGCTCGACGACTACGCGCTGGCCTGGCGGGGCATGGCGGTGCAGGCGTGCAACGCGGCGCGCAGCGGGCAGCAGTCGCAGCTGCTCCACGAGCGCCGCGCCGGCTGCCTGGCCCACCGGCGGCGCGAGCTGGCCGACGTGGTCGAGGTGCTGGCCGGAGCCGACAGCGCGGTGGTCGAGCACGCGGTCGACGCGGTCCAGGGGCTCGGCCCCATCGCCCGCTGCGAGGACCCGCTCGCGCTCGAGCGCGGCATGGCGCTGCCCGACGATCCGGCGCGGCGCGCCGCCATCGAGGAGGTGCGCGGCCTGGTGTCGCGCGCGATGGCCAACGCCAAGTTCGGCCGCGGCAAGCCGGCGCGCGCGCTGCTCGAGCAGGCGGCCGGTCGGCTGCCGGCCGCGGGCTATCCGCCGGTCGAGGCCGAGGTCCACCTGGCGCGCGGCCAGCTCGAGGCGCTGGGCGGCGCGTTCGCCGCGTCCAAGGGCGAGCTCCTGCGCGCCGCCGAGCTGGCAGAGGACGCGGGCGACGACCTGGTGCGCGCGCGCGCGCTGGTCGACCTGGTCCACCTGGTCGGCTACGAGCTGCAGGACTTCGATCAGGGCGAGCTGTTCGCGCGCATGGCGCGCGCGCCGCTACAGCGGGCGGGCGACCGCGCGCTCGAGGCCACGCTCCTGCGCAACTCCGGCACGGTGGCGTTCGCCGCCCGCGACTTCGAGCGCGCGCGCGAGCGGCAGGCCACCGCGCTGGCGATGCGCGAGAAGCTGCACGGCCCCGAAAGCGGCGAGGTGGCCGAGGTGCTGCGCGACCTGGCCGCGACGCTGCGCGAGCTGGGCGAGCTCGACGTGGCGCTGCGCTACGCCCAGCGCGCGTTCGACATCACGAAGAAGCTCTACGGCGTCAAGCACTGGAACCACGGCCTGTCCTTGACCGAGCTGGGCAACGTCTTGACCGCGCGCGGCGACTACGACGAGGCGCGCAAGGTCTACCAGGAGACCTTGAACCTCGGCTTCGAGCTCCTGCCCGAGGGGCATCCGTTCCTGCCCATCGGCATGGTCAACCTGGCCAACGTCGAGCTCCTGGCCGGCCGGCCCGACGAGGCCATCGACCAGTACAAGCGCGCCCTCGACCTGGAGGTGAAGGCGCTCGGGGCCGATCACCTGCAAGTTTCGGCGTCGCTCATGAACCTGGGCGCGGCGCACGAGAGCGCGGGGCACCTGGCCGACGCGGAGCGCACGTACTCGCGCGCCCTCGCCATCCGCCGCCAGCACCTGGACGAGCACCACGCGCTGGTCGGCGAGGCGCTGGGCAGCCTCGGGCAGGTCGAGCTGGAGCGCGGCCGCGCTCCGGCCGCGGCGCAAGATCTCGAGCGGGCGGTCGCGGTCGCCGACCAGGCCGGAGGCGACCGGGCCACCGTGGCCGGGCTGCGCTTCGCCCTGGCCCGCGCGCTGTGGAAGCTGGGCGGCGAGAAGGAGCGCGCGCACGAGCTGGCCGCGCGGGCAGCCCGCGAGCTCGACGAGGCGGGCGAGGCGTCGGACGCCGCCGAGGCGTCGACCTGGGCCAAGCGCCACTGACCGCGCCGCGCGACCGCGCCGCGCGACCGCGCCGCGCGACCGCGGCGATCGGTGGGCGACCGACGCGTGGCCGCGTGGCCGCCACGATCGCGTGGCCGTGCGGCCGCGACGAACGCGCGCCGCGACGCCGCGCCCTCACGCCATGATGACGCCGGCGTAGCCGACCACGCGCTCGCGGTCGCCGCTGGCGTCGCCGCTGGTGGCGTAGGCGACCAGCTCGGGGGGGCGCGCGCCCGCCAGGCGCGCGTAGGCCAGCGCGGCGGTGGCCGGGATGAAGCCGCACATCGATATCTCGTGCGCGCGCACCGTGCGGTAGAGGCCGCCCGGATCGAACGCGAGCAGCGGCTCGAGCGCCATGCGGTCGATCCGCCGCGCCACCTCGTCCGGCAGGTAGTGGCTCATGTCGCTCGACGCCACCACCAGCACGCCTCCGCCCGCGCGCTGGGCGGCGCGGTGCAGGCCCGCGCCGAGCGCGACCGCATCCGCCTCCGACAGCCCGGCGAGCACGATCGGGACCAGCCGCACCCCGGGCTGGCGCGCGCGCAGGAACGGCAGCTCCACCTCGATGGCGTGCTCGAAGCGGTGGGCCTCGCGATCCGGCTCGGCGCCTGCGACCTCGGCCAGGACCGCGCCGGCCAGCTCCTCGTCGATCGGCACGTCGCCGCCGGGCAGGCGGAAGCGGCCGGCCGGCACCACCGAGACGCGCCGGCCCAGACCGGTGTGATTGGGGCACAGCACGATCACCCGCTCGGGCACCACCGCGGCCGCGAACACCCGTCCGGCCACGCCGCCCGAATAGATGTAGCCGGCGTGCGGGACCATGACCGCGACCGCGGGCGCCGCGTGCGCGTCAGCGGCGGCCAGAAAGCCGTTTACCTGGTGAACGAGCGCGTCCGGATCGCCCGGATAGAAGCGTCCCGCCACGGCCGGGGGCCGGATCCACGGTTTCCCTTCCATCGTCCACCTCGTATGCTGTGCGCGGATTGTAGAACGGCGACGGCGCGGCCGTCAGGGCGATCGACAGACAGACAGGCCCTCGGCGTTCGCCCTCAGCGAGTGGTTCCCGTCATGCGAATTGCCCACTGCTCGGACCTTCACCTCCTCAGCCTGGCCGGCGCCCGCGCGCTCGACTTTGCCAACAAGCGCTGGATCGGCGGCCTCAACCTGCTGGCCAACCGCGGGCGCCACTACCACAGCCAGGTGTTCGAGGCCATGGTGGCGGACTTCAACCGCGCCCGCCTCGATCACATCCTCGTCACGGGCGACGTCACCAACCTCGCCTTCGAGGAGGAGTTCCGCTTCGCGCGCCGCCTGTTCGACGCCATCGAGCTGGGTCCGGCGCAGGTGACCGTCCTGCCCGGCAACCACGACGCCTACGTGGCGCGCGGCGCCGAGTACTTCGCCGCCCACTTCAGCGACTACAACGAGCCCGATCCCGGGTGGGGTGGGGCGGAGCGCTGGCCGGTGGTGCGCGTGCGCGGACCTCTGGCCGTGGTCGCTCTGTCGACCAGCCTGGCCACGCCATGGTTCACCGCCTGGGGCCGCGTCGGCGAGGAGCAGCTGGCTCGCCTGGCCGAGGTGCTGGCCGACCCTCGCCTGCGCGGTTGCTTCCGGCTGGTCGCCATCCACCACCCGCCCGCCGGCGAGCGCGCGCGCAGCGCGATCCGCGGGCTGCGCGACCGCGACGAATTCGCCGCGGTCATCGCGCGCGCCGGCGCCGAGCTCATCCTGCACGGCCACGAGCACCTCGACCTGCGCGCCGAGCTGCCCGGACCGGGGGGAGAGCTCATCGCCGTGCGCGGGATCCAGTCCGGAACCTATGAGGCTGGAAATCTGGCCCGGCGGGCGCGCTACCGCGTGTACGAGATCGCCGAGGCCGACGCGGCCCGGCCCGGCCGCCCGGCGCTGGTCAGCGAGTCGGTGCGCGTGTGGGACCCCGAGCGAGGCGAGTTCGCCAGCGACGACACCGCACCGGGCTCACCCGGATCACCTGTACCCGATGACGAGATGGCCGCCTGATCGGCGCCTGCTGCCGGCGCCTGTGCCAGCCGGTGTTTCCGTTGGGCGAAACGGGACGGACCGCACAGCGCGGGCCACGGAGGGCCGCTCCGGGCGGCGACTGATATACTCGCGGCGCAAATGAGTTCGACCGCCGAAAAACCCCCGCTCGTCCCGGACATCCTCAGTCGCGACAGCCGCTATGTGGTCCGACCCTGGTCCGGCTCCGGCGAACCGGTCCCGGTCGTGGACGCAAAGGACTGCGTCCTGACCGATGCGAACGGAAAGAAGTTCATCGACTTCACGTCCGGCTACTTCGTCAACCAGGCCGGGCACTGCAACCCGCGGGTCATCAAGGCGGCCACCGAGCAGATGAGCAAGGTCTGCCAGGTGTCGGGCCGCCACACCACGCCGGCCGTGGTCGATCTCGCCGAGCGCCTGGTCCAGCTCTCGCCCCGCTCGGTCGACCACATCTTCTTCACCACCGGCGGCAGCGAGTCCAACGAGTTCGCGTTCAAGATGGCGCGCCAGTACTCGGGCAAGACCGACATCGCGTATCTCGACAACGCGTACCACGGCCTCAGCCTGGGGGTGCTGGCCGCCTGCGCCTCGCAGAAGTACCGGGACACGGGGGGCGTGCCGCTGGGCGACTACACCTACCAGCTGCCCAACCCGTACTGCTATCGCTGCCCCCACCAGCAGAACTGCGAGACGCAGTGCCTGGACGAGTGGGAGGCGAAGCTGGACGCGCGCGGCGACCGGACGGCCGCCGTCATCGCCGAGTCGGCGCAGGCGGTGGGCGGCATCATCCCGCCGGCCAGGTGGTGGGAGCGCGCCGACGACATCCGCAGGAAGCGCGGCCTGCTCCTCATCCTCGACGAGATCCAGACCGGCCTGGGCCGGACCGGCAAGATGTTCGGCGCCGAGCACTACGGCCTCGAGCCCGACATCATGGCGGTCGGCAAGGGCATCTCGGGCGGGGTCGGCTCGCTGGGCGGCGTCCTGTGCCGCTCGGAGCTGGCGGCGAAGTTCTTCGGCGGCACCACGCCGACCTCGGCCGGCAACGCGGTGTCGGCCGCGGCCGGAGTCGCGCTCATCGCCACCGTGCTGGACGAGAAGCTGGCCGAGAACGCGGCCGTCATGGGCGTCCACTTCACCGAGTCGGTCGTCGAGCTGGGCGATCCGTGGGTGGGCGACGTCCGCTTCCAGGGCCTGCTGGGCGGCGTCGAGCTGGTCGCCGATCGCAAGAGCAAGGAGGTCCTGCCCAAGGACCTCGTCACCGCGGTGAAGGACTCGATGCACGAGGACGGGATCCTCCTGACCGTGAGCGGGCCGCTCGGCAACGTGCTGCGCCTGCAGCCGCCGCTCACCGTCACCAGGCAGCACATCGATGCGTGTGTCGCGGCGCTGGCCAGCGCGCTCGTGCGGACGCGGGCCGGGCGCCAAGGAGCCGCTCGCCAATGAACCTGTTCGCCATTCGCAAGCACCTCGATCGCGTGCTCAAGCCGCTGGTGTCACGCGTGTCGCGCCTGCCGCTGCACGCCAATCACTGGACGCTGCTCGGCGCCTTCGTCGGCCTGGCCTGCTCGATCATGTTCGTGTACGGCGAGTGGTGGCCCGGCCTCGCCCTCCTGCTCGCGCGCGGGCTCATCGACAACATCGACGGCTACGTGGCGCGCAGCCGCAACCAGCGCTCCACCTTCGGCGCGGTGATGGACGACATCACCGACCGCTGGGTGCTCGGCATCATCTATGGAGGCGCGTGCCTCTACCTCTCGCGCGACTACCCGCACGTCCTCATCGTGCTCGGCTTCGGCATCACCGGGTCGCTCTGCAACGTGATCGCCAAGCTGTCGATCTACGCCGAGTCGCAGCAGGACGTGTTCCGCGTCGAGGGCAAGATCGGCCACCCGATCGACGTCGTCGGCCTGTTCGGCTCGGCCGAGTTCCTCATCTACTTCGGGACCGGCGTGCTGTTCACCGCCCTCCTGCGAGACCCGCGCCCCTGCCTGGCCGGCATCTGGGCGGTCGCCATCATGTCGCACCTCTCGCTCATGCAGCGGGTGGTGTTCGCCTGGAAGCGCTACCGCTTCGTCGACCCGGCCGCGCTGGCGGCGGCCGAGCAGTCCGAGGACGGCCTGGTCCCGCGACTCCGCGGGTAGGCCGCGCCACAGATCTGATGACCGGTTGCGTTGACCTGGTCGTTGACGGCGCCGTGGACGTGAGCGCCACCGGTGTCGAATCAGGTTGACGAGCGGACACGACGAGTCAACCACCATGGTGGCGCTCACGTCCACGGCGCCATCAACGTGCACGACCAGGTCAACGTCGACGTGGTGCCCGACAGCACACTGATACCCCGACCTGCTAGGCTCCGGCCGTGAACGCCTACGTCAACCCGGCCAACGCGGTCACGGCGTCGCGCTACGTCACCCTGCCGCTGTTCGTCCACTGGCTCGATCGCGGCGACTACCAGCTGGCCACCCTGTCGATCGTGGTGTGCGGCGTGCTCGACCTGTTCGACGGCGCGGTCGCGCGCGCGTTCCACTGCGAGTCGGGCTTCGGCGAGCTGCTCGACGCCGTCACCGACGCGGTCTGCTACGCCTTCTTCATGGTGGTGCTGGCCGCCAACGACCGGATGCCGTGGCCGCCGGTCATCGGCATCCTCGCGCTCGGCGTGGTCAACACCGCCTTCCGCGCGGTCTATGCCCGCCGGGCGGGGCGCGCGACCAACTACCGGTCGTACGCGATGGAGCGGGTGGTGGCGCTGGCCGCGTACGTGTCCGGCTTCGGCGCCTCCGGCTTCGTGCCGGGCTACTACGCCTGGGGGTGCGCGGCGCTCATGGCCGTGGTGATCGCGCACGACGCCAAGCGGATGCTGGTCGATCCGGTGCCGGCCGCCCCCGCCCAGGGCGCGCCCGCCGCCGAGGGAGGCGCCGCGTGATCGTCTCGCACGGCCTGTTCATGTGGTTCGTGACCGCGATGGCGGTCGGCATCTGCGTCGGCTGGGGTGCACGCGACGTGTATCTCGTGAGCCGCCTCCTGCGCCGCGGGCCGGCCGACCGGCCCGACCGAGCGGTCTGGCGCGATCAGGTGTTCGGCTCGGTGATGGGGCTGGTGCTGGCCGTCTTCGGGCTCGTCGGCGTGCTCAAGTATCACTTGAACTGGTGAGGCTCAGGGCCTCGCCATGGCCGAGGATGCGCACCAGGTCAGATGCGCCCTCGACCGCCGCCACCTTCTCCAGACGCCGCCGCGGCGCGCCGGCCGGCCCCAGCCGGAGGTTCACCGTGCCCCAGTGGACCGGCACCATCGCCCGCGCGCCGAGCCGCTGGGCGACGGCGAGCGCCGTGTCGGGATCGATGTGGATGCCGCGGTCGAGCGCGCCTCGCCGCCAGCGGTAGTACCAGACCGGCAAGAGGCCTCCGATGGGCAAGAGCGTGGCGTCGAGCCGGTAGGCGCGGCCGATGTCCTCGAACACAGAGAAATCGGACATGTCGACGTCGCCGGCGTGGTGAACCGCGACCCCGTCTCGGGCGATCACGAACCCTGCACAGATCGGTCCGTCACCCTTGCGCCACCGTCCCGGATCGTGGCGGGTCGGAACCGCCGCGATGTCCAGCCGGCCGGCTGCGAACTGGTCTCCGCAGTCGACCTCGCGCACGTCCGCGAACCCCAGATCACCGACCAGTCCGGCCGCCCCTCTGGGCACCACCAGCCGGGCCGAGCGGTCGAGCGCCGAGAGCGTCCACCGGTTCAGGTGGTCCACGTGGGCGTGCGTGATGAGGATCGTGTTGTAGCCGCTCACCTCTCGGCAGCGGCGACGGCCCAGCGGATCGATGAGGACGCGCTCCCCGTCAAGCTCGACCAGTGCGCTGGCGTGACCGATCCAGGTTACGCTGGCCTGCACATCGAGGTTATACCCTACGGTCCGAGCAAGCGTTGCTGACCTACTTCCTCATCGGCGCCGCGCTCGGCGCCTTGACCGGCGTGCCGATCGGTCCGCTCAACGTGGCGATCATCGACGCCGCCTACCGCCATCACCTGCGGCGCGCGATCGCGGTCGCGCTGGGCGGCGCCGCCGCCGATCTCACCTACGCGTCGCTCGGCATCGGCCTCGGCCATGTCCTCACCGCGCAGAAGAGCGTGCCGCCCATCCTCTACAGCGTGAGCGGGGTGGTGCTCATCATCTACGGCATCCTGACCGTGCGCGCGCAGCCGGTCGACCCCGGCGTGGCCGGGCAGGGCGACGTCGAGGGCAAGTCCTACTTCTGGGGCGGCTTCGGCACCGGCATCGCGCTCATCCTGCTCAACCCGGCCACCCTCATCACCTGGGTCGTGATCGTCGGATCCCACATGCCCGACGACATCACCCGCGCCGAGGGCCTGGCCACGGCGATCGGCATCGGCTCAGGCTCGGCCATGTGGTTCACCGTCGTCGCCCACCTGGCCAATCACGGCAAGAAGCTGCTGGGCAAGAAGACGGTCTGGCTCACGCGCGTGGTCGGCCTCGGGCTCATCTGCTACGGCGTGTTCTCGATCGGACGCGCCGTCTGGCACCTCACGCGCCTCTGGTGAGGGAGCGCGGGTCGGCGATGTGCACGCTCTCTCGCGCGTACTCGGCGAACCCGATCGCGCGGTAGGTGGCGAGCGCGCGCGGGTGATCGAGCGAGCAGGTGTGGACCCAGACCCGGCGCGGCTCGCGCTGCCAGGCCCGGTCGACCGCCCAGGCCAGGAAATAGGACCCGAGCCCCTCGCCGATGAAGTCGGGGATGAGGCCGAAGTAGGCCAGCTCCACCTCGCCGGTGGCGCGGCAGTCGAGCTCGGCGTAGCCGGCCGGCACGCCGCCGACGTGGAGCACGTGGACCTCGACCCGCGGGTCTTGCACGATGTCGGCCAGGCGCCGATCGCTCATCAGCTGGCGCTCGTACCAGAGCCACGGCCCGCCCACCTGCTCGTAGAGGTAGCGGTAGAACGCCACCGGCGGGCGCTCGGCCCGGACGACGCGCGCGTCGGCGCGCGGCGGCGCCGGCACCGCGATGTCCGGGCGCGCCCACATCTCGAGGTACACGATGGTGACCTCGAGGTAGCCGGGCGGGGCGCTCGACGGAGACGAGGTCATCGGCTGCTCCGCTGGCGGCGCGAGGCGGTCTTGAGCAGCGCGAGCTCGAGCGCGTCGGCCAGGACGTGCAGCGCCTCGCCCGAGTCGGAGGCGGGCAGGGCGCGCAGCGCGGCGCGCTCCGGGTGGCTGAGGTCGGGCGTCATCGCGGCGATGAGACCGTCCACCGTGCGGCTCTCGGCGCCGGCCAGCCCGGCGACCAGATCGACCAGCGCCGCCACGTCGTCGGGCGGCGCGCTGCCTGCCGTCGCCGGGCCCAGCCCGCTGGCCAGCACCGTCGGATGGTCGAGCTCGTCCATCACCACGGTGGTCGGGCCGAGCGCCCCGTGCACCGACTGGCTCTCGTGCAAGGGGGCCAGCGCGCGGGCCAGCCGGCGCAGGACGCGCGCCGCGCGCAGCGGATCGAGCGGCGGCTCGCCGGGCGGCCGCTCGCCGATCGGCATGCCGGCCGGCGCCTCGTACACCACCACCGCGGCCTGGCGATCGAACGACAGCACCCGCTGCAGGAACGACCCGCCGCTCTTGGCCAGGGCGAGCAGCCGCCGCTCGGTGGTCTCGTCGAGCGCGCCCTCCTCGTAGCGCTCGACGATGACCGAGCGATCGAGCGCCGAGTCGACCGCGCGGCTGAGGGTGGAGATCGGCGTGCGGCCGAGCGGCGTCTCGAAGCGGTAGCGCGGCTCCTCCGCGCCCTGCACCGCCGGCATCGCGCCGGAGCGCGCGGTCGCCAGCTCCGCGGTGGAGCGCATGCGGGCGGCCGGCGCGCGCGGCAAGGACAGGGGCAGCGGCCCGGTGTCGGACCCCGGCTCGACCGCGGCGATCGCGCGGCGGAGCTCGTCGCTGCTGGCGTGGCGCGCATCCGGGTCCTTGGCCAAAAGCCGCTCGAGCACCGCGTCCCATCCCGGCGCCAGCCCGCTGGCCACCTGGCTGGGCGCGGGCGGCGGCTCGCCCAGGTGCTGGGCCACGAAGTCGGGCCCGAGGAAGGGCAGCCGCCCGGTCAGGCACTCGAACAGGGTCACGCCCAGCGAGTAGAGGTCGGCTGCGATGGTGAGCGGCGCGCCGGTGATCTGCTCCGGCGACATGTACGCGAGGGTGCCGATGAGCCCGCCGGTCTGGGTCTGGCCCAGGTCGAGCAGGTGCGCGACGCCGAAGTCGCCCAGCTTGGCGGTCCCGCGCGCGTCGAAGAAGATGTTGGCCGGCTTGATGTCGCGGTGGATGACGCCGCGCCGGTGCGCGGCCTCGAGGCCGGACAGGACATCGGCGACCAGCCGGCGCACCGCGCCCACGCCCATGCGCCGCTCGATGCGCCGATCGAGCGAGTCGCCGACCATGTACTCCATGACCAGCCAGCCGAAGTCGGCCGAGAAGTCGTGGACCTCGACCACGTTGGGATGGCGCAGCGAGCGCGCCACCTGCGCCTCGCGCGCGAACCGCTCGTACGGCGGGCTGCCGCGCGCGTAGCCGCCCGACAGGATCTTGAGCGCGACCACGCGACCGCTGACCTCGTCGCTCGCGCGATAGACCCGGCCGGTGGCGCCCTGGCCGAGCAGCCGGTCGAGCCGGTAGCGGCCGGCCACCAGATCGGCCGGCTCGGCGCCGGTCGCCTGGCTGGCCGGCCGGCGAACCGGCGCGTGCGCCTGCACGAACTCGTCGACCGTCGCCGGCAGCGACGCGTCGTCGGCGCGCGCGGCGAGCAAGACGTCGCGCGCCGCGTCGCGCAGGCCAAGCGACGCCAGCTCGACGACGAGCGCCCGGCGCGCCTCCACGCGCGTGCGCGGCTCGCGCGCCGCTTCCTGCAGGTGGCGCACGGCCGCCTCGTGCTGCAGGCGACGGGCGAGCAAGAGGCCGAGGCGGAGATGAGCCTCCTCCACCTCGTCGGGCGATCCGGCCTGCTCGATCACGCGCTCGTAGAGGCGGCCGGCCTCGCGGTCGCGACCGAGCTCGGCCAGGATGCGCGCGGCGTCGAGGTCGCGGTGACAGCTGAGGTGGAGATCGGCGGCGCGCTCGCGATCGCCCAGCTCCTCGGCCAGGAGCGCGGCCTCGTGGAAGCGGCGGCGCGCGGCGAACACGTCGAGCGCGGCCCGCCGCCCCTGGTCGCCCGATGCGCCGAGCGCGTCGGCGGTCTCGCGCACCAGCTGCTCGTCGTGCGAGTCGATCGCGTTGCGCAGCGCGCGCGGCAGATCGCCGGCGGCGCGCGCGGAGCGAGCGGCGGCCGCGAAGTCCCAGATGCGCTCGTAGAGCTGCGCGGCCCGCGCCGCCTCGCCGGTGTCGGCGGCCACGCGGGCTGCGTCGGCGTAGCGGCCCGCGGCGACCAGCTCGTCCACCGACGGGTTCGAGTTGAAGGCCACCAGCAGAAATGGTACACCGCGCCGCACCCATGGGAAATCGCGTCATCGGCGTGATCGGCGGCAGCGGCATCTACGAGCTCGATGGCCTCCGCGATGTGGAGGAGGTCGCGATCGAGACGCCGTTCGGGTCGCCCTCCGATGCGTACATCCGGGGTCGACTGGGGGACGTCGACCTGGTGTTTCTTGCCCGACACGGTCGCGGCCACGGCATCCTGCCGCACGAGATCAACTACAGGGCCAATATCTACGGCATGAAGACGCTGGGTGTGGAGTGGTTGCTCTCGCTCAGCGCGGTCGGCTCCATGCGGGTCGATATCCGCCCGGGCGACCTGGTGGTCGTGGACCAGTACTTCGACCGCACCCATGGTAGGACCAGCACCTTCTTCGGCGAAGGTGTCGCGGCGCACGTCAGCTTCGGCGATCCGGTCAGTCCGGTCCTGTCGGACATCGTCTACGAGGCCGCGGTCGAGCGGGTCAAGGCGGGCGGGGGCGGCGAGCGGGTGCACCGCGGCGGGACCTACCTGGTCATCAACGGGCCGCAGTTCTCGACCCGCGCCGAGTCCAACATCTACCGCAAGCTCGGCATCGACGTCATCGGGATGACCGCGCTGCCCGAGGCCAAGCTCGCGCGCGAGGCCGAGATGAGCTACGCGACCCTCGCGCTCAGCACCGACTACGACTGCTGGCACGAGGGCGAGGAGGAGGTCACCGTCGAGGCGGTGGTCGCCACCATGCGCAAGAACGCGGCGCTGGCCCGCCAGATCCTGGCGCTGGCGGTCGGGCGCATCCCCGAGGTGCACGAGTGCATCGCGGCGCGCGCGCTCGAGAACGCCATCATGACCGATCGCAAGAAGATCCCGGCGGCGGCGCGCAAGCGCCTGTCGGCGATCATCGGAAAGTACGTCAAATGACCTCTGCAGACCGCTCCCTGCTGGTCGTCGGCTCGGTCGCGGTCGATGACATCGACGGACCGTTCGGGCCGCAGCGCGATCTCCTGGGCGGGTCCGCCTCCTTCATCTCGGTGGCCGCGTCCTACTTCACGCGCAACGTCGCGCTCATCGCGGTGGTCGGCGAGGACTTCGACGAGGACCACCTGGAGTTCTTCCGCTCGCGCGGCATCGACACGGGTGGGGTGGAGCGGCGGCAGGGCAAGACCTTCCGCTGGGCCGGGCGCTACGCCGACGACCTGTCGACCCGCGAGACGCTGGACACCCAGCTGGGCGTGTTCGGCGAGTTCCGCCCGCACCTGGGGCCGCACCACCGCGACGCCGATCTGGTGTTCCTGGGCAACATCGATCCGGTCCTGCAGCGCGAGGTGGTCGAGCAGGTTCATCGCCCGATCCTCATCGCCGCAGACACCATGAACTTCTGGATCGGCGGGCACCGGGCCGCGCTGGTGAGCACGCTGGCGCGGGTCCAGACCCTGGTCATCAACGACGAGGAGGCGCGCCAGCTGGCCGGCGAGCACAACCTGGTGCGCGCGGCGGCGGCCATCCGGCGCATGGGCCCGCACTCGGTGGTGATCAAGCGGGGGGACTCGGGCGCGCTCCTGTTCCACGAGGACGGCGCGTTCTCGGCCCCGGCGCTGCCGCTCGACGACGTGCGCGATCCGACCGGCGCGGGCGACAGCTTCGCCGGCGGGTTCATGGGCTATCTGGCCTACGCCGGCCGCTTCGATCCGGCCACGGTGCGGGCCGCGATGATCTACGGCAGCGTGATGGCGTCGTTCTCGGTCGAGCAGTTCTCGCTCGACGGGCTGCGCAACCTCACCCCGGCGATGATCCAGGGGCGATTCGACGCGTTTCACGACCTCAGCCGCTTCGATCGCATCGTCCTTTGAGGAGGAAAGCATGATCCAGGTCGGACAGAAGATCCCTTCGCTCAAGCTCCGCAAGGTCACGGCCACCGGCGTCGACGAGGTGTCCACCGAGGACTTCTTCGGCGGCCGCAAGGTCATCCTGTTCTCGGTGCCCGGCGCGTTCACGCCGACGTGCTCCAACACGCACCTGCCCGGGTACGTCGCCAACGCCGACAAGCTCAAGGGGCGCGGCGTGGCCGAGATCGCGTGCCTGTCGGTCAACGACCCGTTCGTGATGCGGGCGTGGGGCGAGAAGCAGAACTCGAACGACGCGGTCACCATGCTGGCCGACGGCAACGCGGAGCTGACCCGCGCCCTCGGCATCGAGATCGATCTGTCCATCGCCGGGCTGGGCGTGCGCTCGAAGCGCGCCGCGCTCCTGGTCGAGGACGGCGTCGTGAAGTCGATCGAGGTCGAGGCCAAGCCGTCCGACGTGACCGGCAGCGGGGCCGAGGCCTGCCTGGCCAAGCTGGGCGCGTAGCGGGCGTCGCCGGGGCCCGGGTCGCCTGGGCTCCGGTCGCGGCGAGCAGGCAGATCGCGCTCAGGGCTCGAGCGCCGGGCCGGGCCCGGGTCGCTCGATCGCCAGCTCGGCGTCGAGCCGCGCGGCCGCCCGGCGGTCGGGCGCGATGCGCAGGAGCCAGGCCGCCCGACCGGCCAGCCCCTGCGCCGCGGTGAGATCGCCGGCCGCGCGCCGGCACGCGGCCAGATCGATCAGCGCCTCGGCGAGCGCCGCCTCGCGGCCGGGCATCCACTCCCATTGCGCGACGGCGCGCTCGAGCACGGTCCTGGCGGCGGGCGTGTTGCCCTCCGCCGCCAGCGCGCGGCCGACCAGCGCCAGGCAGCGCGTGCGGGTCGCGGTCGGCGGGCCGTCCTCGGGGCGGCAGATGGCGCTGGCCCGCTCGAGCGGCGGCCGCGCCCGCGCCGGCAGGCCGGCGTCGAGCCAGACCTCGGCCAGGTTGAGCAGCGACACGACCACGAACCAGTGGCCGGCTCCGTGGGTGAGCTCGTCCAGCGCCACCGCCCGCACCAGCGCGGCGGCCGCCTCGTCGTGGCGGCCCGCGACCGACAGGCTGGCCCCGCGGTAGTTGTCGAGGCGCGAGCGCAACGACGGGTTGTCGCCGATGCGGGCCAGCGCCACGTCCGCCACGGCGCCGATCATCTCGGCCTCTGCCGTGCGGCCCAGGCCGGCACCCAGCACGAGCACCAGGAAGACCCACGCGTTGGCCACCTGCCAGTCGTCGCCCGCGCGCGCTGCGGTGTGCGCGGCCGCCAGGAGCGCGGCGTGCGCCGACCCGGAGTCGCCCATCCGGTGCTGGAGGTTGCCCATGAGGTAGAGGCCGGCCGCGCGCATCGGCAGGTAGTCGAGCGCCGTGGCCTCGGCGACCACCTCGCGCGCCAGGTCGAGCGCCGGGGCCAGCGCGCCGCGGCTCCGCTTGGCCCACGCCTCCTCGACCAGGGCGCGCAGCCGCTGGACCCGCTCGGCCGCCGCTGCCGGAGGCGGGAAGGCGGCGATCATCGCCTCGGCGTCGCGCGAGCTGTCGAGCGCGGCGCGGCGCAGCGCCTCGCGGTCCTGGTCCAGCTCGGCGATGATGTCGTGCATCGACGGGTAGCGCGCCGCCCGATCGACCGCCATGGCGCGGCGGATCATGCGCTCGAGCCAGCGCGGCGCGGCCGCGCTCTCGGGGATGGGCCGGACCTGTCCGCCCAGCACCAGCCGGCGCAGGTCCCGGTACTCGGTGGCGTCGAAGGGCCGCTCGCGGGTGATGGCCTCGTAGAGGACCACGCCCCAGGCGTACTGGTCGGCGCGGCCGTCTGCCTCCTGGCCGCGGTGCTGCTCGGGGGCCATGAAGCGCGGAGTCCCGACCGCGTGGCCGGTCGGCGTCATCGAGCCGTCGAGCGGCAGGCGGTCGTCGACCGGGCCGGCCTCGCCGTCGCCCCAGCCGGCCAGCGCCTCGCGGTCGAGCTCGTCGCCCTCGCCGCGCGGCGCCCGCGCGACGCCGAAGTCGAGCACGCGCACGCGGCCATCGTCGCCGATGAGCACGTTGTCGGGCTTGAAGTCGCGGTGCACCAGCCCGGCGTCGTGGGCGGCGGCCAGCCCGCGCGCGGCCTGGCGGAAGACCTCGAGCACGGCGCCCAGCGGGTGCGGCCCGGCCATGAGCCAGCGGCGAAGGCTCTGCCCCTCGATGTACTCCATGGCGATGAAGAGCTCGTCGCCGGCCTTCCCGACGTCGTAGATCGCGACCACGTTGGGGTGCGACAGCCGCGCGATCGCGCGCGCCTCGCGCTCGAGCCGCTGCGCGTGCCGCTCGACCGCCGCGCCGGCGCGCAGCACCTTGAGCGCGACGACGCGCCGGAGATCCGGATCGTAGGCCTTGTACACCACGCCCATGCCGCCGGCCCCGATCTCCTCCATCAGGGCGTAGCGGTCGATGCTCTGGTCGCGGCGCGGGGGCGAAGCCTGGGCCGAGGCGGAGGCCGACTCGCCGCCGAGCTCCGGCTGCGTGCTCGCCTCGCACAGCGCCGGATCGGCGCGCCTGGGATCGCGATCCTTCACGACAGTCGCGCCCACGACTCTACACGGTGCGGGGCGAAACCGCCCGCGCTTGCGCCGCGGCGCCGCCCGGTCGACACTCCAGCGATGACGTCGCGCCAGCGCAGCTTCTGGGGCTGGGGCTGGGCCGACAGGTTTCCCGGCCCGGACGCGCGCCGCGCGACCGGCGGCATGGTGTCGGCCCTGCTGGGCGGCGCCGCGCTCGATCTGCGCGAGCCTCCGGCGCAGGACGACATCCAGCTGGCGCCGCCGCGCGTGGCGGTGCCGGACCAGCTGGCCGGCTTCGTGTCGAGCGGCCGCGAGGAGCGCGCCCGCCACGCCTTCGGCCGCGCCTATCCCGATCTCGTGCGCGGCTTCGCCGGTCGCTTCGATCCGGCGCCCGACCTGGTCGCCTACCCGCCGGACGAGGACGCCATCTGGGCGCTCTTCGACTTCTGCGCCGCGCGCCGGCTCGCGCTGGTGCCCTACGGCGGCGGCACCAGCGTGGTCGGCGGCGTCGAGGCCGACCTCGGCGGCGCCGGCGATCGCTTCGCCGGCGCGGTGTCGGTCGATCTCGGCCGGCTCGCGCGCGTGCTCGAGGTCGACCCGGTCTCGCGCGCCGCTCGCATCCAGGCCGGCGCGCTCGGGCCCGATCTCGAGGCCCAGCTGGCCGCGCACGGCATGACCCTGCGCCACTTCCCCCAGTCGTTCGAGTTCTCCACCCTGGGCGGCTGGATCGCGACCCGGGCGGGCGGCCACTTCGCCACCCTCTACACGCACATCGACGACCTGGTGGAGTCGGTCAGGATGGTGACCCCGCGCGGGCTGTGGGAATCGCGCCGCCTGCCGGCGTCGGGCGCCGGGCCCAGCCCGGACCGCATGGTGCTCGGCTCGGAGGGCATCCTCGGCGTCATCGTCGAGGCGTGGATGCGGGTGCGGCCGCGGCCCAGGTGGCGGGCCAGCGCGAGCATGCGCTTCCGCGACTTCGCGGCGGCGGTGCGGGCCGCGCGCGACCTGGCCCAGGCCGACCTCTACCCGACCAACTGCCGGCTGCTCGATCCGACCGAGGCGATGCTGCACCGGGTGGTGGCCGACGGCTCGAGCGTGCTCCTCATCGGGTTCGAGTCGGCCGATCACCCGCTCGAGCCCTGGATGGCGCGCGCGGTCGACATCGCGCGCGGGCACGGCGGCGCCGGCGAGCCGCGCTTCTCCGACGGCGGCGCGGCGAGGGGCGAGGCGGACGCGGCCTGGTCGTGGCGCTCGGCCTTCCTCGAGGCGCCCTACCTGTTCAACACGCTGGTGAGCCTGGGCTGCGTGGTCGACACGTTCGAGACCGCCTGCACCTGGAGCCGCTTCGACGAGCTCCACGCCGCCGTCCGCGAGGCGGTGTCGGCCGCGATGCGCGCCGAGTGCGGGGCCGGCGTGCTGTCGTGCCGCTTCACCCACGTCTATCCCGACGGGCCGGCGCCGTACTACACCTTCGTCGCGCCGGGTCGGCCCGGGGCCGAGCTGGCCCAGTGGCGCGCGATCAAGGCGGCGGCCTCGGACGCGCTCATCGCGGCCGGCGGGACCATCACGCATCACCACGCGGTCGGGCGCACCCACCGCCCGTGGTACGAGCGCGAGCGGCCGCAGCCGTTCGCCATGGCCCTGCGCGCGGCCAAGCAGGCCCTCGATCCGGACGGCATGCTCAACCCGGGCGTCCTCCTGGCCGCCGAGTAGGGCAGGGCGCCGGCGCGGACTACCGGCGGCGGGCCAGGGGCGTGCCCATCGTCGTGCAGCCCAGCTCGACCTGGCCGGCGATGAGCCCGAAGTGGGCGGCGAAGCGGACCAGGCTGGAGATCTGGCGCACGACGACCAGGCCGAGCAGCGACATCGCGCCGCCGACCGTCATCCAGTCGTAGAGCGCGGTCACCCCGATGAAGACGACGCCGTAGAGGAGGGTGTGCACCAGCGCCAGCCGGTGGCGCGCGACCAGCCGGAACCCGCGCATGAGCGCGCGCAGGGACGACAGGCCGGGGTGGCGGACCAGATCGATGCGCGCGTAGTCGATCGCGGTCGAGACGATCCAGTGGAGCAGGAGGCCCGGGCTGAGACCGATGGCCAGCGCCTCGAGCCATCCCCTCATGGTGAGGGCGTTGTCCACGCGGTCGCGCACCCAGACGAAGCCGACCCCCGCGACCCCCAGCACCACCGCGCATGGCAGCGCCGACCACAGGGCCAGCCGCACGAACGGGAAGAAGTTGGACGCGCCGGCGGAGCCGAACCAGCGCGCCACCTCGCGCCGCCGCGACGGCACGTCGAGGAACACGGCGACCAGGCCCGCGGTCAAGAACCAAGACACGACGCTGTAGAGCAGGACTGCCGACGCCGCGATCCAGAACAGCCCGAGCGCGAGCCCCGGCTCTCCCCGGAAGCAGGCGATGAGCGCGGCCAGGTCGCCGTCCATGGCGCGGTCGAACAGCGGCCGCTCGCCGAACGCCGCCACCAGCATCATCATGGCGACCAGCGCCGCGCCGGCCGACAGCGCGACCTGGACCAGATAGAGGGTGGCGGCCAGCCCGGGGTAGCGGCGCAGCCCGCGCAGGCCGGCGCGCAGGAGCGCGGGCAGCCCAGGGCGCGGCATGGTCGATCGATTGACGGCCTGCGACTCGTCCGGATCCGGCCCGCTCGGCGGCCCCCCGGTCGGCGGCCGCAGGTCCTCGCTGCCGAAGAATTCGTTCTCGGCGGTCATAGTCCGAGGACCTGCATGGCGGTCTGCATCCAGAACTGCCCGTGAGTGGCCGCGCGCGCCGACGGCTCGCGCTCGGGCACCACCCGCAGGCCGCGCCGCGCGCCGCCCTGGACGAGCGGAACCAGGCCGTCCGGATCGATCACGACCTGGACGACGCGATCCGCGACCTCCAGCTCGAAGCGAGACCAGCGCGGACCCTGGCCGCGATCGTCCCACCGCTTGCGCACCACGGTGCCGTCTGCCGTGGTGATCTCGACGTCGACCGGCACCGCGACCGGGCCGAGGTTCTCGATCACCACCTCGCAGCGCTGCGGCCCGCTGTCGGGCGGCTCGGTGTCGACCAGCTTGCGCTGGCCGCCGCGTCCGAACACGCCCTGCGGCTCGTGCTTGACGCGGCAGCGGACCGTGCGCACGCGCAGGTCGGCCTCCGCTCCCGGCTGATGAAGCGCCGGCTGCCAGAACCAGCCCAGGTCCTGGCCCAGCTCGTGCTCGAGCACGCGGCGCAGGTCGGCCTCGGTCGGGTGCGTGAAGGCGTGCTTCTCTGCGTAGGCGCGCAGCGCCGCGGCGAACCGCTCGCTGCCGACCGCCTTCTCGAGCGTGCGCATCGCGCTCGCGGTGATGACGTAGGTCGCGGTGCCGTACGAGGGGGCGTCGACGAACTCGTACGAGCGCCGGGCGATCGGATCGGGCACGGCGCGGAACTCGTCGCCGAACTGCGCGTTGAGCGCGTAGTAGCCGGCCCACAGCCCGCCCCAGTCGATGGTGCCGTTCTCGCCGTAGAGCGCGTCCATCACCAGGCCGTCGGCGTACTGGTTCATCCCCTCGTCGAGCCAGGCCTCGTCCACCTCGTTGGTGGCGAGCATGCCCTGGAACCAGTTGTGCCCGACCTCGTGGACGGTGACGAACTCGGGGAAGTGCACCCCCTCGGGATGGATCAGCGCGTCGCCGCCGGTCGTGACCAGCGTCGGATACTCCATGCCGCCGGCGCCATCCTCGGCGTCCATCGGCGGATCGATGATGCTCATGCGCGCCCACGGGTAGGCCACGAACCGCGCGCTGAACTGCTCGATGGTCGCGATGCCGGCGGCCAGGTGGCGGGGGGCGAAGTCCCTCTGCTCGGGGCGGAAGTAGACCCGCACCTCGACCTCGCCCCAGCGCGTCCTGGCCGCGCCGGAGATGGTCTCCACGTAGGGGTCGGCCATCCACGCGAAGTCGTGCACCGCCTCGGCCCGGTAGACCAGCGTGCGGGTCGCGTCCGGGTTGTCGCGCACCTTGACCAGCATCCCGGTGGCGGCGACCACGTGGGTGTCGGGCACGGTCAGCGTGACGTCGTAGTTGCCGAAGTCGGCGAAGAACTCGCTCCTCGCGTGGAACGGCTCGCAGTGCCAGACCTCGTGCCCGGCCTCGCCGACGCGCACGCCCACCTTCGGGAACCACTGCCCGATCATGTTGAACTCGCCCTTGAAGCCGGTGCGGGCGAACACCTCGGGCAGCTGGGCGTCGAAGGTCATCGACACCTGCACGGTGGCGCCGGGCGCGACCGGATGCTCGAGCGGCAGCTCCAGCACGGTCTCGTCGGGGCCGGAGAAGCGGGCCCTGGCCGCCACGTCGGCGCCGTCGCCCACGCGGATCGTCTTCACCTCGATCCAGCCCCAGTTGCGCTTCGACGCGCGCGCGCCGCGCATCACGCCGCGCGACTCGCGCATGAACACCGAGGTCTCGTTCTTGAATGCGTTGAGGTAGAGGTGGAACGGCAGCTCGCGCACCGGGCTCTTGCCGGTGTTGCGCCAGGTCAGCGTCTGGCTGGCGGTGATGAAGTGCTTGTCGGCGTCGAGCGCCGCCTCGATGCGGTAGCTGGCCACCGCGGGCGGCGGCGGCCCCGGGCGCTGGAACGCAGGGCGCGTGTCGACCCGGGGGAGCGGCTGCACCTCCCGCCGGACATCGCCCCGGCAGGCGACCAGCGCCAGCGCCGGCCCCAGCAGCAGGAATCGAAGAGCCGGCATGAGCCCCGACATACCGCGCGCCTGGCCGCGGAACAAGTCCCCACAGGCGCGTAGGCGCGACTCGCACCCCGTCCATCCGGTCACATCGACCGGCGCCGCGCGACATGCGCCGCGAGCGCCGCCGCGGTGCGGTAGGGTCGCGGCGTGGGCATCACCGGACATCGCACGAGCGGCCCGGAAGAGACCGAAGCCGCCGCGCGCGCGCTGGCCCGGCTGGTCGAGGCGGGCGACGCCATCGGCCTGGTCGGAGAGCTGGGCGCGGGAAAGACCCGCTTCGTGACCGGCCTGGCCCGCGGGCTGGGCGTGCCCGATCACGTGCGCGTCACCAGCCCGACCTTCACGATCCTGAACCAGCTGCGCGGCGGCCGCCTGCCGCTGCACCACGCTGACCTCTATCGCATCGCGTCCGCCGCCGAGCTCGACCACATCGGCTTCGACGAGCTCTGGGGCCAGGGGGTGATCGCGGTCGAGTGGAGCGACCGGTTCTCGATCCTGCCGCCCGATCACCTGATCGTGCGGCTGAGCATCGTCGGCGACGACGAGCGCGCGCTCGACGCCGAGGGACAGGGCGCGCGCTCGCGCCGCCTCGCCGACGCCTGGGCGGCGTCACTGGCCGGCGGCGCCGCCGGTTCCCGGTCCGGCCCCGGGTCGCGCGCCTGATCCTGCTCCCGGCCGGGCGGCCGGGGTCCTGAGCCGCGCCTGCGCGGTCGGCAGGAGCGCCCGGTTGGCCAGGACGAGGGTCCCGATCGGCGGCACCAGGATGATGGCGATCATCACGATGGTGGTGAGCGAGCCGAACCCCGTCGGGCCTTGCACGCCGAGCGTCTGCATCTGCCCCAGCTCCGGCCACATGACGTAGAGGGTCACGGCCGTCGCGATCACGCCGTAGATCGTGGGAGCGAGGCGGTGGCGGTCGGTCATGTGCACCAGCTCGAGGCCGGCCCACACCTGGGCCATGCCGACCCCGACCCACCACCAGGTCGAGTGGCTGCCGGCGACCAGGAGGAGCAGGCTGCCGTGCGGGAAACCGTCGGGCGGGAGCGTGTTCCACGCGTCGCCGAGGAACAGCGAGGCCGGTAACGCCACGGCCAGCATCGGCACGCCGAGCGCGAGGAGCAGCCAGCCGACCGCGGTCATGCCGGCATCGGGCGCGCGCCGATGGCTCGGGGCGTCCGCGCCGGCCAGGAGGTTGGCGAAGACCCGCTCGGTGTAGTAGCGGCGCAGGATGAGCGGCCAGCACAGGAGCACGTAGACGACCAGTCCGACGGTGAGCAGCGAGGTCGGATGCATGGCCTCGGGGATGACGAGGATGAAGGCCGCGCCCCCGGCGATGACCGACGAGACCACGCCGAAGCTGTAGTAGCGCGACGTCGACTCGATCGCGCCGTCCGAGTCGATGCCGCGCGTGCCCCTGACGCCGGCCACCGTGTGCAGGAGCGAGCGCACGAACAGCATGCCGAACACTCCGACCACGAGCAGCCCCTGCGGCGAGCCGAGCAGCTCGGCCGGCGACTTCACGAGCGTGTAGGCGATGAGCAGCGCGGCCAGCGAGCCGACCAGTCCGAGCAGCACCATGAGGGCCGCCGCGCCCTCGAAGCCCATGTCCTCGGCGACCGGCAGCGCGCCATCGGCGGCCAGGCCGCGCAGCCGCGGCCGCGACAGAAGCACCGCCAGCGTGATGGGCCATCCGAGCAAGAGGAGCGCGGTCGCGAGGTTGACGGCGAGCGGCACCCCTCCTCCCCGGTTGAGGACCAGGAGGGTGAACGCGCTGTGCGCGACCGCGAACGCGACATAGGTGCAGGTCGGGCGGAACGGGCCGCGCTGCGATCCATACAGCAGCGCCGTGCCGGCCGCGCGATGGAGGCCCGAGCGCACCGCGCCCGCGGCGCAGACGACCAGCAGGAAGAACCACCCGCGCGCCTCGCTGGCAAACAGGGCCGAGACGCTGAACATCACCATGCCGCCGAGGAACAGCGAGCCTCCGAGCTGCATGAGGAGACCGAGCGACGACAGGCCGTGGTCGGCCGGCATCCTCGGACCGGCCAGCTGCGCGACTTCCCTCTCCTTGCCCTCTCGCGGATCCATGGGCACCTCGCACCAGGTGGACGATCCGGTATAGCACGGAGGCGCTCCGCGACGCCGGGTGGATTCGCCGGTGGGACGCGCGGCCGCCGCCGCCGCCGCGCTCGCCTCCGTCGGTCAGCTCGCCAGATCGAGCTGGCGCTCGCCGGGGCCGCGTCGCGCGCTCGCGCGGCGGGTGGGCGCCGGCCGCGCGGGCAGGCGGGGCGCGAGCGTCGATGCCCGCGGGCACGGCTCGCCCGGGGCCTGCCCGCGCGCCAGCTCCTGATAGTCGACCGCGCCGGCCGCGCGGCAGGCGATCGTCGGAGGCGGAAGCGCCGCGAACTCGCCGAGGGTGTGCACCCCGGCGGCGTGCAGCAGCACGCGCACCTCCTCGCGGAGCGGCAGGAGGTCGATCGAGAGCGGCGCGAGGAACGCGGCCGCGTGCGCGCGCGACACCACCGCGACCGGCGCGCCCCCGCGGACGCGCGCCGCGGCGCGCGCGGTGAAGCGGTCCGCCGCGATCCCGACGCGCGCGCTCATGCGCCGCGCGGCGGTGACGTCGAGCAGCTTGCGGGCGAACCGGTCGCTGCGCTGGCCGGCGGGCACCGGGGCGAACAGGACCGGGTGAGCCACCACGCCCTCGCCGCGCAGCGCCTCCGATGTGTCGACGCCGGCTCCCGGCGCGGACAGCGCGGCGATCTCGGCCGCCAGGTCGGAGAGCTCCTCGCGCCACCTCCGCGGCGAGCCGACCACCGCGGTGAGGTCACCGACGCGCGCGCGCGCCTGGCACGGGCTCATCCCCTCGCGCACACCCGCCTGGAACGCGGCGCGCGAGCAGGCCACCACCTCCGGTCGCGTCCCGGCGCCCACGACCACGACGGCCCGGCCGGCAAGCTGCGGCTGCTGCCGGACCTCCATCTGTAGAGGGAAGACCGGCAGATACACACAGGCGAGCCGCATGATGAGATCGTTATACTGGTAATTTGTTCAGGTGTCGAGCGCTTTGTGTTCTGCGATTCTCGGGGTCTATGTCCGAGCACCGGGGTGGGAGCGCCCGTATCAGCCCGACCGCGCACTTCACGGGGTACGTCTGGTACCGCAACGGGCTCGGCGATCCCGCGCTGCGCACGCGCGCGGGACAGCTGCTGGTCGCGGCCTTCTCGCCCATCGATCGCGCGGCGCGCCTCGCCGGTGGGCCCGCGCTCGAGGATGTCCTGCTCGGTCGCCACCGCGCCATCGACGAGCGGCTCGAGCAGGCCATCGAGCGCGGCGAGGTGCTGCAGGTGCTCGAGGTGGCCGCCGGCCTGTCGCCGCGCGGGCTGCGCTTCACGCGGCGCCACGGCGAGCGCCTCTTCTATATAGAGGGCGACCTGCCGGCCATGGCCCGGCGCAAGCGCCAGGCGCTGACCCGCGTGGCCGAGCCGGTCGGATCGCATCACCTGGTCGTCGAGGTCGACGCGCTGGCCGACGATGGGCCGGGGAGCCTGGACGACGTGGCGGCGCGATTCTTCGATCCGTCGCGCGGCCTCGCCATCGTCACCGAGGGCCTGCTCAACTACTTCGATCGCGCCGCCGTCGAGGGCATGTGGCGGCGCATCGCGCGTGTGCTGGCCCGCTTCCCCTTCGGCCTGTACCTCAGCGACCTCCACCTGGGTGAGGACATCGAGCGGGTGCGCGGGGCGCGCGCGTTCGTCGCGCTCCTGCAGCTGTTCGCGCGCGGCCGGGTCCACTTCCACTACGCCGACTCGGGCCAGGCCGGCCGGGCGCTGCTCGGCGCCGGCTTCGCCGAGGCGCGTTTCTTCCCGGCCGGGCTCACGCGGCAGAGCTCCGGCGCTCACCCGCCGGTCAGGATCCTCGAGGCCCGCAGCGCGCCGCGCCCCACCTGACCCCGGAGCTCAGTTCGGTCGACGGTTCGCCTGGTCGGGTTCGACACAGGCGAACCCTGGCTCCGGCGGGATCGAGCCTGCGGCCTGGGGTAGAGTGCGGGCATGTCGCTGGAAGAGGATCTGCGCGCGCGGCTGACCGCCGCGATCAAGGCCCGGGACCTGCGCGTGGCCAACATCATCCGCATGATCAACACCAAGGTGATGGAGCGGCGCACCGCGGCCGGCTTCAAGGGCACCGTGGACGACGAGCTGGTCCGCGACGTCATCGCGGCCTACAAGAAGTCGCTGGAGAAGGCGCGCGAGGAGTTCGCCGCCGCCGGCCAGAAGGGGGCCGAGCACACGGCCGAGCTCGACTTCGAGGCCGCCTTCTGCAGCCAGTTCTTGCCCGAGCAGATGGGCCCCGAAGAGGCCCGCGCCGCCGTGCGCGAGGCCATCGCCGAGCTCGCCTCCCCGCCCGATCCGAAGAGCGCCGGCCGCCTGGTCGGCGCGGTCATGAAGAAACACAAGGGCCGGGTCGACGCCGCCCTGGTCAAGCAGCTGGTCGACGAGGAGATCGCGCCGAAGTAGGGCGGGCGCGACGCGGGCGCCCGGCAGCCCCTCGGCCTGGAACTGGCTAGAACCGGCCGCCCAGGACCAGCGCCGCGCCTCCGCCGTCGACCGGGACCAGCGCGGCCGAATGGGCGCTCTCCTCGGCCTCGATGCGGTCGCTGTGGTCGCGGAAGAAGAAGTAGATGCCGAGCCCGGTCAGCGCCGCGCCGGCCGAGGCGATGGCGATCCCGGTCGAGCGCGTGTTGCGCTCGAACTGGTCGCGCGAGCCTCCCCCGTTGTCGGCCGCGTAGAGCGTGACGCCGCCGGCCACGGCGCCCAGCCCGACCCCCAGGGTCAGCCACTTCCACACCATGAGCGGCCGCCCTCCCGTGTCGCGATGCTCGCGCGCGGCGGCGGGCACCGGCGCCTTGCGCGCCTCGTCGCCGAGCGGCGCGACCAGGGCCGCCGCCTCGTCGTCGCCGGCCAGCAGCCGGGCCAGCGCCTCGAACCGCTCCACGCCGGGGACCACCGGCTCGACCGCGACCGCCCCGCTGCGCAGCGGGCGCGTCGAGTCGGCGGCGTAGAACGCGCCCACCACCGAGCGACGGCCGCGGTTCTCCCGGATTCCCAGCACCACCACGCTGGGCGCGCCCAGCGCGCGCGCCAGCCGGACCGCGAAGCGCGGCTCCATCTCGCGGCGCGCCGCCTCGTCGTCGAACACCAGCGCCACCCCGCCGTCGGTGTGCAGGACGGCGTCGAGCTGCCACGACAGACTGACCGCGGTCGTGCTGCCCGCCTCGACCACGACGTCGTGCACGCGGCCGAACCGGTTGCCCTGCTGCAGGAACAGCCGGTAGGTCCCGGGGTAGAGATCGGGGATCTTGACGTCGCCCGAGTTGACGTAGTGCTCGTCGATGAAGACGACGGTGCGGTCGTCATCGAGGTCGACCGCGATGGAGCCCTTGCCCTCGCGGTCGAGGTCGCGGCGCACGGCGTCGAACAGCTCGTGCGGCTCCGGGCCGTAGTCCTTGTAGCTCAGCTCGCGGTCGGGGAAGCTGCGCACCAGCTCCTTCATCGCCTCGGCGGCCTGCGTGGTGCGGCCGCGCCGCTTGTGCGACAGCGCCAGCCCGATGAGCCCGCGCATGACCGCGTCGCGCCGATCGTCGTTCTTGCCGACCAGCGCGGCCGGCGCCGCGTGGAGGACGCGCAGCCCGCGCTCGATCTCCTCCGCGGCGCGGTCGAACTTGCCGCTCAGGAAGAGCTTGTAGCCCGACTCGATGATGCGGACCGCCTCGGCGGCGCGCTCGTCGGCGAGCGACGCGGCCGGGCGCGACAGCGACCCGTCGATTCTCTGCGCGACCGCCGGCGGCCCGGTGAAGCCGCTGCGCGCCAGCTCGGCCAGGACCGGGCGCAGCAGCCTGTCGGCGTCCGCCGGCCGCGGGCCGCCGTGGGCCTCGAGCACGATCGGCTCGCTGCCGGGCGCGGCGGCCACGGCGCGCGGCGCGACCACCAGCGCGCACGCGCCGGCCAAGGCGAGGCCGAGAGGGGACG